>NZ_JAOVZR010000001.1:4559474-4867303 GCF_026619415.1 Hoeflea algicola
TTTGCATTGGCAGCGCCACCCGAGCTTGTCGTTTTTGTTCTCCGGCATGTTTATCGGCCCGACCAGCCAGGCGCCACGCATTGACGAGGCGCGTCACGACAGCCTCTATGAACTCGAGATGGCGCTGGATCAGATCCCGCATCCCGATGCCGGAAACCCGCCCTTGCCATGGTTGGTTGATCGATTGTTGCGTAACCTGCTCACCGATGTCACCGGCAACACCCACCGCGCCGAGATCTGCATCGACAAGCTCTATTCGCCCGACGGTCCCACCGGCCGGCTCGGCCTGGTCGAATTCCGCGGCTTCGAGATGCCGCCAGACCCGCGCATGAGCCTGGCCCAGCAGGTGCTGATACGCGCGCTCGTCGCCCGCTTCTGGCAGTCCCCCGCGAAGGGGCATTTCACCCGCTGGGGCACCACGCTCAATGATCGCTTCATGCTGCCGCATTTCATCTGGCAGGATTTCCTCGACGTGCTCGAGGATCTGCGCGACCACGGTTTTGTGCTGCGGCCGGAATGGTATGAGGCGCAGGCCGAATTCCGCTTTCCGTTCTGTGGCGAGGTTGCCTATGAAGGCGTGAAGCTGGAACTCAGGCAGGCACTCGAACCTTGGCATGTGCTGGGCGAGACCGGTGCCATCGGCGGCACCGTGCGCTACACCGACAGTTCGGTCGAACGGCTGCAGGTCAAACTCGAAAGCGCCGATCCGTCGCGCTATCTGGTCGCCTGCAACGGACGCCCGGTGCCGATGGCGGCAGCCGGAAAGGCCGGAGTCTCGGTCGGCGGCGTGCGCTACAAGGCCTGGCAGCCGACGCTGGCGCTCCATCCGGTTCTGCCGGTCGACGCACCGCTCACCTTTGATATATTCGACACCTGGTCGGGAAGGCCGCTCGGTGGTTGCGTCTATCATGTAGCCCACCCCGGTGGTCGCAACTACGATACGTTCCCGGTCAATGGCAACGAGGCCGAAGCTCGCCGGCTGGCGCGGTTCGAGCATCGCGGCCATACCCCCGGCGCCCGTACGCCGACGCCGGAAACGCCGCATCCGGAGTTCCCGTTCACGCTCGATTTGCGCCGCAAACCGGGGCTCTGACCGGTGAACAGCTCTTACATGTCGAACGATGCCGAAAGGTCCGCCATTCTGTCAGGCTATGCGCCGCCCCCAGGGGTGCGTGATGAAATGCTCGACGAGGAGGGCCGGGTAAAGCCGGCCTGGCGAAAGCTGGTGGCGCATTTGCAGGCGGCAAACCCGCAGGAGCGCGAGCGAGACTTCTCCCGTGGCGCGCACTATCTGCGCGATGCGGGTGTGTTCGTGCGTCAGTACGAGGAGGGCGCAAGTCCGCGCGACTGGCCGCTCAGTCCGGTGCCGGTGATCCAGCCGACCGACGAGTGGCAGGCGCTAGCGGCGGGGCTGGGCGAACGTGCCGACCTGCTCGAAGCCGTGATTGCCGATCTCTATGGCGACAATAAGCTGGTTGCCGACGGCCATCTTCCCGCCAGCCTGGTCGCCTCCAACCCGGAATGGCTGCGGCCACTGGTGGGCGTGAAACCGGCGTCTGAACATTTCCTGCATTTTCTCGCCTTCGAGATCGGCCGCGGTCCCGATGGCCGGTGGTGGGTGTTGGGTGACCGCACCCAGGCACCTTCGGGCGCCGGCTATGCGATCGAAAACCGCGTTGCCTCGTCACGGTCCTTTCCCGGACTCTACCGCAGTGCCAATGTCGCGCGGCTGGCAGGCTTTTTTCGCGCCTTCCGGGACGGGCTCAATGCTGCGCGCCAGGAAGACAACAGCCGTGTCGGCATCCTTACCCCGGGTCCGATGAACGATACCTATTTCGAGCATGCCTACATCGCCCGCTATCTCGGCATGATGCTGCTTGAGGGCGATGATTTGATGGTCGAGGATGGCCGGCTGCTGGTTCGAACCGTTTCCGGCCCCAAACCGATCAGCGTTCTGTGGCGCAGGCTTGATGCCATCTGGGCCGACCCGCTGGAACTTGAATCGGCATCCAAGCTGGGAACGCCGGGCTTACTCGGCGCGGTTCGTTCAGGCGGCGTCACAATGGTCAATGCACTGGGCGCGGGCGTGCTCGAAAGCCGCGCCTTTCTGGCCTTCCTGCCGCGTCTATCCGAGGTGCTGCACGGCAAGCCGCTTACCATCCCCAACATCGCCACCTGGTGGTGTGGCGGTGAAGCCGAGCGTGCCCATGTGCTCGCCAACGCCGACGCAATGATGATCGGTCCGGCAAATTCCACACGCCTGCCTTTGGAGCCGGAGCCTGGCGCCGTGCTCAAGGGTGACATGTCGGCAATCGGTCTCGATCTTGATGCCTGGCTGGCAGCCGAGGGGCGACACCTGGTCGGCCAGCAACTGGTGTCGCTGTCGACGACGCCGACTTGGGAAAACGACGTGCTGAAACCGCGGCCGATGAGTATCCGCGTGTTCCTGTCGCGCACCCGCGACGGTTGGCAGTTGATGCCGGGCGGGTTTGCCCGGCTTGCGGCGTCGGCTGATGATCCATCCGCGGTGTCGATCCGGCGCGGCGGTTCGGTCGCCGACGTCTGGGTGGTCTCCGACAAGCCGCTGCCCGAAGAAGAGGCCAGGGTGAGGCCAGACGAATTTTTCGTCCGAACCTCGCCGGCGTTGTTGCCGAGCCGCGCCGCCGACAATCTCTTCTGGCTCGGCCGCTATGTCGAACGCTCAGAGGGACTGATGCGGCTGGTGCGCGCCTATATGAGCCGCTTGCCTGAAAGCCCCGCCGGCGGCTCGCCACTGATGAATACCATTGAAACCTATCTTCAAGAGCGTGGGGTCGAGACCGGGGAGGGGGTTCCCCTGGCCGTTGCGCAGGCCATTTCAATGGCGGTGAATTCGGCCAATCAGGTACGTGACCGGTTTTCAGTCGATGCGTGGTCCTCGCTCGCAAACCTTGAGGGCGCGGTCGGCGACATGCGCCGGGTTGCGGTACCCGGTGATGATGCGGCTTCGGCGCTCGGTGTATTGTTGCGCAAGATCACCGGTTTTTCCGGCCTGGTGCACGAGAACATGTACCATTCCACCGGTTGGCGGTTCCTGACCATCGGCCGCTCGCTTGAGCGCGCAATGGCGATGGCCGAATTGCTGGCGACGTTTGGCGAATGGTCGGGCCCGCATGGCGGTTTCGAGCTTTGTGTCGAGATCGGTGACAGCGTCATGACCCACCGCCGCCGCTATTCGGTTACCGCCAGCCGCAACACGGTGATCGATCTGCTGGCGCTTGATGTGCTCAATCCGCGATCGATTGCCTGTCATGTCAGTGAGATCTGCCATCAGGTGAGTCTGCTTCCGGGTGCGCAAACTGAAGGGCGATTGTCTAATCTGTCACTGCTGGTGCAGCGGCTCCACAGTGATCTCGCCGCGCATACGCCGCAAAGCCTTGATCTGGAAAAACTCAACGAGCTGCGGCAAGCCATCGGTCAGGTGACCAATGAAATTCACACCCAGTACCTCGGGTGATGGCCATGCTCTATGACATCAAGCTGGTCATCGACTACGCCTTCGAGGCTCCGGCAGCCGGCGCACGGCAGATCCTGCATGCCATGCCCCTGTCGATTGAGGGCCGGCAACGGTTGATTACAGGCGACATCACCATTGCTCCATTGCCGACCTATCGGTCGGACCGCACCGATTTCTTCGGCAACGCCGTTACCGAGCTGGCCTTTGCAGAGGCGCATTGGAACATCGTGATTGGCTTCACTTCACGGGTCGAGGTTACGGGCGGCGCCGCGCCAACTGGCGGTTCGCCTGATCTCGCGGGGCTTACCCAGGCGCTGGCCGAGACCGTCGATCTGGGGCCGGTGTCTCCCTTGCACTTTTTGGCTGCTTCCCGCTACGCACTGCCGGATGCCGCGATCGCCAGCTGGGCAGCCGGTCACCGGTCGCCGGGTCTCGCCACAAGCGACATCGTTGGGAATCTGGGCCTGGCGTTGCACCACGCGATGCGCTTTGACGCCGAAGCCACCACGGTCGACACGCCTGCCGCCGAAGCCTTCGCCGCCCGCCACGGCGTCTGCCAGGATTTTACCCACATCATGATCATCGCGCTGCGCAGCCTTGGCATTCCGGCGGGCTACGTCAGTGGTTACCTGCGCACCCTGTCGCCACCGGGCCAGGAGCGGCTCGAAGGCGCCGATGCCATGCATGCCTGGGTAAAGGCGTGGTGCGGACCGCAAGCCGGGTGGGTTGAATATGACCCGACCAACGCGGTGTTTGCCGGTACCGATCATGTGGTGGTCGGCTATGGCCGCGACTATGCCGATGTAGCCCCGGTGCGCGGCGCCATGCGCATCGCCGGCGGTCAGTCCAGCAACCAGTCAGTCGACGTCGCCCCGGTTGATTGGTAACCGGGGGGCTAAGCATAATGCGAGGGGCGCGGGTGGGGGCGTTTCGGTGTTCGTCGGCGGGTACACGCTCACGCATTTCTTACCAAAGTTTGCAGCCGGTCACATCACAACTGAACCAACCCGGGCACCCTGACCGCGACTGTCATATAAGGACTGAGAAATGAGGGTGCTTGTCAATTGATGATCTTGACTTCTCCGCCCGTGTCACGCTGGTTGCAATATGGTACCGCGCTGTGGCACCGGGACTAGTGAACGTGCCGCCGCAGTGTTGCTGAATGATCGATTGAACGGTTCAAATGCGTTGAAGGACAATTTTGTTATGAGCGACGAGAAGATTGTTCTGATCTGTAGAAAAGTTCTCTCCATTTCAGATAAGATACATATTAATTCTAAAGAAGGATATGAATACATAAACTCAGGAACATTTAATTACATATACAATAATTCAAAGAATAATGTGGATTACAAATCGGTAATACGATCAAATGGATTTATAGATATTGAGGAAGAGTTTATTGAGTCAGAGATAGATTATAAATCAATATTTTTGCATCATGAAGAAAACTCAAGATACAAATCAAATTTCAAATTGAGCAAAGTAACATTCATATTTTATAAGAGCGGAATACTATCTTTATACTATTATTATAATTTTTTGGGGGGTGAGTTGGATATTGACGCCTCGTCCACGTTTGCTAATCAAGCCTGCGAAAACGATGGGCCCATTTACCGCGGTTGGCTTTCTGAATTATGTAAAATGGGCATCGTTACGGACTTGTCTTCGTTTCCGCTAGAGACACCTTCTTTGCGTTCAGAAAGAGAAGAGCTATTTGAATTACATTCTCGAACAAATAGTTGGCACAGCAACTGGTTCATGTGTCACGGGTCTCAAATATTAGTACCTGGATTGTCGGATAAAATAGGTTTTTCAGATCGGAAAAAGTTAACGTATCTGGAGTCTGATAGTAACACAATATGTGTCAATATTGCTGCAAATAAAGTATCGGAAGTGACTGGCACCTACGTGTTGTCCGGCGACGATGAATATTTAAATAGAAAAGAATGTCAAATAGACTTTATTGAAATTGCAAATTCCGACATGACTATACGGTATCTAAACGAATGTGGTGAGAAGAATGCATTGATAGCAGCGCAAAGGCTTGATGAATTTTTCAATAAATATGGAAAAAAATCACTCAAAAAATATCAAAGATACAAAATACTGATTATTACAAGGCGAGCACAGTAATTACCCACCCCCTTGCCATGCACCACAATGTCTGAATCCATGATGATATGGATCGGACTGATTTGCAGCAGCTGAGCAAGGACGAATTGATCGAGATGGTGCTTCGGCTCCAACGGCCTTCCAAGGATTCTCGGACGTCTTCCAAGCCGCCCTCGACGGACAAGAAAGAGAAACGCGTCAACTCACGACCGGGTGGAGCCAAGCCCGGGCATGAACCCCACAATAGGGTGCTGGCGGATTTTGCCGACATGTTTCGCGATCATGAACCGACCGCCTGCAAGAGATGCGGCCATGCGTTTTCCGGTGATGATACGATGGTGCTGGCCGGGGCCTATGACGAGATCGATATTCCTGCGATCCGTCCTCATGTCACCCGGCATCGGCGTTTTTCCTGTCATTGCCCGCAATGCGGCACGACAACAAAAGCCACCGCACCTGCCGTGGCAACCGCAACGCCGTTCGGGCCAGGCATTCACGCGCTGGCGATCTACCTCAAGAGTTTCCATGCATTGTCTTACGAACGCCTGAGCGGTGTGTTCATGGATATCTTCGGCCTTAATGTGAGCGAGGGCGCGATCATGAACATGTTTTCCCGCTCCCGTCCGAGCTTCCAGGCCACAGCACAGGCCGCCAAGGCCAGCCTTCGAGCCGCCCGCGTTGTCGCCAGCGACGAAACCGGTGTGCGTATCGAGGGCACAAATGCCCAACACTGGGTTTTTCATTGCAAGGATGCTGTTGTCCACCAGCCCGATTACTCCCGTGCAGCACGGGTCGTTCACGAGACCATGGGCGGCCATGTCCCCGAGGTATGGATATCTGATCGGTATTCAGCCCAGCAATCTCACGGCCATCGACATCAAACCTGCCTTGCACATTTGGCGCGTGATACAGCCTTTGCGCTGGAACATGGCGAGGATGATCTCCCTCTTCGCTTCCAGCTTTGGTTTGGCCGTGTGTTTGATTTCGCCAGAGCCATAAGCACATTCGCTGCGTCTACCGTCGCAAGCAAGAAGCGCAAATTCGATAAACAGCTTGCCGGGCTTCTATGCGCCCCGACTTCGTGCGACCTGGCCCAAAAGCTCCAGGCCAAGATCGGGCGGGCCCGCGATCAGCTGCTGACGTTTTGCGACTATCCCGGAGAAGTCGATGTCACCAACAACACATCTGAGCGAAAGCTCCGTCCATGGGTCATTCAGCGAAAGGTGACAAACGGATATCGCGCCATGTGGGCCGCCCAAGCCGAGGCGGATGTACGCACGACCATCGACACCGCCCGCCTCAAAGGCGCAAACCCCTTCCAGGTCATCGCATCCGTCCTGGCATAGGCCGGTAGAAGAACCGGAAATCACGAATTCGGGGGTGGGTAATTACCGAGCACATGTGTATGGCTTGAGGAACGCAGCGCATAGATGTATTCGTGAAGTGATAAAATCAACATCCGGATATTATGGGGTGCAGGAATCAGAAGCCAGCACTGTAAAAGCATTCGGGGCGCTAGACATTGCGATTGAATCTTCAAAGTATGAACAAGATGAAGCTTTTAATAGAAGTATATCAATATTTGCCCTATTTTTAGCAACTATATCTGTTATATCCACAGTTATTAGTATTTTGGAATTCAGTATAAATAAAGATGTGTTCAATATACATCAAAAATAATTATTCTTATGCCGTTTGTCGTTGTTCCGCTGCTGGCGTTTTTAGTAATTATAAGGAGGAAGTAAGCTTCCCTATTTTCCGCGATATGGATTACCGGCGATGCTCGGCATAATCGGCCCGTTTGAAACAACTGTGCGCAAATACCATTCCGCTCAGTCTGCTCAGGTGACGAGGATTTCGCGCTTCTGACGGTGAGGCATGAGACTGCCGACGCGAGTTCCGGGCGCATGCTTGCTCGGCAGGAACAAACGCATTCCGGTGTTGTCGCTAGCGCGTATCAAACCGCCTGGTATGTCTCGTATGGGCAGCATGCCGCTGGCGACTGGGCAGCGACCGTTTGCCAGCGTTGCTTTGCGCCTGAGATAGTAAAGTGCAAAGCCCTCAATCGTCGGGGTTGTCGAGATATTCGATCAGGCAGGGGCGCGGCAGGTCTTTCAGTGCCGTCAGCAAATCCTCGGCATTGCTGACCCTGCGCGAGGGCAGGCCATAGGCTGTGGCAATGATCGAAAAATCGGGTGCCGATGGGGTAACCCCGATCGGTGCAATGTCCACCGAGGTCATCGCCGTCTCGATTTCCATATAGCCGGAATTGTTCCACACCAGAAACGCCACGTCTGCGTTGCAGTCGCGGGCGCTGCCAAGCTCCGACAGCGTGAACTGAAATCCGCCATCGCCCAAAAGCGCTACCGCCGGATGGCCGGGCTTGCCCAGCGCTGCGCCTATCGCTGCAGGCGCTGCATAGCCCAGCGTGCCGAAACCGGTCGCCGAATTGAACCAGGTGGCCGGGCCGGGCACTGAGACATACATGTTGCCGGCATAGACCAGCTGGGTTGAATCGCCGACGATGGTGGCATCAGGCAGGATATCCCAGATCCGCTGCACCAGATTGATGTGCTGGCGATAGGCGTCGCCAATCTCGGCCAGTGCCATATCGCGCGCCAATTTTGCGCGGGCGCTGCCATTGCGGCCTTCGATTTTGGCCCAGATTGGGGAAAGGACAAGCATGCCGGCGATAAACGCGCCCAGATCCGCCCGCACCGGCAGCGCCGCCGGCGCGCCGCGAAGCAACTGGTCTGCGTCGATATCTACCCGGATCAGGTTTTCAGGCAGCGCAAACCCGCCATCCTGATACATGTCCATGTCGGTCGGACCGAGTTCGGTGCCGAGCGCCAGCACCAGGTCGGCTTGGCCAAGCAGGCTGCGCACCGAGCCCAGGCTGGGGCTGGCGGGCACGTCGAGCGAATGGTTAGCCATCACCCCACGGGCGTTGGTGGTGTTGACCACCGGCGCATCGAGTGCTTCGGCGAAAGCGCGTACGGCCGCCGCATGCCGGACCGCGCCGCCGCCGATCAGGATCACTGGGCTTTCCGACGCAGCGCATAATTGCGCGGCACGTTTAAACGCGGCCACAGAGGGCGACAATGGGGCCGCTTCAGGCATTTTGAATGTCCGGCCAGCGGCGGGCAACTTCATCACGTCGATCGGGATTTCGATATGCACCGGTCCGGGGCGGGCGGCGGTCATCACCGAAAAGGCCTGCTCCAGCACCTCAGCCAGTCGTGATGGCTCGGTCAGGGTGTGGGTCGACAAGGCGACCGTGCGGATAAGCCCTGCCTGGTCCGGCAGTTCATGCAAATGACCGCAGCCCTTGCCAAGCGTTGTCGTGGCGTTGACACCGGAGATCACCAGCATCGGAATACTGTCGGCCCGCGCCTGCGCCATCGCCGTCAGTGTGTTGGTTAACCCCGGGCCGGTGATGACGAAACACACGCCGGGCTTACCGCTGGCGCGCGCATAGCCATCGGCCATGAATCCTGCACCCTGTTCGTGGCGTGGGGTGACATGGCGGATCGAACTTGCCGCGAGCCCGCGATAAAGCTCGATGGTGTGAACGCCGGGGATACCGAACACGGTGTCGACACCGGCCTGCTCAAGCATTGTTACCAGCGCTTCACCGACGGTTTGGGATTTCTCTGCCATCAGATCGATTCCACGAAACTGGCGATGCGGTTGCAGGCCTCCGTCAGCGATTCGTCGGGCACTGTCAGGCTGAGCCGGATAAGCCCGCCGGCATTGTCACCGAACGAGGAGCCCGGCATAACCGCGACACCAGCCTCCAGCAAGCGCCAGGCAAAGCGTTCGCCATCGAGTCCGGTGCCGGAGACGTCGGCGATGATGAACATGCCTGCCTGCGGCCGGAACGGCACGATGCCGTCGAGTTGCTCTAGCCTGTCGGCAATCAGCGCCGCGCGCCGCTTGTAGGCCTCGCGCATCAGCTTTGACGTTTGGAGGTCAGAATTGAGGGCAAATGCGGTCATGTCGGCGATGAACGGCTGGTTGCCGAACAACATGGTTTCCGACAGCGGCAGCAGCTTGTCGCAGAATTCGTGCGGACCGACTGCCCAGCCGCTGCGAAAGCCCGGCGCTGCGTGTGATTTGGAAATCGACGACAGCGCGATCACACGGTCTGCGAGGTCGGGATTGTCGAACGGTGATGCGAATTCACCGTCAAACACCAGTTCCTCGTAGACTTCGTCGGCGACGATCCACAAATCATGGGCCTTGCAGACCGCGCCGATGCGGGCAAGTTCCTCGGCCCTCAGCACCGCCCCGCTCGGGTTGTGCGGTGAATTCAGCAGCAGCACCCGCGATTGCGGCGTGATCGATGCCTCTAGATCTTCGGCCTTCATCCGGAACCCGTTTTCGGGCCTGAGTGGCACCGGTTGCCGATGCGCGCCGCTGGCGCCGATCACACCTTCATAGGTGGCGTAGAATGGATCGCCCACCAGCACGCCGTCGCCGGGCCCGGTCAGCGCCATCATGGTCGCAAACAGCGCAGTCTGGGTTCCCGGGAAGCACATCACGTTGTCGGTATCAACATCGGCGCGGCGGCGCGCATAGCGTGCGGCGATCGCGTCGAGCAGTTCCGGTTCGCCGCGTCCACTGGAATAGCCGGTGCGTCCGGCCAGCATCGACTGGTGGCAGACCTCGAACAGTTGCGGATCGGGTGGAAGGTCGGGCTCGCCAATGGTCAATTCAATGATGTCGGCACCCTGAGCCTTCATCGTCCGGCAATGTTGGTGGATCGCCCATTTGGCGCCGCCGCTGTGAGCCAGGCGCTCGGTGATTTGTGCGTAATGCATCTGTTTATTCCCTGAATTCCGCCGGTTCGATACCGAGCAGCGTCGCCACTGAATCGAGTGTCAGCCGGACCACGTCGAGGCGCGAGAAGTCGTCGCCACCCATGGAGATTTCGATCCAAAGCCCGTCGAGCAGGGCATTGAGAATGATTGCGTGCTGCCTGATCTGCAGTGGTGACGCGGCCACGCCTCGTTCCGCCATGACCTCGCAGACCAGCTTTTCGATCAGATCACGAAACGACTGGTAACCTTCGCGGTGGGCTTTTGCCATCGCCGGGTCGGAGTTCACCGTTCCGGTAAAGGCGGCCCATATCGACAGCGCGCGCCCGTCGGCGACCGGCGGCGTGACGCTGGCGCGGATAAGTCCTGCAAGCCGTGACAGCGCCGTGCCATCGCCGCAACCGGCGGCGGCGTTGGCGGTCAGTTCGGCCATGAAGGATCTGTAGGCGGCCGCCACCAGCCGTTCCTTGTTATCGAAATAGCGACGGATCAGCCCTGGCGTAACACCGGCGCGGAACGCGACTTCGCGCACCGTGGCGCCGGCAAGCCCCAATTCGGCAATGCTGTCGAGCGTTGCTGCAATCAGATCATTCTGCCGCACCGCTTCTGGTTCACGATGGAAGGCGCGTCGCGTCATTCCCGCCATGCCGGACGGGTCAGGCAGGTAGGCCCACCTTCGCAAGGGATGCACAGCGCATCGGCCTCAAACGCCGTTACCTTGCAACCGGCCTGTTCCATCAGCGCCCGTGTCTTGGGGAAACCATCGACCATGATCACCTCGCCCGGGGTCAGCGCCAGCACATTGAGGTTGAGCCCGTTGGAAGCCTCGAACTCGTTGCGCGGCGCTTCCACCAGGGTGTAGCCGCGGTCTTTCAGCAATTGCCAGAATCCGACCGGCAGCATCGGGGCATACACCAGCGCCAGTTTTTCATCGAGCGGCGACATTACCGACATCAGATGCAGACAGGCGTCGGCGCCGTTGCCGAGCGGCAGGTCATAGCCGAGTACGGTGACGCCGAGCGGGGACAGGATTTCGCCCAGTTGTTCGATACCTGCCTGGTTGGTGCGAACACCGCGACCGACGGCCAGCGTTAAGTCATCCACCCAGATGCAATCGCCGCCCTCGACCTGGCCGGGGGCCTTGATTTCGCCGAGGATCGGAATGCCTGCAGCGCGGTAGGCGGCGGCGTGCAGCGCCGGTTCGCCCACCCGTCCGGGCTTGCCCATGCGCAAAATAATGGCGCCCTTGTCGCTCACCAACGACGGGTCATGGGTGAACATCGCATCGGCCATGCCGTCGCCGGAATCCTCGATCCAGATGATCTCAGTACCACACGCCGCCACCAAATCTGCAAACACGCCGAATTGCTCGATGGCGCGGGCGCCATCAAACCCGGGGCCGTAATGCCACTCCGCAGCGTTGGCGTTTTGAAGGCTGCTGCCAGGCCGGCGCATGAGCACCCGTTTGAGCGGGGCGGTCATCGATTGAGATCCGTATTTCATAGAGGAGTCCGTTCCGGTGATGTGCGATTTTAGAAATTATACACTTGATTAATTACTGCGCAAGGGTCACGATTGGCTCAGTTCGCTCCCACCGGGGCATCTGAGGAACCGTATGAGCAGTCCACAATCTGGCGCCCAAACCGCCGCCGCAACGTCTCCGCCCGCTGTCGCCGTTACCAACCTGTGCAAGCAGTTTGGTGAGCTCGAAGTGCTCAAGGGCGTGTCGCTGTCGGCCAACACCGGCGACGTGGTGGCCATCATCGGTGGATCGGGTTCCGGCAAGTCGACCATGCTGCGCTGCATCAACATGTTGGAACTGCCGACCAAAGGCACGATCAGCATCCAGGGTGAGATCATCAAGATGAAGCCGGATGGGCGCGGCGGCCAGCAGCCGGCCAATTCTGCGCAACTGCGCCGGATCCGAACCCGGTTGGCGATGGTATTCCAGAGCTTTAATTTGTGGCAGCACATGACCGTGCTTGGCAATGTCATCGAGGTTCCGGTGCATGTGATGGGTGTGCCGCGCGACGAAGCGATTGCGCGCGCCGAAAAACTGCTTGAGCGTGTCGGCCTGTCCGACAAGCGCGATGTCTATCCGGCGTTTTTGTCCGGTGGCCAGCAGCAGCGCGCGGCAATTGCCCGGGCGCTGGCGGTCGAACCGGAGGTGATGCTGTTTGACGAGCCGACATCTGCACTCGACCCTGAGCTGGTGGGCGAAGTGCTGGCCGTGATTGCCGATCTGGCCCGAGAGGGCCGCACCATGCTGCTTGTTACCCACGAGATGAATTTTGCCCGTGAAGTGGCAAACCATGTCGTGTTTCTGGCTGACGGTGTGATCGAGGAGGAAGGTCCGCCCGAAACTGTCTACAGCGCGCCCAAATCGGAGCGTCTGCAAAAATTCCTTGCGACTGTCCAATAGTCCAAGGGTGAATGGGCAAAGCCCGAACGTCCAACAGGGAAAATACTATGAAAACCAAACTCGTTACAGCCATCGCCGCATTCGGTCTGACGCTTGCGGCCCACGCCGCTTCCGCTGAAACCGTGCGCGTTGGTGTTGCAGCCGAGCCTTATCCGCCGTTCACCGAGCCCGATGCAGCCGGTAACTGGACCGGCTGGGAAATCGAATTCATGAACGCCGTCTGCGCCGAGGCCAAGCTTGATTGCGTGGTCACGCCGGTTGCTTGGGATGGCATCATTCCGGCGCTGACATCGAACAAGATCGACGCCATCGTCGGCTCGATGTCGATTACCGAAGAGCGTATGAAGACCATTGATTTCTCGGATAAGTATTACAATACGCCTGCGGTTGTCGCGATGGCCAAGGGCGGCGGCATCACCCCGGACGCAGAGGGACTGAAGGGCAAGATCCTCGGTGTTCAGGTCTCCACGATCCACCAGAAATATGCAATCGAGCATTTCGGTGACGTCGCAGCGGAGATCAAGGAATACCAGACCCAGGACGAAGCCAATCAGGATCTAGCTGCCGGACGTGTTGATGCCGTCATGGCGGATTCACTGGCGCTGGATGCTTTCGTCAAGTCAGACACGTGCTGCGAAATTGCCGGCGCGGTGGAAGACGATTCGGCGATCCTCGGTGCCGGCGTTGGCGTTGGCCTACGCAAGGGTGATGATGAGCTGCGCGAGAAATTCAACACAGCCATCGCCGCCATCCGCGAAAACGGCACTTATGCCGAGTTCTCGAAGAAGTATTTCGACTTCGACATCTACGGCAAGTAATGCGCCTCGCTGGCGCAATCGCTCCAGCCGGATCGGCGGGTTCACCTCGCCGATCCGCAATGAGTGTTTCAAATGCTTGACTGGATCACCGGCATTGCCGCCTGGGAGCTTCTGGCGCTTGAGCCGCCAGGCTGGGGCGGTGTGTTGCTCAAAGGTCTTGCGGTTTCGCTGCAGGTTGCCGTCGGCGGCTATATTCTCGGCTTTCTGATCGGCATCGGTGGTGCCACCGGCAAGCTCTATGGTGGGCCGATCCTGCGCGATGTGCTCGATGTCTACACCACGCTGGTGCGCGCGGTGCCAGAGCTGGTTCTCATCCTGTTGCTTTATTACGCAGGCACCGACGCGCTTAACAAGATCATGATCCTGATGGGCGCCGAGCGCACCGATATCAGCGGTTTGGCCGCGGGCATCTTTGTCATTGGCGTGGTGCAGGGCGCCTATCAAACCGAAGTTCTGCGCGGTGCTTTCAAGGCCGTGCCCTATGGACAGATCGAAGCGGCGCGGGCCTATGGCATGTCGTCGCTGCAAGTTCTGCGGCGCATTATTTTGCCCGGCATGCTGCCGCATGCGGTGCCCGGCCTTGCCAATCTTTGGCTGATAGCTACCAAGGACACGGCGCTTCTGGCTGTTGTCGGTGTCTCGGAACTGACGCTTGTGACGCGACAGGCAGGCGGCACCACCAAGTCCTATTTCCTGTTTTTCATGGCTGCGGGGCTGCTTTACCTGATGGTGACACTGCTTTCCAATGTCGTCATTCGTCGTGTTGAACGCCATGCCCGTCGTGGCATGACGGCGGTGCGCTGATGGAACCGGAACTCAGAAGCTGGAAGGAGCCGCACCGTTTGGTGCTGCTGGCGATTGCCATCGGCATCGTGGTGTTTGCCGCGACCACCATGCGCTGGGACTGGTTGCCGCGTTACTCCGGAAAGCTGGTCACCGGTGTCGGCACCACATTGTGGCTGCTGTTTCTCACCAGCGTGCTGGGCTTTCTCCTTGCCGTGCCGCTCGGTCTGGCTCAAGCTGCGGGGCCTTTCTGGTTGTCGGGACCGGCGCGCGCATTCTGCACCGTGATCCGCGGCACGCCGTTGCTGCTGCAACTGTGGCTTCTCTATTACGGCCTCGGTTCGCTGTTTGCCTACTGGCCGGAGATCCGCCAGTCCTGGGCTTGGCCCTATCTCAGGTCGGCCTGGCCTTACGGCGTTCTGGCGTTGACCATGTCCTTTGCCGGATACGAGGGAGAGGTGATGCGCGGCGCCTTTGCCGGCGTGCCCAAGGGTGAACTCGAAGCGGCGCGGGCCTATGGCATGTCGCCCTTCACGGCCTTCCGGCGGATCTGGTTGCCGCGAGCCATTCATCGGGCGCTGCCGACGCTGGCTGGTGAAACTGTGCTGCAGCTCAAAGCCACGCCGTTGGTGGCGACGATTACCGTGGTCGATGTCTATGCGATCATCTCCCGTGTCCGCCAAGACACTTTTCTGACCTACGAGCCGCTGCTGTTGCTGGCCTTGATCTACATGATCCTGACCGGTGTGCTGGTGGTCGCTTTCCGCTGGCTTGAAGCCAGGGTGCCAGTCCAAAGCTGACTTGCCTCGTCTCGACAACACCGTTAGGCCGACCGCGCCTTGCGGCTGTCGCGGGGCGGGGTGCCGAATTGCCGGCTGAAAGCGCGCGAGAATGACGATTCCGATGAAAACCCAGTGCGTGATGCGATATCGGTCATGCTCAACCGCGTATCATTGACCAGCCGTCGCGCCGCTGCCAGCCTGAGCGACAGGAAATAGGCTCCTGGCGTCTGTTCCAGTTGCCGGGCGAACAGTTGTTCCAGTCCGCGCGCCGACATTGATACCCGTTTGGCGATTGCCGCGATGCTGACCGGTGCGTCGATATGGGTTTCCATAATCCGCACCGCACGCACCAGCCGTGGATCATGCAGCGTGTCGCCCAGGGTGACATTGACCTGGGCGTCGCCAGCCGCACGCAGTTCGTCATGCACAAAGCTGCTGGCAACATCGAGTGCTGCCGGACGGCCGAGAATACGGCCGATCAGATCGACAACCATATCGAAGGTGGGCGACGCGCCCGAGGTGGTGATGAAGCGCCCGTCGATGACATAGCGGTCGGGCCTCAGGTCGACATGTGGGAAGGCGCTGGCAAACTCCTCGAAATCTTCCCAATGGGTGGCCGCGCGGTGCTCGTCGAGCAGCCCCGTACGCGCCAGCAACCAGGCGCCCGATTCAATGCCGATAACCAGATTGGTATTGCGGGCAGCGCGGTAAATCAGCGAAATCAGTTTGCGCTCGGTCATGCGCGCGGCGCCAAAGCCAGCGACAACTGCCAGAATATCGCTACGGCTAGATGGATCGAGCCTGCGCTGAACCGGCCAGGCGATCCCCGAAGAGGTTTCCGGTGCCTGGCCATCAACGGAGACGAAGCGCCAGTCGAATACCAGCCGACCGGCTTGCCGATTGGCGGCTCTGAGTGGTTCGACGCTGCTCGCCAGCGTCAGCAGCGAACAGCCGGGCAGGGCCAGCAGATCGACTTTGATCGGGCGGTCCAATTCAGAAATCATCGACAGAGCTTTGCTTTGTGTCATGATTACTTCGTAAATTGCAATGCATGTGGCTGCAAGCCAGTCATCATTGCACGACACTCAAGAGGAGGATTGACCGCATGCCATTGACCATGAATCGCGAGGTTTTCATCACCTGCGCCGTCACCGGATCCGGCGCCACCCAGGACCGCAGCCCGCATGTGCCGCGTTCGCCCGAGCAGATTGCCAATTCGGCGATCGATGCCGCCAAGGCCGGCGCCGCAATTGTTCATTGCCATGTCCGCGATCCCGAGACCGGCAGCCCGCGCCGCGATGTTGCGCTGTACCGGGAAGTCACCGAGCGCATTCGCGAAGCCGAAGTCGATGTCGTCTTGAACCTGACCGCAGGCATGGGCGGTGATATCACCTTTGGCCCGACCGAAAAGCCGTTGCCGCTCAATCCGGTCGGCACCGACATGGTCGGTGCATCCGAACGCATGAAGCACATTCTCGAATGCCTGCCCGAGATGTGCACGCTTGATTGCGGCACCATGAATTTTGCCGAGGCCGATTACGTCATGACCAACACCCCGGGCATGCTGCGTGCCATGGGCGGCATGATGACCCAGCTTGGCGTCAAGCCGGAGATCGAGGCCTTCGACACCGGTCATCTCTGGTTCGCCAAGGAACTGGTCAAGGAAGGCGTGCTCGCGCCCGACGCTCTGGTGCAGCTCTGCATGGGCGTGCCCTGGGGCGCGCCGGACGACCTCAACACCTTCATGGCGATGGTCAACAATGTGCCCGATGACTGGAACTGGTCGGCCTTCGCGCTTGGCCGCAACCAGATGGCCTATGTCGCGGCCTCCGTGCTGGCCGGCGGCAATGTCCGCGTTGGTCTTGAAGACAATCTCTGGCTCGGCAAGGGCCAGCTCGCCACCAATGCCCAGCTGGTCGAGCGCGCGGCATCAATCGTCGAGAACATGGGCGCGCGGGTCATCGGTCCGCAGGAAGTCCGCGAACGGCTCAACCTGACCAAGCGCGCGCCTGCGGCTGCATGAAACACGAAGGGGAGGGTGGCATGGAAAAGGTCAAGTTCAGGGCGATGAAGGATGGCGACCGTGAGGGCTATGAGTTCCTCACCGAGCACGAAATCGAGTATGCCGCCAAGACCGGCGAACGCTTGCTCTCGGCAATGGTCGATCTCGACAAGAGCCTGTCGGGTTACCAGGTCACGCGGCTCGGACATTCGCTGCAGGCCGCCACCCGCGCCTGGCGCGATGGCGCCGATGTCGACTGGGTGGTCTCGGCACTGCTGCATGACATCGGCGACATCTACGCGCCCTACAATCACGATGAATATGCAGCCGCTATCCTCAAACCCTTCGTGCGCGAGCAATGCGCCTGGGTGGTGGAAAAGCACGGCGACTTCCAGAAGCTCTACTATGCCCAGCATGTTGGCGGTAATCCGCATGCGCGCGATGCCTACAAGGGGCACGCCTATTACGATGATTGCGCCACATTCTGCGAGCGCTGGGATCAGAACAGCTTTGACCCGGACTACCCGCATGAAGACATCGAGTTCTTCCGCGATCAAGTCGAGCAGGTCTTTGCCCGCAAAGCCTATGATCCTGCAGTGATCCGCGCCGGCGAACGCGTTGAACTGACCGATCCCACACTTGCCAAAGAGCGAAACACATGAGTGAAAACAAAACAGCCGCCATCATCGGCGGTGGTGTCATCGGCGGCGGCTGGGCTGCGCGCTTCCTCCTCAATGGCTGGAACGTGATCGTCTCCGATCCTGATCCAGAGGCCGAACGCAAGGTCAGTGAAGTGCTTGCCAATGCGCGGCGCTCCTTGCCCGCGCTGTCGGATGTGACCGTCCCGAAAGAAGGCAAACTGAGTTTCGCTGCGTCGCTGGCAGAAGCCGTGGCTGACGCGGACTGGATCCAGGAAAGCGCGCCAGAACGCCTCGATATCAAGCACCAGGTGTTTGCTGAAATCCAGGCCCATTGCCGCAAGGATGCGCTGATCGGCTCGTCCACGTCAGGCTTCAAACCGTCCGAGCTGCAGCAGGGCGCGGCGAGGCCGGAACAGATTTTCGTCGCCCACCCGTTCAACCCGGTCTACCTGCTGCCGGTTATCGAGCTTGTCGGGGTTCAGGAAACTGTCGAGCGCGCCAAAGAGGTGCTCGAAGAAATCGGCATGAAGCCGCTGATCGTGCGCAAGGAAATTGACGCCCACATTGCCGACCGGTTTCTCGAAGCTGTCTGGCGCGAGGCGCTTTGGTTGATCAAGGACGGCGTTGCCACCACCCAGGAAATCGACGATGTCATCCGCTATGGCTTCGGCATGCGCTGGGCCCAGATGGGCCTGTTCGAGACTTATCGCATAGCCGGTGGCGAGGCGGGTATGCGCCATTTCATCGCCCAGTTCGGCCCGTGCCTCTCCTGGCCCTGGACCAAGCTGATGGATGTGCCGGAACTGACCGAAGAACTGACCAACATGATCGCCGATCAGTCGGACGCGCAGTCGGGCATGCATTCGATCCGCGAACTCGAGCGCATCCGCGACGACAATCTTGTTGCCATGATGCGGGCGCTCAAGGGCCGTAACTGGGGTGCCGGCGATCTGCTCAATGCCCAGGACGCACGCAACAAGCCGCCACTGCCCACTGACATTGACCAACCGCTAACAACACTCAACCGCGTTATCCCGATCGACTGGATGGACTACAACGGCCACATGAACGAAAGCCGTTACGGGCAGGTGTTCTCTGATGCAGGCGACGTGGTGATGTCGATGGTCGGCGCCGACCAGGCCTATATCGCCGGCGGTCTGTCCTATTTCACCGTCTCCAATGAAATCGGCTATCTCAACGAGACCCATCTTGGCGATGTGATCCATGTCCGCACCCAGGTTCTCGAAGCCCGTGGCAAGAAGCTACGGCTGTATCACGAGATGATCCGGACCGCTGACGGCGAATTGTTGGCGACCTGTAACCAGCTTCTGCTCCATGTTTCGCTCGAAACCCGAAAATCCTGCGAACCGGAAGGTGCGGTTCTAGCCAAGATCACCGCGCTTGGCGAAGCCCAGTCGAAACTGCCCAAGCCAGCCAGCATGCGGGATTAGGGCATGAGCAAGCGGGTTCTCATCACCGGTGGCGGATCGGGCATCGGCAAGGCAATGGCTCAGGCCTTTGCAGTCGATGGTGCCCGGATCTTTGTCACCGATATGGACGAGGCCGCGTTGGCTCAGTGCCCTAATAGTTGGCTGAAAATGACCGGCGACGCCAGCGATCCTGAGCACATGCGGGCGGTGTTCGCGTGCATTTCAGATGAGTGGGATGGCATCGACGTCGTCTGCGCCAATGCCGGCATTGCCGGTCCCACGGCTCTGGTCGAGGATGTCGAGCCGGAAGATTTCCGCCGCTGCGTGGCAGTCAATCTCGAAGGCGCGTTTCTGGCCGCAAAATATGCCGCGCCGATGATGAAAGCGCAAAAATCCGGCGTCATCCTGATCACCTCGTCGAATGCAGGCATCAACGGTTTTCCAAACCGGTCACCCTATTCATCGGCGAAATGGGCCGTGATCGGCCTGATGAAGACGTTGGCCATGGAGCTCGGCCCCTACGGTATCCGCGCCAATGCGATCGCACCGGGATGCGTTGAAGGTCCGCGGATTGATGGTGTGATTGCGCGTGAGGCCAAGGCCAAGGGCACAACGCCCGAAGCCATCCGGGCAGGCTACGAGGCGGGCGTTTCAATGCGCTCCTTCGTCTCGGCTCAGGACATAGCCAATATGGCCGTTTTTCTGGCGTCCGACGGTGCACGGCTGGTGTCAGGCCAGGTGATTGCCGTTGATGGCCATACTGAAAACCCCGACCCAAAGGTATGAGAACATGGATTTCGGACTGACCCAGGAACAGGAGATGATCGTCGAGACCACACGGGCTTTCGTCGAGAATGAACTCTATCCGCACGAAGCCGAGGTTGAACGCACCGGCCATCTCGATATGGATCTTGTCCGCGAGATCCAGCAGAAGGCGATCGCTGCCGGTCTCTATGCCGCAAACATCCCCGAAGAATTCGGCGGCGCCGGCCTCGATACGCCGACCTGGTTGCTCTACGAGAAGGAGCTTGGCCGCGCCAATTACGCGCTGCACTGGACCTGCGTCGCTCGGCCCTCCAACATTCTCTGCGCCGGAACACCTGATCAGCGCGCTCGGTATCTCGAGCCCTGCGTTGCTGGCGAAAAATGGGATTGCCTGGCCATGACCGAGCCGGGCGCCGGCTCCGATCTGCGCGGCATGAAGGCGAGCGCCAAGCAGGATGGCACGGACTGGGTGCTCAACGGCACCAAGCATTTCATCTCGCACGCCGATATCGCCGATTTCACCATCGCCTTCATGGCCACCGGCGAGGAAGAAACGCCGCGCGGGCCGAAAAAACTGATCACTGCGTTCTTTGTCGACAAGGGTACACCGGGTTATGCCGTTCGCGACGGTTACCGCAATGTCTCCCATCGCGGCTATACCAACGCCATCCTCGAATTCGACAACTGCCGCATTCCTGCTGAAAATGTGCTCGGCGAAGTCCATAAGGGGTTTGAAGTCGCCAACACCTGGCTCGGCGCAACCCGGTTGCAGGTCGGCGCGACATGTCTTGGCCGCGCCGACCGCGCCTTCCAGCATTCGGTCGAATGGGCGGCTACCCGCGAGCAGTTCGGTCAGCCGATCGGCAAATTCCAGGGCGTCTCGTTCAAGCTCGCCGACATGGCGATGGAAATGCAGGCGGCTGAGCTGATGATCCTCGAAGCCGGTTGGAAATTCGACCAGGGCACAGCGTCGGATGCCGACATGGCAATGGCCAAGCTCAAGGCCACCGAAATGCTGGCCATGGTCGCCGATGAAGCAATCCAGATCCATGGCGGCATGGGGCTGATGGATGAACTACCGCTCGAACGTATCTGGCGTGACGCCCGCATCGAACGTATCTGGGAAGGCACATCCGAGATCCAGCGCCACATCATCTCGCGCTCGCTGCTGCGTCCGTTTGGCGCGTGATCCAACCATGAAACCTGACCTTTCCCGCCTTCTAAGGCCCAGATCCATCGCGCTGTTTGGCGGCGGCTGGGCCGTCAATGTTGTGGCGCAGCTGAAGAAATCCGGCTTTGATGGCGACATCTGGCCGGTCAATCCGAAACGTAGTGACATCCTCGGCGTGCACTGCATCGCCTCCATTGATGATCTGCCGGGCGCGCCAGATGCCAGCTTCATCGGCGTCAATCGCGATGCGACCATCGAGGTGGTCGAAAAGCTCAGCACCATGGGAGCCGGCGGGGCAACCTGTTTTGCCTCAGGCTTTCTCGAAAGCGAAACTGAAACTGCCGGCGGGGCTGATCTGCAGGCGCGGCTTGTCGAGGCCGCAGGCGATATGCCGATTCTCGGGCCCAATTGCTACGGGCTTCTCAACTATCTCGATAATGTCACGCTGTGGCCGGATCAGCACGGCGGCATGACTGTGGATCGTGGCGTGGCAATTATCGCCCAGTCCTCCAACATCGCCATCAACATGACCATGCAGGCCCGCGGTCTGCCGATTGCCTATGTGATTGCCGCCGGCAATCAGGCGCAGGTCGGCGCCAGCGCCATCGCCGAAGCACTGCTTGACGATGATCGTGTCACCGCCATCGGGCTTTATCTCGAAGGTTTTGGTGATATCCGTGCATTGGAAGCCTTAGCCGCCAAGGCGCACGCCAAGGGTAAACCGGTGGTCGCCATCAAGATCGGCCGCTCCGATAAGGCCCGCGCTGCCACGATGACCCACACCGCTTCGCTGGCCGGCGATGCCGCAGCTGGCTCGGCATTGCTCAAACGTCTCGGGATCATTGAGGTCGAGACAATTGCAGTCTTTCTTGAAACGCTCAAGCTTCTGCATATGGTCGGGCCGTTGCCGGGGTCCGCAATCTGTTCGGTCAGTTGCTCCGGTGGCGAAGCAAGCCTGATGGCGGATCTGAGCAGCGGGACCAATCTGGAGTTTGCCGATTTCGCGCCAGCTCAACGCGCCGCGTTGAAAGCCGAACTTGGACCCATCGTCACCATCGCCAATCCGCTCGATTATCACACCTTCATCTGGGGTGACACGCCTCGCATGACCCGGATGTTCTCGATGGTCATGGCCGAAACATTTGACCTCATCGTCTTCATTCTGGACCTCCCACGTGCCGACCGCTGCGACCCGTCAGGCTATCAATGCGCAGTCGACGCCATTGTTGCAGCCAAGGCAGACACCGGCGCGCGCGTTGCGGTATTGGCGAGCCTGCCTGAAAATATGTCGGACAGCTTCACTCGCAGTTTCATGGAGGGAGGTGTCGCCGTCCTCCACGGCATGAGTGAAGGCATAGCGGCCATAAACTCCGCCATTGCCGCAGGCCGGATCAGCAGTAGTGAAGCTCCGGGTGTGCAGCTGGCATCAACGCATGCCGGAACGCCCGTCACCCTCAGTGAGGCTGCCTCGAAAGACGTTCTGTCCGGCTTTGGCCTCAAATGTCCGCAGAGCCGAACCGCTGCGACAATCGATGAGTTGGCCGAAGCTTCCGCCGCACTGGAATTTCCTGTCGTGCTCAAGGGAACGGGCGCGGCGCACAAGAGCGAAGCCGGGCTGGTGGTGCTCAATATTCCAAACCAGCAGGATCTTGTTGCTGCGGCTGAACATATGAGCGGCACAGCTCAAGGGTATCTGGTCGAGGAAATGGTGTCAGGCCAACTTGCCGAACTGTTGATCGGCATCACCCGTGATCCGACAGGCATGTTTCTGTTGACCCTCGGCGCCGGAGGCGTTCTGACCGAGCTGCTGGGGGACACGGCCAGCTTGCTCTTGCCCGCAAGCCGGACCGAGATTGAGGCCGCATTCAAGAGCCTGAAGGTCGGCCGGCTGCTTGAAGGCTATCGCGGCAAACCGGCAGCAGACATCGCGTCGCTGGTCGATGCGGCGATGGCTGTGTGCAACTATGCTGAAGCTCACGCCGACCGGCTCATTGAGCTGGAAGTCAATCCATTGATCGCCCGCACGTCTGACGCCATAGCCGTCGACGCGCTGATTTGTCTGAATGAGGAAGGAACCCGACCATGACCGGACCAATCAAGACCCGTATTGTTGGCCACGTGCTGGAAGTCACGCTTGACCGGCCAAAGGCCAATGCGGTCGATTTGGAAACCAGCCGTATCATGGGCGAGGTGTTCCGCGATTTCCGTGACAATCCGGATTTGCGTGTCGCAATCCTCACTGGCGCCGGCGAGAAATTCTTTTGCCCCGGCTGGGACCTGAAGGCTGCAGCCGATGGCGATGCGGTCGATGGCGATTACGGCGTCGGCGGCTTCGGTGGACTTCAGGAACTGCCGCATCTCAACAAGCCGGTGATCTGCGCCGTCAACGGCATCTGTTGTGGTGGCGGGCTGGAGATAGCACTGTCCTGCGACATCATTCTGGCAGCCGAACATGCCAGTTTTGCACTGCCTGAAATCCGCTCGGGCACCGTCGCCGATGCGGCTTCGATCAAGCTGCCCAAGCGCATTCCCTATCATATCGCCATGGAAATGCTGTTCACCGGCCGCTGGCTTGATGCCGAGGAAGCCCACCGCTGGGGCTTCGTCAACCAGATTCATAAGGCCGATGAGCTGATGGTCAAGGCCTGGGAAATGGCCGAGCTGCTCGCGTCCGGCCCGCCGCTGGTTTTTGCCGCGATCAAGGAAGTGGTGCGCGAAGCCGAAGGCGAGAAATTCCAGGACACCATGAACAAGGTCACCAAACGGCAATTACGCACCGTTGATACACTCTATGGCTCTGAGGACAATCTCGAAGGATCAAAGGCTTTTGCCGAAAAGCGCGATCCGGTCTGGAAGGGCAAATAGGTCGACGCCTGACCGCTCAGATCTTGGTATGCATCTGATAGCCCGGTGCAAAGGTCAGCCGCACCGAGGTGATCACCAGCCCCTTGTTCCAGGTGCTGCGGTCTATGACGAACAGACCTTCGCCTTCCTTGCAGGCAAGGATTTCGGCTTCGCGTTTGCCTGCAGTCATTGCCGAGAACGAGAAGTCGCCACCCTCGAACGGGATGTTTGCCACCAGCCACTCATTGGCGCTTTTGACGGTGAGATCGGCTGTCTCGATGCCGGGCACCGCTGCTGTGTTGATCCAGCGGTCTCCGAACACATAGGGTTTGCCGTCAGCCAGATGCAGCGTGACCAGATGGATCAGCTTGACGCCGGACTCGATCTGCATGCGGGCCCGGATGCCTGATGGCGGCACCGCGCGCTCCTGCGTGAGCACCGTGTGGCGGTAGGTCTGGCCCTTGCCTTCGATCTCGTAGCGGATCACCGGGATATCAAGCGTGGCCTTGCGCACCGGGTTCAATGCCACCCGAGTTCCGGCCTTGCGGCGACGGTCGAGAAGTCCTGATTCGGCAAGAGCCCGAAGTGCCCGGTTGACTGTTGCCCTGGCGCAGCCGAACTCGATCGCCAGTTCCGCCTCGTTCGGAATGAAGTCTCCCGGCTTCCATTCGCGGGCGTTGATCCGGCGCAGAACTTCCGCCTGAACCGATTGCCAGCTGTTGAATTCTCCCCGCTCAAATGGCTTCTCCAAGCTCCTTCATCGCCTTCGCATAGGCCGAGACGATAGCCTCCCGTTTCACGTGCTTGCCGCCTGTCACCATGTGGCGGCCTGCCGACCAGACATCGCCTACGATGCGGTCGTCGCCGGCGAATATGTAGCAATCGAGAATTGTGTCGCCGGTTCGGCCGATAAGATCAATCGCGTCGGCATCAAGCGCCATCATGTCGGCGAGCTTGCCGACCGCTAGAGCCCCATTATTGCGCGCCGACACACTGGCCCCACCCGCGTTGATGGCATCAAACAGCCGCCGTCCGGTGGACTTGTCTTGCGTCGCCAATGCCGCGCGCGAATGATCACGCAGCCGTTGCGAGTAGTCGAGTGTTCTGAGTTCTTCCGACAGCGAGATGCGGATGTTCGAGATCCGAACCGATGGCAATCGCGCCGCCGTTTTCAAACCAGCGGACGCCATCAAAGATGCCGTCGCCCAGGCTTGATTCTGTGATCGGGCAGAGTCCTGCAATCGCTCCGCTTCTGGCGAGGCCTTCGGTTTCATGCGGCAACATCTGCGTGCAATGGATGAAACAGCGTCGCTCATTCAGCTCCATTTTTTCAAGCACCAGTTCCACCGGTCTTTTGCCATGCGCGGCCTCGATTTCCTCCACCTCTGCAATTTGCTCAGCCAAATGCATGTGCAGCGGATTGTCGCCGGCCAGCTCGGCATGGTGCGCAAGGTCTTCAATTGCAATCGCGCGCAGACTGTGCGGCGCAACCCCGATGCGGCTGTCGGCGGGCAGGTGGGCAATGGCTTCCGCAGATTTGGCATGAAGCTCGGTGTAGCGGTCAAGCGTGTTGCCAAAGCGTATTTGTCCCGGCCCCAACGGGCGCTTGTCGCAGCCGCCATATTGGTAATGCACAGGCAGAAGCGTCAATCCCATGCCGGTCGTGGCGCTTGCAGCAGCAATCCGCTCGGCCATTTCAGCCAGATTGGCATAGGGCACGCCGCCCGGCTGATGGTGCAGATAGTGAAATTCGACATTGGCGCTGTAGCCTGCTTCCAGCATTTCCATCTGCATGAAAGCGGCAATTGCTTCGACATGATCCGGCGTCAGCCGGTCGAGAAACCGAAACATCAATTGTCGCCAGGTCCAGAATGAATCCGAGGTGTTTGGCCCGCGCTTTTCGGTCAACCCCGCCATCGCCCGCTGAAATGCATGGCTGTGGCAGTTGGCTGGCGCTGGCAGCAGAATGCCGGTCTTGTGGCCACTCGATGGCTGGTCGGTTTCGATCGACACAATCAACCCGTTCTGGTCGATTTCAACCCTGACATTTTCCGCCCACCCGCTCGCCAGTAACGCTTTTTCGGCCCAAACGCTTGTCATCATCCTCGCCTCTTGACAGGTTATTATGTATATACTTATAGTTCAATCATGCGAACATAACAATGGCGAAATCATGCTTCTGACCAACGCGACATTGGCGACCATGGACGGCACGCCAGCCTATGGACTGGTAGAGCAGGGGGTAATCGTCACCGAGGCGGGGCGGATCGCCTGGGTGGGGCCGGCATCGGAATTGCCGGCTGAATTTCACGGCCATGAATCCCTCAATCTCGGCGGCCGGCTGGTAACGCCGGCGCTGATTGATTGCCATACCCATGTGGTTCATGGCGGTAACCGCGCGAAGGAATTCGAGATGCGTCTTCAGGGCGCGTCCTACGAGGAAGTTGCCCGGGCAGGCGGCGGCATCGTTTCCACCGTTGGCGCCACCCGATCCGCATCCGAGGATGATTTGCTGGCCGGCTCGCTCACCCGGGTTGATGCGCTGATTGCCGAAGGTGTTTCCACCATCGAAATCAAGTCCGGTTACGGCCTCGATATTGAAAACGAGTTGAAAATGCTGCGCGCTGCCAAGGCTGTGGCTGAACGTCGTCAGGTTAGGGTCAGGACCAGCTATCTCGGCGCGCACGCGGTGCCGCCCGAATACAAGGATCGCCCCGATGCCTATATCGACGAGGTCTGTATTCCCGGACTCGAGGCTGCCCATGCGGAAGGTCTGGTCGATGCGGTTGATGGTTTTTGCGAGGGCATTGCCTTTACACCGGACCAGATAGCCCGCGTCTTCGACAAGGCCAGGTCGCTCGGCATTCCGGTCAAGTTGCACGCCGAACAGCTATCCAACCTCGGTGGTGCGCAATTGGCCGCGAGCTATGGCGCTTTGTCTGCCGACCATCTTGAATATGCCAACGCTGCGGATGCTGCAGCCATGGCAAAAGCAGGCACCGTCGCGGTTATCCTGCCCGGTGCATTTTACACACTGCATGAAACCGCCGCGCCGCCAATTGACGCATTTCGCCAAAATGGCGTGGCGATGGCTGTAGCAACGGATTGCAATCCGGGCTCATCGCCAATGACCTCGCTGCTTCTCAGCATGAACATGGCCTGCACCCTGTTCCGCATGACACCGGAAGAAGCGCTTGCGGGTGTCACAAGAAACGCCGCCCGAGCATTGGGTCTCGGTGATGCAGGCATGATCAAGCCTGGCTTGCGCGCCGATCTCGCCGTTTGGAATGTCGAGCATCCGGCGGAACTGGCCTACCGCATTGGATTCAACCCGCTCTGGAAGCGGATTTATGGAGGCGCGCTATGAAGCTGACGCTATTGCCCGGTCAGGCGACGCTTGGCCAACTCGAACAGATCTGGCGCACCGGTGTTGCAGCGGTTCTCGATGACAGCGCCCTGCCGGGTATTGAGGCGGCCGCAGATCTTGTCCGTCAGGCTGCGGCCGGCGACGAGGCGGTTTATGGCGTCAATACCGGTTTCGGTAAGCTTGCCAGTGTCCGCATCAAGCCCGGCGATACCGCGCAGTTGCAGCGCAACCTGATCCTGTCGCATTGCTGCGGCGTCGGCGAGCCACTCGACATCGCCACCACCCGGTTGATGATGGCGCTGAAGCTGCTTTCGGCCGGGCGCGGCGCTTCCGGCATCACCTGGAAAACCCTGTCGGTCATTCAGGACATGCTGGCCAAGGGCGTCACGCCTGTGACTCCGAGTCAGGGTTCTGTAGGCGCTTCGGGTGATCTGGCGCCACTGGCGCATATGGCCGCCGCCATGATCGGCGAGGGGGAGGCGATCTTTGACGGCGAACGCATGCCTGCCGGAAAGGCGCTGGCCGCCGCCGGAGTCGAGCCTGCCGTGCTGGCGCCGAAAGAAGGTCTCGGCCTGATCAACGGCACGCAATTCTCAACGGCCTGCGCGCTGGTTGGTTATTTCTCCGCCATCCGCAATCTTCAGGCCAGTGTCGTCTCTTCCTGCCTGTCGACCGATGCGATCATGGGATCGACGGCGCCGCTTGAAGCCGGCATTCATGCGTTCCGTGGCCACCGTGGCCAGATCGATGTCGCTCGGGCCATGCGCGCGGTGATGGATGGCTCTGAAATCCGCGAAAGCCACCGCTCCGGCGATACGCGCGTGCAGGATCCCTATTGCATTCGCTGCCAGCCGCAGGTGGCGGGCGCGGCACTCGATCTGTTGCGCTTTGCCGGTCAGACGCTGGAGGTCGAGGCCAATGCGGTCTCCGACAATCCTCTGGTGCTGGTCGCTGAAGGCAAGATCGTCTCCGGCGGCAACTTCCACGCCGAGCCGGTGGCTTTTGCTGCCGACCAGATCGCCATCGCCATCGCCGAGATCGGCGCCATTTCCCAGCGTCGCGTAGCTCTTATGGTCGATCCGACCCTGTCGTTTGACTTGCCGCCGTTCCTGACGCCGGCGCCGGGGCTGAACTCAGGCCTGATGATCGCCGAAGTCACCACGGCGGCACTGATGAGCGAGAACAAGCATCTCGCCAACCCGTGCTCGACCGATTCCACGCCTACCTCGGCCAACCAGGAAGACCATGTCTCCATGGCTGCCCACGGTGCGCGGCGGTTGTTGCGGATGAACGACAATCTCAACGTCATCGTCGGCGTCGAATTGATGTGCGCAGCGCAAGGCGTCGAGTTTCGTGCACCGCTGACCACAAGCCCGGCTTTGCAGTCTGCTCTCGCCTTGATCCGCTCCGAGATTGCCACCCTCAAGGACGACCGGTTCATGGCCGGTGACATCGCCAAGGCCGCATCGCTGGTGGCCGAGGGCTTGGTTCAGGCCGAATGCAATGTGGCCGGTCTGCTTGCCGGAGAGGCGGCATGACCCCAGTCGATATCAAACAGGGAAGCGGCCCAATTGTTCTGGGCCTTCCGCATACCGGCACCCACGTCCCGGCCGACATTTTTGCCCGCCTGACGCCGCTCGGGCAAACGCTGGGCGACACCGATTGGCATGTCGACCAGCTCTATGACGGCCTGCTGGATGGCGTCACCACGGTGCGCGCCAATTTCCATCGTTACGTTATCGACGCCAACCGCGATCCGTCGGGCGAAAGCCTCTATCCGGGCCAGAACACCACCGGTCTGGTTCCGATGACTGATTTCGACGGCAAGCCCCTGTGGCTGGAAGAGCCGGACGCTGCGGAAATCGAGGCGCGCAGGCTCGCCTGGCACGCGCCGTATCATGCAGCGCTGGAAGCCGAGCTTGCGCGGGTCCGTCAGATCCATGGCGTTGCAATCCTCTATGATTGCCATTCGATCCGCTCCAACATCCCGTTCCTGTTTGAAGGCACGCTGCCGGACTTCAATATCGGCACCAACAATGGCGCCACCTGCGCCCCTGTGATCGAAGGTGTTGTGTCGGGCATCTGCGCCGGAGCGGAAGGTTATTCGAGCATTCTCAATGGCCGCTTCAAGGGGGGCTGGACCACGCGGCATTATGGTCGCCCGGCCGACAATATTCACGCCATCCAGATGGAACTGGCGCAAAGCACGCATCTCGCAGCCGAGGAACTCCCCTTTGCCTACGATCAGGCCAAGGCCGAGAAACTGCGGGTGCACCTCAAAACCATTCTGACAGCTCTTCAAGATCTGACATCTTCCCTGGGAGGCCACGCATGACCAATCCGAGACACAATCAGCGCGACGTCTATCCGCCGACCGGCACTGAGATCACCGCCAAGAGCTGGCTGACTGAAGCGCCGATGCGGATGTTGATGAACAATCTGCATCCCGACGTCGCCGAAAACCCGCACGAGCTTGTCGTCTATGGCGGTATTGGCCGGGCGGCGCGCACCTGGAAGGATTTCGACCAGATCGTCGCAAGTCTGAAGGAATTGAATGACGACGAGACGCTTGTTGTCCAGTCGGGCAAGCCGGTGGCCGTGGTCCGCACCCATGTGGATGCGCCACGCGTGCTGATCGCCAACTCCAACCTGGTGCCGCACTGGGCCAATTGGGACCATTTCAATGAGCTCGACAAGCGCGGGCTCGCCATGTACGGCCAGATGACCGCCGGATCGTGGATCTATATCGGCACGCAGGGCATTGTGCAGGGCACCTTCGAAACCTTCGCCGAAGCCGGACGCCAGCATTATGGTGGCGATCTGAAAGGTAAGTGGATCCTGACAGGTGGTCTTGGCGGCATGGGGGGCGCCCAACCTTTGGCAGCCGTGATGGCCGGTGCCTGCTGTCTCGCCGTCGAGTGCGACGAGACCCGCATCGATTTCCGCCTGCGCACCCGCTATGTCGATGAAAAGGCCAAGACGCTGGATGAAGCGCTCGCCATGATCGACAAATGGACCAAGGCCGGAGAGGCCAAGTCGGTCGGGCTGGTGGGTAATGCGGCTGATGTCTTCGTCGAGCTTGTCGAACGCATGAAGGCTGGAGGTCCGCGCCCCGATATAGTCACCGACCAAACCTCTGCGCATGATCCGCTGCACGGCTATCTGCCGCAGGGCTGGACTGTCGCTGAATGGCGCGAAAAGCAGGAAAGCAATCCCAAGGCCGTCGAAATGGCAGCCCGCACCAGCATGAAGGCTCATGTTGCGGCGATGGTGGATTTCTGGAACGCCGGCGTTCCGACGCTCGATTACGGCAACAACATTCGCCAGGTGGCGCAGGACGAGGGACTGGAAAACGCCTTCGCATTCCCGGGCTTCGTGCCGGCCTATATCCGTCCGCTGTTTTGCCGCGGTATCGGCCCGTTCCGCTGGGTAGCGCTGTCGGGGGATCCCGAAGACATCTACAAGACCGACGCCAAGATGAAGGAACTGTTTCCCGAAAACACCCATCTGCACGCCTGGCTCGATATGGCCCGCGAACGCATCGCCTTCCAGGGCCTGCCGGCGCGAATCTGCTGGATTGGTCTTGGCGACCGCCATCGTGCAGGCCTCGCGTTCAACGAGATGGTCGCATCGGGCGAACTCAAAGCTCCGATCGTCATTGGCCGCGATCATCTTGATTCAGGCTCTGTTGCTTCGCCCAACCGCGAAACCGAATCCATGAAGGACGGCTCGGATGCCGTCAGCGACTGGCCGCTGCTGAACGCTCTGGTCAACACCGCGTCCGGCGCCACCTGGGTATCGATCCACCATGGCGGTGGAGTCGGTATGGGGTTCTCGCAGCATTCGGGTATGGTCGTTGTCGCCGATGGCACCGACGCCGCCGCCAAACGCCTCGAACGGGTGCTGTGGAACGATCCGGCTTCCGGTGTCTGGCGTCACGCCGATGCCGGCTACGAAATCGCGCTCGATTGCGCGCGCGAACATGGGCTCAATCTGCCCGCAATCCTTGGGTGAACCAAACTGAGAGGAACGAAAATGCAGAGAAGAAAATTCCTGACGGCAGGCGTCGCCGGTGCAGCCGCGGCTGCGACCCTTGCCACGCCTGCAATCGCGCAGGACAAGCGCCAATGGAAGATGGTCACCGCGTGGCCTAAGAACCTTCCCGGTCCGGGCGTCGCAGCCCAGCTTTTGGCCGACCGCATCACCACGCTGTCTGGCGGCCGCATTGAGGTCAAGCTCTATGCAGCGGGCGAAATCGTTCCGGGACCGGGCGTTTTTGACGCTGTCTCCGAAGGCACTGCCGAGCTCTACCATGCCGTTCCCGCCTATTGGGGTTCCAAGTCCAAGGGCATCCTGTTGTTTGGTTCGCAGCCTTTCGGCCTGCGCGCAGACGAGCAGTTCGGCTGGATGCAGCATGGCGGTGGCCAGGCGCTCTATGACGAAATGTACGGCCGCTTTGGCGTCAAGCCGTTCCTGTGCGGCAACTCCGGTCCGCAATGGGCCGGCTGGTTCCGCAACGAGATCAACTCGGTCGAAGACCTCAAGGGCTTGAAGTTCCGCACCACCGGCCTGGCGTCCGAAATGGCCACCAAGCTTGGCATGGCTGCCCAGGCGATGGGTGGACCACCGATGTTCCAGGCACTGCAGACCGGTGCCCTTGATGCCGGCGAATTCATCGGCCCGTGGACTGATTCAGCACTCGGCTTTTATCAGGTTGCCAAGAACTACTATTGGCCCGGCGTCGGTGAGCCGTCTTCTGCGGAAGAATGTGGCGTCAACGCCAAGGCCTACAGCGAATTGCCGGAAGACCTGCAGCAGGTTGTCTCGCTGGCCTGCGAAAGCCTCTACAATCCGGTCTGGACCGAATACACGACCAAGCATGCGCAATCGCTCAAGACGCTGGTCTCCGAGCATGGCGTCAATGTTCGCAAGCTGCCCGACGATGTCGTCGCTGCAATGGGCAAGGCGGCGGAAGAAGTCGTTGACGAATTGCGCCAGAATGACGATGAACTGGTCAAGCGCATCACCGAAAGTTACATCGCCTATCGCGATCTGGTCGGTGGCTACATGACCTACGCCGACAACGGGCAGATGAATGCCCGTGCGTCTGTAATGGGTTACTGATCGATCTAGCCATATGCCGGCGCGGTGCCCGAGGGTGCCGCGCCGGCTGATTTCAGGGCAAAGGGGACCATATGCAGCGCCTGGCGGACTTTCTTGACGGCGTCAGCCGGGTGACGGCCAGCATCGTGCGGTGGCTGGCTCTGTTGATGGTACTGGTGCAATTCGCCATTGTCGTCGGCCGCTATGTGTTCGGCGTCAATTCGATCGCCGCCCAGGAAAGCGTGCTCTACATGCACGCAACTCTGTTCATGCTCGGTGCGGGATACACGTTGCTGGTCGACAAGCATGTCCGTGTTGACGTGTTTTATGCCAAGGCGAGCCCGAACGGTCGCCGACGCATCGATATTTTCGGCCATATCCTGCTGTTGATCCCGTCGATGCTGGTGCTGCTCTATTGGTCCTGGCCGTCGGTGCGTAATTCCTGGAAAATCCTGGAAGGGCCAATTTCGGTCGGCGGCATCGAAGCGGTGTTTCTGCTCAAGACGCTGATCCCGGCGTTCTGCATCCTGCTGGTTCTGCAATCGCTGTCGCTGCTGATCCGACTTTTTCTGACCCGACCTGACGCCGCAAAGGCCGACGCATGAGCCAGTATCTCGATCTCATCATGTTCGCCGGGCTGATGGGCGGCATCCTGCTCGGCTTTCCGGTGTCGTTCACCATCGCCGGTATCGCGGTCATTTTCGCCTATCTCGGCTGGGCACTCGGGGTGATGGACATTACTCTTTTGGGTGCCACCGGCCAGCGCGTGTTCGGACTATTGTCCAACCAGGTGCTGATCGCCATTCCGCTGTTCGTGCTGATGGGCGCGGTGCTGGAGAAAAGCCGCATTGCCGAGGAACTGCTCGATACCATGGGCCGGCTGTTCGGGCAGTTGCGCGGTGGTTTGGGCATTTCCGTCGTGCTGGTCGGCGCACTGCTTGCCGCCTCCACCGGCATTGTCGGCGCCACCGTTGTGGCCATGGGCATGATCGCGCTGCCGACCATGCTGCGCTCGGGCTATGATCCGCGCGTCGCCTCCGGCATCGTCTGCACTGCAGGCACGCTGGGACAGATCATCCCGCCCTCAACGCTGCTGATCATTCTCGCCGATGTGATGTCGAACGCCTATCAGCAGGCGCAATACGAGCAGGGCAAGTTTTCGGTTGAGGCGCTGTCGGTGGGTCAGTTTTTTGCCGCCGCCATCATTCCCGGCCTGACGCTGGTGCTGCTCTATCTCATCTATATTCTGGTGCGCGGCCTGCTGAGGCCGCAAGACATGCCGCCGGCCTCGCTTGATCTCGCCAAGCCCGACCGGCGCGAAATCATCTCGGCGATCGTGCCGCCGGTGCTGCTGATCATTGCTGTTCTCGGCGCGATCCTTGGCGGTGTCGCAACCCCCACCGAAGCTGCTGCCGTCGGCGCTGTCGGCGCATTGCTGATGGCCGGTATGCGGGTTGGCAAGAACCCGCGGATCATCCTCTGGGGCGCTGCCGCGCTGATCTGCCTTGGCGTCTTTGCCGGCCTGTTTCCGGTGCGCCTGCAGCGCAACGATCTCGGCATTTTCTCGCTGGCAGCAGGCGGCTTCTACATTGTTCTTACAATCATCGGGGCGGTGGCGATCCTGGCTGCGCTCAAGGCCACGCTGCGCACCAAGACCCTGCACGCCGCCGTTGATTCCACGCTCACCATGACGGCAATGATCTTCGCTACCATTCTGGCGGCCGGCATGTTTTCGCTGGTTTTCATTGGTCTTGGCGGCGAGGAGAGGGTGGCTCATATCCTCACCAACATGCCAGGCGGTCCGGCAGGCGCGCTGCTGTTCTGCATGGCCTTTGTCTTCGTGCTCGGCTTCTTTCTCGATTTCGTCGAGATCTCGGTGATCGTGCTGCCGCTGATCGCGCCGACGCTGATTGTCATGGGTCACGATCCGATTTGGCTCGGTGTACTGTTGGCGATCAATCTGCAGACCAGCTTCCTAACTCCGCCGTTTGGCTTCTCGCTGTTCTACCTGCGCGGTGCAGCCCCACCGGAAGTCACCACCGGACAGATCTATGCCGGTGTGGTGCCCTTCATCGGGTTGCAGATCGTCGGTATCTCACTGGTCTGGCTGCTGCCTCAACTGGCAACCTGGCTGCCCGGCGTGATTTTTTGAGAACTGCGATTCAGGGCGGATCGTCCACCCGGTAATCGATCGGCTTATAGCGAAAATTGTTGGATTGCCCGGCTGAACAGGCGGTCATGGCAATAATCAGGTCCATTTCGGCGCGGAATACAGTTTTCTGGCCCGGCTTGCTCTTTGGTGGCAGCACCTTGATCTCGCCGCTGTCACTGTCCACCGAGACATGCATGAACACGTTAAACGCAATTGGAATAGCGTCAGCGCCGATCCCGTAAGGCGCCAGTGCATTCTCAAGATTCCCCTGGCACCCGTGATGCGGATCGGTGTCACCATAGATGATGCGGAAGGTGTCGCGCGAGCACGGCGTCAGGCTGAAATCATGGCGGCCAACCTCGTCCTCGACAATAGTCAGCATGGGGACTGAACGGTTTGAATAGAGGGTGTCGCCCTTGGTCAAAAAGATTTTGCCCGCGTAATCGATCGACCTTCCTCATGAGAGATATTCGCACTTGTCACTGGCGCTGAAGGCCACCAGGTCGGAAACCTGCTCGCCCTCCGGATCAATGACGGTAAGCAACTGGCCTTTCTTCAGTTCGAAGGCCGTGCCGCTGCGAGGTGCAATTCGATTGGTCATGTCAGGCTACATCCTTGTGGGCAAAAGGGCATTTCCATTCTTGGTCAACTGCGCGGCCGCTGTACTGACGCGCTTCGGAGGCTTCGCCATGGTCGTTGAGCATCGGGTTGATGGTGCCGGCCAGCGCTGCATCGCGCTTGCGTATGATGTCCTTCATCTTGTCGAAGCGGCCATCGGCCCGCAGCTTCTCGAACTGCAGATGCGAATTGAAAACCAGTGCCGGTTTCTCGAAACTCCGCGCTCTGGATGAATTCCTGAAATGATCTGGTCTTGTCGCTCATCGGTCTTCCACTCACTCTCCAGAGCCACTTGGGCGGGGTTGCCCGATTAAACGAGGCAAGCGCCGGGAAGTTCCCGCAAGATCATTCGACACGATCGGGGGAACCGTCGTCACGATCCCGCGTTGATAACTCATGCAGAAATGGGAGATGGTGCGATGGACGAGCCCTTGTTCGAGATCGAGAATTGGCGAGACGGCTGGTATTACAGGTTCGGTAGCCGCTACACCGGCCCGTTCCGGCTGCGCTGCAACGCCATTGCAGCCGCAGAAACATTGGTTGAACCTTTAAGCCGCGCGCGCCGGCCGCTTCTTCGTGCCTCGCTTACCAGCGCAATACCGGCGAGCAGCGTGTCGCTGACACGCACCGAAACCGGAACACCCGCGTGATCGAAATTGGTCTTGCCGTTCTCGCAGCTATCTGTCTGCTGGCCAGCCTGATGCCGCTGCTGCCCTTCGGACACGGCATGGTGCGCTCTTTCGATTTTGGCCGGCTGCAAGCCATCGCAATATCGGTGTTGGTCATTGTTGGCGCGATACTTGCCGGTTCGCTGACATCGACCCTTGTGGCTGCCGTAGTCATGGCTGTTGTGGCAATTGCCATCCAGCTTGTCTTTGTCGTGCGCTTCACCCCGCTGTGGCCGGTACAAACTGTCCAGTATGCGGGAGACAGCAAGGAGGCGCCGACAATTTCGGTGCTCACATGCAATGTCAAACAAGGCAATCGCGACTATCAAAGCGTGATTGATCTGGTCCGTGACACCCGGCCCGATATTGCCGTGTTCATGGAACCGGACCGGGCCTGGGTCGAGGCGTTGCAGCCCTGCCTGACCGAGTTCCGTCACAGCATCGAGCATCCGCAGGAGGACAGCTACGGGATCATTCTCGCGAGCCGCTATCCCTTGCTTGAGCATGAGGTTCGGTTTCTGCTCAACGAAGAAGTGCCGAGCATCTCCTGTGTAGCCCGGCTACCCGGCGGGCGCGATGTCCGGATCATTGCGCTCCATCCTGAACCGCCATTGCCCAACCGCGATACGCTTGGCCGCGACGCGGAAATTCTGGTGGTCGCCAAGCAGGCGCACAAAGAACCCTTGCCGCTGATCGTTACCGGAGATCTGAATGACGTCGCATGGTCTCGAACCACACGCCGTTTCCTTCGAATTTCCGGCCTACTTGATCCACGTCAGGGCAGGGGGATGTTCAATTCGTTTGACGCGCGTTTCTGGTTCATGCGCTGGCCGCTCGACCACATTTTTCATTCGCGCGATTTTGTACTTGTGGCGATTGAGCGGCAGCGGTTTGTCGGCTCCGACCACTTTCCGATGTTCTACTGTCTGGCGCTGACGGAGGACAAGTCCGGCGAGAACGATCCACCATCGCCACCTTCAAAAGAAGACCTCGCCGAGGCTGATGAAGCGATCCAGATCGAGGCAAACCGCAACCGGCCTCCGGCTGGCACCGATTGGGAATAGAACGGCTCTTTGTGGGGTCCCGGGGCTTATGCGTTTGCAAAGCCCCAGGATTGCTTCGTTTAAATCCCGCCGAGGCAGAGATATTTCATTTCCAGATAGTCGTCGCAGCCATATTTCGAACCTTCGCGGCCTTGGCCTGATTGCTTGACGCCGCCAAACGGGGCGACCTCGGTCGAGATCAGGCCGGTGTTGACGCCGACCATGCCGTATTCAAGCGCCTCGGCCACCCGCCAGACCCGTGTCAGATCGTTGGCGTAAAAGTAGGATGCCAGGCCGAAGATGGTATCGTTGGCCTGTTCGATCACATCGTCGACCGTGTCGAACTTGAACAGCGGTGCCACCGGGCCGAATGTTTCCTCGCCGGCGACTTTCATCTCGCGGGTCACTCCGGTCAGGATCGTTGGTTCGAAGAAGGTGCCGCCGAGCGCATGGCGGCTGCCGCCTGTGATCACCTTGGCGCCCTTGGCCTTGGCATCCTCGATGTGTTCCATCACCTTGCTCACGGCGGCTTCGCTGATCAGCGGACCGGTGGTCACGCCATCGTCAAAGCCGTCGCCAATTTTCATCTTGCTGACCGCGACTGCCAGTTTTTCCGCAAACGCGTCGTAGACACCCGACTGCACATAGATCCGGTTGGCGCAGACGCAGGTCTGGCCGTTGTTGCGGTATTTCGAGATCATCGCGCCTTCGACGGCGGCATCGAGATCGGCGTCGTCGAAGACGATGAACGGTGCATTGCCTCCGAGTTCCATCGAGGTCTTCTTGATCTGGTCGGCCGACTGCCGCATCAGGATGCGGCCAACCTCGGTCGAACCCGTGAACGTGATCTTGCGTATCTTTGGGTTGGAACAGAATTCCTGGCCAATCGGCGCGTTTGATTTCGAGGTGATGACGCTCAAGAGGCCCTTGGGTAGACCTGCGTCTTCGGCGAGTTTGGCCATGGCCAGCGCCGACAGCGGAGTTTCGGCGGCAGGCTTGGCGACAAAGGCGCAGCCCACAGCCAACGCCGGTCCGAGCTTGCGGGCAATCATCGCATTGGGAAAATTCCACGGGGTGATCGAGGCGACCACGCCAACAGGCTGCTTGAGCACAATGATGCGCTTGTCGGGCTGGTGGCCGGGGATGACGTCGCCATAGATGCGCTTGGCTTCTTCGGCAAACCACTCGATGAAGCTCGCGCCATACAGTATCTCGCCCCGGGCTTCGGCAAACGGCTTGCCCATTTCAGCGGTCAGGATCGCGCCCAGATCATCGGCATTGGCAACCATCAGATCAAAGAGTTTGCGCAACACCGTTGCGCGTTCCTTGCCGGTTTTGGCCGCCCAGTCCTTCTGTGCCAGGTGCGCGGTGTCGATTGCCGCCCTGGTCTCGTCCACACTTAGATCGGGCAGCGAGGTGATGACCGCGCCGGTCGACGGATTGAGCACGTCAAAACGCTTGCCGCTTGCTGCATCCGCCATCCAGTCGCCTCCGACAAAGGCAGAACTGATAAGCAGGTCGGGGTTCTTCAGCATGTCCGCCAGGTTTTTTGTGCTCATGGGTGTTTGGCTCCGATTTTAGAATGTGCATCGCGTAGGGGGCTTTCTCCAGCGGTGTTTGCGCCGCGGGAAGAGGCCATCCTGCCGTGTGATGGGATGAGGAAATCAGATCACATTGGTGCAATCGCTGCAAGTCAACCGGGAGCGGTTTGACGGCAGTGCTAGGCTTGCACACAAGTCGTATGGTCGGCGTCAATATCAGCCGTGCCGGTGGCGAATTACACCCGTCGAAGCCCATGCCGGTCGACCGCCGGCCGGATGGACACGCTCTATCGCTTGTCGATTGCCGCCTTGTTGCTGGTGACCTGTGTGCCCGCAGTGTCTATGACGATGGTCGAACTGTTTCGTTAAGCGAGGAAAGAACATGTTTGCTGTTGTCGTCACCTTCAAAATCAAGCCCGGCCAGATGGCCGAATTCCTGCCGCTGATCCTGGAAAATGCGCGAGCCTCGCGCGAGACCGAGGCCGGGTGTCATCAATTCGATGTCTGCCATGACGAGGCGCTGCCCGACACCGTTTTCCTCTACGAGGTCTATTCGGACCTTGCGGCCTTTGACGCCCATCGGGCGACGTCCCATTTCAAGGCCTTCGGCGAGGCTGGTGGGCAAATGATCGAGGCAAAGGACGTGCGCACTTTCGCGCAGGTGCATCGCTGAACGGTTCGTTACAAGCGCCAACTACGCCGATCGGACCCGCGGTTCTCGCAAGGGCAACCGCTTGATCGGCAGGGCCCATGATACCCATTGGACTCGTGAGCCCTGCCGGGAGCTTCCCGCCTGATCAGAGCGGCGGGGCGTAGACCGGGGTTTCGATGCCTTCCATCCGCGCCTTAATCTGCAGCGCCACGTATTTGGAGAAGAACCGCTGCAACGCCAGATTGCCACCCTGGAACCACATGTTCTCCTGCGCCACCGGCTTGTACATGTTGCGCAGTTCGCCATGCCATGGACCGGGGTCGTTGCGGGTGCCGGAACCCAGGCCCCAGCAGGTGCCGATCCGGTCGGCGGTTTCGCGCGAGACGATACTGGCCACGACCTCATGCATAGAGTGAAAGCCGGTGGACTGGATGATCACATCGGCTTCAAGCGCCGTGCCATCGGCAAAATGGATCGCCGTGTCCGAAATCCGGTCGATCTCGACCCCGGCCTTGATGCCGATTTCACCGTCGATGATCAATTGCGATGCACCGACATCGAGATAGTAGCCCGACCCGGTGCGGAACGCCTTCATCAACAGCCCGGTGTCGTCCTCCCCGAAATCGTGCAGGAACCCGGTTGCTTCGAGCTTGCGATAGAATTCAGCGTCGCGCGCGCGAATCTTTTCAGTAAGCGCACGTTGGATCGGCGGTTGCAGGGCGAAAGGCGTCGCCGCCGCAATCATGTCGGCTGTGTCGACGTCGATGCCGTTTTGCACTGCTTGTTCGGAATAGATGTCGAAGCCAAGCTCCATCAGCGTTTCCGACCGGATCACGGTTGTGGGGGAGCGCTGGACCATGGTCACCTCGGCACCTGCTTCCCACAGGTCGACCGATATGTCGTGCCCGGAACTGGCAGCCCCGATCACCACCACCTTCTTGTCGCGGTAGGCCGATCCCTCGGAATAGTGGCTGGAATGGAGGATCTCGCCCGCAAAACTGTCAGCGCCGGGCAGGTCGATCATCTTCGGCGGGCCGTAGGCGCCGGTGGCGAACACCAGCTGCGTCGGCTGCATGATCATCGGCTTGCCGTCGCGCACAAGCTCGACGCGCCAGCGCTTTGTTTCCGGATTGAATGCGGCGGAAACACACTCGGTGCTGCCCCAATAGGTCAGCTCCATGATCTTCACATAGGCTTCCAGCCAGTCGCCCATCTTGTCCTTGGGCGTAAACACCGGCCAATGGTCGGGAAACGGAACATAGGGCAGGTGATCGTACCAGACCGGGTCGTGCAGCACGAGCGAGCGGTAGCGGTTGCGCCAGGAATCGCCAGCCTTCTCGTTTCTCTCGACAATCACCGTCGGCACCCCGAGCTGTTTTAGCCGGGCGCCGAGCATGATGCCACCCTGGCCGCCGCCGATGATCAGGCAGTAAGGATCAGTGGTTCCCTCCGCAAATTCGGCTTCTTCCCGCGCGCGGCGTTCCGACCAGGTCTCGCGGTTGCGGTCTGCGCGGTGATTGACGCCGGAAATGCGCGTCATCCCGGCCGCTTCTTCATGGCCATCGAGCGACTGCAGTGTCGTTAGCATGGTCCGGCATTTGCCATCCACCAGGCTGAAGATTCCCTGGCCCTGTCCGACACTGGTCTTGAAACTGAACCAGGCCTGGATGGCGCCATCATCGGTCTTTGACGCCCGCGTGATCTGCCATGCCGATGGTGCCGCCGAAGCCAGCGTCGCAGCCAGCATCTCGGCGATTGCGGGCTTGCCTTCCATCGTCTTGATGTTCCAGGTAAACGCCACCAGATCGCGCCAGCAGCAACCGTTTTGAAGCAAATCTAGTGTTGTCTCAATGTCGCCCTTGCCGAGATTGTCGCCCAGCATGGCAAGCCAGGCTGTTGCCTCTGACGCGGGTGCTGTGTCGTGCATTTCAATACCTCCAGTTTCGGGGCTGCGCGCGCAGCCGGGAAATTGATTCCGGTCTGGCTTTCGGTCAGTCGCCCAACGGTTCCAGCACCTTGCCCTTGCGATGATTGAGCACCGTGTACTTGATCCGCCGCAGCGTTTCGCGTGCATCCGGCTCGAGCCGGTAACCGACCGCAGTTGACACCAGATCGATGATCGCCAGGAAGGCGTAGCGCGAGGCGGTTGGTTTGAGCACGTCCTGAAATTCCGGTACATCAACAGTAAGCGCCAGATCGGCAGCAGCTGACAGATCGCTGTCCGGAGTGGTGATGGCAATCGTGTTGGCGCGGTAATGCTTGGCAAGCGTCGTTGCTTCCACCACTTCACGGGTGCGTCCGGTGCCCGAGATCGCGATCACCAGATCGCCCGGCTTGAGCGTCGAGGCGGTCATCTTCATGATATAGGGGTCGGAATAGGAAGACACGATGACGCCGTAGCGAAACAGCCGGTTCTGGGTTTCCAGCGCCAACGCCGTCGAGCTTCCGCCAAGGCCGAACACCAGCACTTGCGGCGCGCTGGACACCAGTTCGGCAGCCTTCAGGATGTCCTTCGGGTCGATGCTGCGTTCGACCGCATTAAGTGCATTGCGAGCTTCGCCGAATACAACGTTCCAAAGCGGCGATCCGTTCTCGCTGGGTTCAGGAGGCGGGTTGGGAGAGAGGTAAAGCCGTCCCACCACGACGCTCTGTGCCAGCTTGAGCTTGAAATCGCGCACGCCATCGCAGCCGATGGCGCGACAAAATCGGGTAACGGTCGGCTCGCTGACTTCGGCCTTCCTCGCGATATCGGCGTTTGAGGCATCTACGGAAAAGGTCACATCTGCAAGAACCACATCGGCGACCCGTCGTTCGGCCGGGCGCAGTTCCGCGTAGGAATCCTTGATCTGGGAGAGAATGTCGGGAATCGCCTTGGCATAGTCTTCGTTGCTGGCGTCGTCCGGCGCGGCGTTGCTTTGATGCGGCTTTCCCGCTCTCTGGGTCACTGCGATATCCACCATGTAAGTTCAGTTATGGTTGTCTTTCGGCGGTGAAATTCGGTACGTTTCCGTCGACTTCAAGCCGATAATGTAGGAAACTTACACACTTTACAAGAGAAATAAGACCGGAAACATCGCATTGTGCGCCGCGAACGTAATTATCTTGCGATACGCTTGACTCCTAAGTCGGATAGTTACAAACTCTTCTCATGCGTCGGGACCCCGTTCCCGGATTGCACGAGCGGACCAGCAGTGTGAGGGACAATGACTGTCGAACAAGCCATCCATCCCAAACTCTCAGTGAGGGGCGCGACCAAGGTGTACAACACTCGGTCGGGCGACCTGTTGGCGATTGATCGTTGCTCGGTAGATGTACTGGATGGCGAAATCGTTTCGATCGTCGGCCCATCAGGTTGCGGCAAGACCACGCTGCTGTGGTCGATGTCGGGGCTGCATGGTCTCAGCGCCGGCGAGGTGCTGCTCGACGGCAAACCGGTGACCGGCCCCAATCCCGACATCAGCATGGTGTTTCAGAATGCCAATCTGCTGCCGTGGCGCAATCTCGATGCCAATATCAATTTTCCTTTCGAGATCAAGGGCATCAAGCCCGACAGGATCTGGATTGATGAATTGCTCAACCGCGTTGGACTTGAAGGCTTTGGCAATCGCTTTCCGGGCGAACTTTCGGGCGGCATGCAGCAACGCGCGGCGCTGGTAAGGGCGTTGTCGTTCAAGCCTTCGGTGCTGTTGATGGATGAGCCGTTCGGTGCGCTTGATTCGTTCACCCGCGAGGAAATGAACCGGCTGGTGGAAGAGATTTGGCTCGATACCAAAACCACCATCGTGCTGATCACCCACTCTATCGAGGAAGCGATCTTCCTTTCCGACCGCGTTGTGGTGATGAGCCCGCGGCCGGGCCGGGTCGCCAATATTCATACGGTACCGTTCGCCCGACCGCGGTCCATGGAAATCATGGCGACCAAGGAGGTTTTCGATCTCACCAACGCCATCAAGCAGGAGATCGTCGGGAACCAGCAAAGCCGCTACCCGGCGGACCGTGCTGCCGCACCCTCCCAATCTGTCCAGACAGCAGCCCAGTGAGGACGATGTGAGCGAGAAAGACGCAATACCTGAATTTAACGCTAAAACTGGCGGCGCCAGCGAGGTTGGCATTACCAACATGTCGGCGCTCACCTCGGGCCCCGGAATTAAATCCGCTGGCGAGATATTTGCGGTGGTCGCTGTTGCCGTGATTGTCATCGGCGGCATGGAGTTGCTGCTGGGCTTGTTGGAAGTGCCGCAATATGTGCTTCCCAAGCCAAGCGAGATCGCCGTGGCATTGGTCACCGATTTTCCGCTCATCGCCCCGCATCTTGGTCATACTCTGGTTGAGCTGTTCGGTGGCTTTGCCATCGGGGCTTCCGTCGGTCTGATCCTTGCTGCCGTGATCACCCAATTTCCGTTTGTCGAGAAAATTGTCACGCCTTACATCCTGCTGTTGGTGACGACGCCGATGCTGGCGCTGGTGCCGCTTCTGATCTTGCGCTTCGGCTTCGGCTACGAGCCGCGCATCATTGCCGTGGCGCTGGCTTCCGGGCCGATGGTGATGATCAACGCTGCGACCGGGTTTCGCCGTGTCGACCATGGCAAGATCGCGTTGGCCCGCTCCTATGGTGCCTCCACCCTGCAGATCTTCTGGAAGGTCCGTGCGCCGATGGCGCTGCCAATGATTTTCGTCGGCCTGATGGTCGGCTCGATCTTCGGTCTGCTGACTGCGGTCGGCGCTGAAATGGTCGGCGGCGGCTTTGGACTCGGCAACCGGCTGACGTCTTATTCATCGATGATCCAGATGCCGCAATTCTTCGCGGTGGTCTTGATCCTCTCGATCCTGGGCATCCTCATCTATGTGCTCTTTTTCCTTCTCGGGAAGAAGTACGCCAGTTGGGAAGCCTGACTGAGATCCTGTTGTCGGGAGGAACTGGCACCAGGAAATGACTATCCGAACGCTTCAACGTAAAAGGGGAATAGGTTATGAATAAGAACTTCTTGTCCGGCAGCATGGGCCGCCGCACTTTCCTTCAGGTCTCCGCCGCTGGCGTGGTCAGCGTCTCGGTGCTTGGCGCATCCGGCGCCCGCGCGGAGCCTTATTCCAAATTCACCTGGATTTCGCCGCGCGGCACGATCGAAGTGATTGACGATTATGCCTATCATGTCGCCAAGAAGATGGGCTATTTCGACGATCTCGGCGTTGAGGCTGACTTCCAGCCGGGTCCGTCCGACGGTACCGCGACCGTCAAGTTTGTTGATGTGGGTCAGGCCGATATCGGCTTCCCGTCGCCCGGCGTGTTTTCGTATGCGCTCGAAAACGGCATGAAACTCAAGTCAGCCTTCCACATGGGCGCGTTCGACACTTTCAGTCTCGCTTTCCGCAAGGGCGAAGGCACCAACGATCTCAAGACGCTGGAAGGCAAGACCATCCTTCTCGGCTCGGCTGCGTGGCAGTCGATTGTCGACCCGATGCTGGCCGTCCAGGGCGTTGATGTCAGCAAGGTCAAGTATGTCGAAGCCGGCTGGCCCACCTGGGCAACCGCGCTCAAGGCCGGCCAGGGCGATGCCGCACTTGGCTGGGAAGGCCTGCGGGCTGAATGGATCGCCACCGGACTGGACTTCGAATACTGGCTCGGCGTGCAGAACTCGCCGCTGTTTGCCAACACCTTCGTTGTCCGCGCCGAAGATCTGGAAGACCCGGACAAGAAGGCGTACCTCGAGAAGTATCTGCGCGGTTGGGCCATGGGCCTCGAGTTCGCCCATCTCAATCCGCGCGCCGCAGTCGAGATCGTGTTCGAACAGTTCCCGACAGTCGCCGGTAATCTCGGGCCGGAACTTGGCACTACCTCGATCCTGCAGCAGATCGCCGTGTTCCGCGGTGACATGAGCAAGCGCGCCGGCTGGGGTGACCACAACATGGAAGCCTGGCAGACATTCTTCGACCAGATCCACGAGCTTGGACAGATCACCAATCCGGTGAAGGCGGAAGATGTGTGTACCAATGAATTGATCCCGGCTGCCAACGACTTCGACAAGGCCAAGGTCCAGGCCGATGCAGATGGCTACAAGCTCAGCGACGAGTTTGCCGCGGTCGACGTCGAGAACCTCAAGGCACATCTCTACGACCAGGCCGTCAAGGGCTGACCGTTAGGGCAACCCAGTCAAACGCGGGCGGCGCACGCGCCGCCCGCCATCGATCAAACTGTTTAAGGGGAGGGCTTCATGCCTGAAAAGGTCAAGGTTCTGGTTGTCGGTCTGGGCAACATGGGCGCTTCGCATGCAAGCGCGTATCATCGCAACCCGGGCTTCGAGATTGTCGGGCTGATGAGCCGCACAATCAAGTCGAAGGCGGTGCCCGACGAACTCAAGGGCTATCCGCTTTATGAGGATTACGACGAAGCGCTGAAGGTCGCGAAGCCGGATGCCGTCTCGATCAATTCCTGGCCTAATTCGCACGCCGAGTTCGCCATCAAGGCGATGAATGCCGGTGCCCATGTGTTCATGGAAAAGCCAATTGCCACCAATATAGCCGATGCCGAAGCGGTGGTGAAACTGGCTCGCGAGAAGAACAAGAAGCTGGTGCTGGGCTATATCCTGCGGGTTCACCCGAGCTGGATGAAGTTCATCGAACTTGGCAAGACACTCGGCAAGCCGCTGGTGATGCGGCTCAATCTCAATCAGCAGAGCAGCGGCCCGGCATGGACCTGGCACAAGAATCTGATCGACAGCCTGATTCCGATCGTCGATTGCGGCGTTCATTATGTCGACGTCATGTGCCAGCTCACGGGCGCCAAGCCGGTGCGCGTGCACGGCATCGGCGCGAGCCTCTGGGAAGAGGCCGACAAGCCCAATTACGGGCACTTGCACGTCACTTTCGACGACGGCTCGGTCGGCTGGTACGAGGCCGGCTGGGGTCCGATGATGAGCGAAGTCGCCTATTTCGTGAAGGATGTCGTCGGTCCCAAGGGCGCTGTCTCGATTGTCCCCAATCCCAAGCAGACCAAGGAAAATCTGTCGGATTCGGCCGATATCGACCAGCACACCAAGACCGATGCGATCCGCTACCACCATGCAGAGGTTGACGCGGACAAGAATTTCGCCCGCGAGGACGAAATCATGACCATGACCGATGAGCCTGGTCATCAGGACCTCTGCGACCGCGAGCAGGCATTTTTCCTCAAGGCGATACAGGAAGACATTGATCTCGGCGAATCCATGGATGCGGCGGTCAACAGCCTGCGCATCGTTCTGGCTGCCGAACAATCAATCAACGAAAAACGCGTGATCGAACTGGATTAAGCCCGTTCGACTACGGGCGTGGGCGGCTTTTTGAAGCGGGTCGCCCACGCCAAACCTGAACCAATTGGAGAACTTCAATGAGTCAGTCGGCAGCCGGCGAAGGCTACGATCTCGTCTTGAAGGGCGGCCGCGTTCTCGATGAACGCAACGGCGTCGACGGCGTGTTCGATGTGGCAATCAAGGCGGGCAAGGTAGCTGCGATCGGCGCATCGCTGCAACCGGGGACCGCCCGTGTGGAAGATCTCAGCGGGTGCATCGTCGCGCCCGGTCTGATGGATATTCATACTCATGTTTACCACAAGGCGACCTCGTTGAGCGTTGATCCGGGCATGATCGCGCGGCGTTCCGCGCTGACGGCGATGGTTGATGCCGGTAGCGCAGGGGCCGGCAATTATGATGGTTTTCGCGACTATGTGATGAACCAGTCGCCTTACAAGATATTTGCTTTTCTCAATATTTCCTTCCCCGGCATTTTCGGCTTCGACAAGGGGGTGTCGATCGGTGAGGCGCGGATCCGCGAAATGCTGCCGGTTGACCGCTGTGTGGCCAAGATCGAGGCCAATCGCGACCGTATTGTTGGTGTCAAGGTCCGCATCGGCGGCCCGGTGACGGGTGACCTGGGGCTTGGTGCGTTGGAAGTGGCGCTGGAGGCTGCCGAGGCTGTCGGCCTTCCGTTGATGACCCATATCGGCACCGCACCGCCAAGCTATGGCGACGTCGTCTCGATGCTGCGCCCCGGCGATATCCTGACCCATTGTTTCCGCCCCGATCCGAATTCTGCCGTTGGCAGTGACGGCAAGGTGATACCCGAAGTGCGCGCGGCGCGCGAACGCGGCGTGCTGTTTGATATCGCCCATGGCATGGGCGCTTTTGGCTACGAGACCACCGAACGGGCGCTTGAGGATGGCTTTCTGCCCGACCTGATTTCCTCCGATGTTCATGTCATCGCTGTTGAGGGCCCGGGCTTTGATTTGCTGCACACGATGAGCAAGCTGCTCAATTGCGGACTGACGTTGCCCGACGTGATCGGCATGTCGACGAGCCGGCCGGCACTGGCCATCAGGCACCCCGAACTCGGCCATCTCGGCGTTGGCGCTGCGGCCGATATTACCGTGCTCCGTCAGGTCGACAGCAACTATGTTTTTGAGGATGTCGTCGGCGCCACACGCCCCGGCGTGACGCTGTTGCAGCCGGTCGCGGTCTATCTGGACGGCAAGGAGATGGAAATCGGTCGGCGCCCGTTCGAGGAGCCATTCACCCTGGGCAGCCACTGCGGGCACGATCACCACAAAGAGGAAGCGGCGGAATGAGCTACAAGGCGATTTACACCTATGCCTGGGACCTTGCGGAAACCGGCGTCAAGGCTGCTGCAGACGAGTTTCGCGGTCTCGGTCTCGATACGGTGACGATGGCCGGAAGCTACCATGCCGGCAAGTTCATGCGCCCGCATGGCAGGGCAGGCAAGGTGTTGTTTCCCGAAGACGGAACGGTCTATTTCAACGCCGATCCGTCACGCTACGGTGCCATCAAGCCTGTTGCCAACAGCATGCTAAGTGAACGCGACATGCTGGGCGAATTGGTCGAACAGAGCGGCATGGCAGTCAATGTCTGGCTGGTGTTGCTGCACAACACCAGGCTCGGGATGGCCAATACGCAGTCCGTGGTGCGTAACGCTTTTGGCGATCCCTATTACTACAATCTTTGCCCCTCGGCACCGGAAGCACGGGCCTATGCCATCGGTCTCGCCCGCGATGTAACCGAGAGCTACCCGGTCAGCGGCCTCTCCATGGAATCGCCCGGATTTGCGCCCTATGCGCATGGGTTCCACCATGAATTCGCGTTGATGAAATCCAATCCCTGGCTCGAAAACATGCTCGGCCTGTGCTTCTGCGACCATTGCGTCTCGGGCGCCGAAAAGGCCGGCATCGACGCCCGCCGGTTCAAGGCGGAAGTGGCCGGCGACATCGAAGCCTATCTCGACAGCGATATCGATTACCCCGCCGACATGGCCGAGGCATTCTGGCGCGCTGATGTCGCGACCAACGCCGATCTCCGCCGTTATCTCGATTTCCGCAACGGCGTTGTCACATCGCTGGTGGCCGAAATCCGTGCAGCGGTCCGAAAGGATGCGACAGTGGCTGTCATCCCCTCGGTGGCGCGGCCAACGGCCGGCGCCTGGTACGAGGGCAGTGATCTGTACGCACTGGCGGCAACGACAGGCATCGTCGAAGCCTGTTTTTATGAGCCGAGTGCCGAGCGGATAAGGGCCGATTTGTTCGATATTCGCCGGCGGCTGAAGGGCACCGGTACGCTGCGCGGGATTTTGCGCCCATCGCATCCCGACATTTCCAACCGGGCGGAATTCATCGCCGCCGTCGAGGCGCTGCGCGAGGGCGGGGTCGAGGAATTGGCGTTTTACAATTGGGGCCATTTGCGCCGGGCCAATCTCGGCTGGATCGGCGATGTTTTGCGGGGGGCGCAATGACCCGACCATTCGAAGGCAAGACCGTCGCCATCACCGGTGCGGCCGGCGGCATTGGCCAATGGCTCTGCCGCTTCTTCGGCGCAGAAGGGGCGACCATCGCGGCCATTGACGTGAGCGAACGCGTCAACGATCTGGTTGACGTGCTCGGCAAGGACGGGATCAAGGTTATCCCGGCGATCGCCAATATTGCCTCTGTCGACCAGGTCAAGACCGCCTTTGCCGGTTTTGGCGAGGTTCATGTCCTCATCAACAATGCCGGTATTTCACGCCATCACACGCTGGCCTCCACAGATCCAGCGGGTTGGAACGAGGACATCGCAGCTAATCTCAATGGCGCCTATGCCTGCACCCACGCGGTGTTGCCGCAGATGGTTGAACGGCGCGGGGGCTGCATTGTCAGTGTTGGCTCGGTGAACGGTCTGTCGGCGCTGGGCGATCCTGCCTACAGCGCGGCCAAGGCCGGCATCATCGCCATGACCAAGGCGATCGCCATGGAATATGGCCGCCACGGCATTCGCGCCAATTGCGTGCTGCCGGGAACGGTGCGCACGCCGATCTGGGACGACCGCAAGGCCAAGGATCCCGACGTGCTGAAGCAGCTCGAACGCTGGTATCCGCTGGGCCGTATCGTCGAGCCCGACGAGGTCGCCAAGGTGATCGCGTTCCTGGCTTCCGACGCAGCCAGTGCCGTCACCGGTGCGGCCATACCCGTCGATTGCGGGCTGACCGCCGGAAACATCGTCATGACGCGCGAATTGACGCTCGAGGAATTCTAGAGGGAGACAATCATGGATCGTTTGCGAATTGGGATTATCGGTCTTGGCTGGTTCGGCGAGATTCATGCCGAGACCATTGCCGGCGTTGCCAATCTGGAACTGGCTGCCCTGTGTACGCGCACGCCTGAACGACTTGCAGAAATGGGCGAAAAATTCGGCGTCAAGAAGCTCTACCGCGATTATCACGACATGCTGGCCGATCCGAACATCGATGCGGTGTCGATCTGCACCATGTGGGACCAGCACCGTGAGCCGGCGATTGCCGCGCTGAAGGCCGGCAAGCATGTGTTCCTTGAAAAGCCGATAGCGTCCACAGTCGAGGACGGGCTGGCAATCACCGAGGCATCGAAGAGCGCCAAGGGCATTCTCTATATCGGCCACATCGTGCGCTTCAATCCACGCTACCGCATGGCCAAGCAGGCTATCGACGAAGGCCGCATCGGCAAGATTGTGGCCTTGTCTTCCCGCCGCAACATTCCAGCTGCATGGACACCGACCATTCTCGACAAGATCGGGCCGATTGTCGGCGATGCCATTCACGATACCGACATCATGCTCTGGTTTACCGGCCAGCGCATCGTTTCGGCGTATGCCCAGACCGTCGATGTGCGCGGGCTCAAGCATCCCGATATCGGACAGACCATGTACCGCTTTGCCGACGGCGCCAGCGCCACGCTGGAAACAGTCTGGTGCATGCCCGAAAAGACCCCCTTCGACATCGACGAGCGCATGTCGATCATCGGCACCGAGGGTATCATCCATGTCCAGGACACGTTCCCCAATCTGGGTATTGTCGACGGCGACCGGCTGCATTCGCCGGACACGACCTATTGGCCAATGTTCGAGGGTGTTCGCGGTGGCGCATTGCGTGACGAATTCACCTATTTCGCCACCTGTGCGCTGGATGGAAAGGAAGTGACAATCGGCACGCCCGAGGATGCGACCGCGGCTCTGGAGGCCACGCTTGCGGCCGAGGAATCGGCGCGGACCGGCAACGTGGTGAGGATCGGCTGATGCTGGAATATGTTTTCGACCATGTAGGCATCACCACCACCGAGCCGCAGCCCGATGAAGACTGGGTGGAAGCGAGCAAGATCTGGGTGACCAACCCGCGCAATCATCCCGAACACATCGAGTTCTTGCGCTATCGCGAGGACAGCACAGTACCGGCGGTCGTGCGCGACAACCCGCATGTCGCTTACCGGGTTACCGAGTTGGCGCCTTATCTCGAGGGCGCAGAAATCCTGATTGAACCCTTCATTGTTGGCGATTTTCTCGAGGTCGTGTTTGTGCGCAAGCACGGCATGGTGTTTGAATATATGCGCTATCTCAAGGAAGGCTGGTTCGACAACTGATCCGCCAAACACGGCTGGCGGGGCCTGACGGTCGCGCCAGCCGATTGAGGCGGACCATTGGCCAGCGAAAGGATCACATCATGACGGGATTGTCTGAACTGTTGCACGACGAACTGCAGCCGCTGCAGCGTACGCTGGACACGCTGGAAACCCCCGCGGTGTTGATTGACGCGGATGTTGCCGACGCCAATCTGGTCCGTTGGCAGCAGCGCTGCGACGATCTCGGCCTTGCCAACCGTCCGCATATCAAGACTCACCGCAGTGTCGCCTGGGCCATGCGCCAGTTGCAGTTGGGTGCAAGCGGCATCACCGTGCAGACCGTGGGCGAGGCGGAAGTCATGGCCGACGGCGGCATTGACGATCTTTTTCTGACCACCAATGTGCTGGGAGCGGCCAAGCTCGCGCGGCTTGGCGCGCTGGCGCGGCGGACAAAGCTTGCCGTGGTTGCCGACAGTGATGCGGTGGTTGATGCCGTCGCTGACGCTGCCCGCGAAGCTGGTGCAACCATCACCGTGCTGATCGAATGCGATACCGGCGGTGGCCGATGCGGGCTTGCCGATCCGGCAGCGATTGCCGCGATGGCTAAGCGGATTTCCGCTACCAGCGGTGTGCAGTTTGGCGGCCTGATGACCTACCCGGCCGCAGGCAAGCGCCAGCAATCACAGAAGGTTCTCGAGGCGGCCATCGACGCCTGCAAGGCGGTGGGCATCGCCGTGCCGGTGGTGTCGTCAGGCGGCAGTCCTGACATGTGGTCCGATGAGGGCTTGGCGCCAGTCACCGAGTACCGCGCCGGCACTTATATCTACAATGACCGGGCGCTGCTCAATCACGGCACCGCCACGCTCGATCAATGCGCCATGACGGTGCTGGCGACCGTGGTCAGCCGCCCCACCGCGGACCGTGCTATCATCGATGCCGGTTCGAAGGCGTTGACCAGCGATCTGCTCGGGCTTGATGGCTATGGCATGGTGCTTGAACATCCTGAAGCCAGAATCTATCAACTGAACGAGGAGCATGGTCTGATCGACATCTCGGCCTGCTCCGCAAAGCCGGAGGTAGGCGACCGCATCCATGTGCTGCCCAACCACACCTGTGTTGTCACCAATCTGTTTGACCGGCTTTATGTCGTATCCGGCGGCGCGCTTCTGGGCGCCTTACCCGTCGACGCACGTGGCCGCTCCGGCTGAGCCGAGGCAATTCTCAACCCGGGTTTCATGCAAGCATCAGCCGGCAGAAGCCCGCGGGCAATCCACCGCAACCACCTATCGCAACCACAAGGTATCATCATGACCAAAAAGCAGTGTTTCGGCGCATCACACGTACCGCTTTCACCCGCCGTCAGGGCAGGTGACTTCGTCTACGTTTCCGGTCAGGTCCCCGTTGACAGCGACGGCAAGATCATCGATGGCGGTGTCGGCGCACAGACGGCCAAGGCGCTTGAAAATGTTGCTGCGGCGTTGGCGCTGGCTGGGTGTGAGCTTTCGGATGTGGTCAAGACCACGGTCTGGCTCAAGCGGGCAGAAGACTTTGCCGACTTCAATGCCGCCTATGCGCCGTTTTTCCCCAAAGATCCGCCGGCCCGCTCGACTGCGGAATCACGGCTGATGATCGATATCCTGGTCGAGATCGAAGCCATCGCCTACAAGCCCGTCTGAGTTCGTGCTGCCGGGGCGTGACAACACCCCCGGCAGCCGGTTTGCCGACCTGCGCAACAGGTTTCAGCCTTCGTCATGCAGCAGTTCGCGGTTGTTGTGTATCAGTCGGGTTGACCAGGGGATCGGATTGCGCAGCGCGAAATGGGCCATGCATGCGCCTTCCGCCTCGGCCAGGAGTGCCTGGATGCTCTCTTCGGATTCAGGGCTTTCGATAATGACGTGGGTTTCGACTTTTTCGCATCGCCCATCTGTGGTGTGACCGAGTTCGCGCATCGTGCCCAGATTTGTCATGAAGCGGATCCGTTGCTCAAGGCGCAGGGAATCCACCTGTATTTTACGAGCCGTGAGAATGTCGGTCAGGTGTGTCATCAAACAGAAGGCGATACCGGCGGAGAAAAACGCAAGCGGCGGCGGTGCAGTGTCGTCTCCGACCGGCGTCTGCTCGTCGCAATATAGTTTGACCGGGCTGAATCCGGGAATGTTGACCTGGACCACACCTGACTTCTTCTGCCGGTCATGTGCTTCGGCAACAACATTGACTTCGAAGTGAAGTGGCTCCGGCGGGCGGGATTTGCGAAACGGCGACGGCTCGAATTGGGTTGGGACTGGCGGAGCCTCGGCCCGCTCGCCTACGTGAAAATCGCTTTGATCTGTCATCGGTCTCTGGCTCCTTGGATTGGTCGGTTAAATGGGCTGCGGCGCTTATCCATGGTTCCAGTCATCGGGCTTGCTGGAATCATTGGGTGAGAGGCCAAGAGTTTCGCCATCGGTGGAACAGCCGAGACCAAGCACCGTCCTGTTGGCATAGTTGAAATAGGCCGCCACCTGATTGATCTCGAGGATTTCGCCATCGCTGTAGCCCAGTTCGCGCAGCTTCTGGACGTCGGCCTGAACCAGGTTTTTGGGCGCTACCGTCAGTATTTCGGCGTAGCGCAAGGCTTCCTTCTGAGCGTCATCGAGCGGCGCACGGTCGATGGCGCGATCGGTGATTGCCGCCAGGATCTCGTCGCTGCGAGCGTCATCCTTCAACAGCCTTCTCAGACCGGCAAAATGGTGATCAACGCAGTAGCTGCACTGGTTGAGCGCGCTCACCCAGACGCCGACGGTTTCAAGAAACCATTTCGGAACCGTGTTGTTGGAATTGTGCAGCACATTCTTGTACAGCATCATGTGACCTTCGAGCGTATGCGGACGCAGGCTGTGCATGGCGAGAATGTTGTCGACTTTGTTGCCGGGTCCCTTGACCCGGTCATAGATGGTCTTGAGCGGCCCTTCGGCCTGATCGTAGGGAATGGCATCAATCCATGGCATTGCTGGTTTCCTTGGCTGTCTGGGTTCAAAAAATGTAGGTTTGCCGGCCCGTCTCAGCCGAGCAACAATGCGTCGTCGCTGAGTTCTTCGTGCTGCTCTTGCTTGAACAACGCGAGCAGATCGTTGACATGCATGGCCGCGCGTTTCGGTCCGTCGATGTCGGTGACGATCCGGCCGCGGTGAAACATCACCGTGCGGTCGCCAACATGCAGTGCCTGCGCCATCGAATGCGTGACCATGACCACCGTGAGCTTCAGTTCGGCAACGATCGACTGCGTCAGTTCGAGGACGAACCCGGCAGTTTTCGGGTCAAGCGCGGCGGTATGTTCGTCCAGCAGCAAGACCTTGGTGTCACCGGTCGTGGCCATCAGCAGGCTTACTGCCTGGCGTTGGCCGCCCGACAGCAGGCCGACCTTGTCGTGGAGCCGGTTTTCCAGACCGAGCCCCAGCACCTTCAACCGCTCGGCTGCCTCGTCCTTGATTGTACGGGTGACTGCCATGCGAAACCCGCGCGGCCGGGTTCGGCCTTGCGCCAGCGCGAAATTTTCGAGGATGGTCAAATCCTCGCATGTGCCCATCTTGGGATCCTGGAAAACCCGGCTCAAGAACTTCGACCGCCGATAGATCGGCCAATCGGAAATATCGTCCCCGGCGACAGCCACGGTGCCGCTGGCAGGCCGGCACAGGCCGGCAATGAGATTGAGGCAGGTCGATTTTCCAGCGCCGTTGGAACCGATGACGGTCAGGAACTGGCCTTCAGGAACATTGAGGTTGACCCCACGCAAGGCCTTGGTTTCCAGCGGTGTTCCGGGATTGAACGTGACATGGACATCCGAAAGTTCAATCATTGCTGCGCCTCTTGAAAATCTTCAGGAACGACAGTCCCGATTGCTGCACGATCAAGGCGACAGCAACCAGCACTGCGGTCACCATTTGGACATCGGACGCCTGCAGCCCGATGAAATCGGCATTTAGCGCCGCCGCCACCGCAAGCCGGTAAAGCACAGCCCCGATGATGCAGGCCGCAGTCGCGCGGGCGATCGTATCGGAGGGCAGGACCGACATGCCGACGATTACCGATGCCAGTCCGACGATGATGACGCCGATCCCCATATAGGCGTCGGCCGCGCCGAAGATCTGTGCAAACAGGGCACCGGCGACTGCGGTGAGAAAGTTCGCAAGCCCGACGCCAAACAGCTTCATGTTGCCGACATTGACGCCGTTTGCTTCCGCCATCGCCGGGTTGGCTCCTGCGGCGCGCATCGAGATGCCGAGCCCCGTGGCAAGCAGAAGGTCAATCAGCAGTTTGATGACAAGCACCAGAATGCCAAGGAAGATCGGGTTGACGATGTAGCCCGGATAACCCCAGCCCTCGAATGCCGAATAGACTGTTTCGACCCCTAGCAGCGCCTTGTTGGGCCCCGTCATTATGCGAAGGTTGAGCGAATAGAGCGCAATGCCAACCAGAATGCCGGCCAGAATATGCAGGATATTGAAGCGTACATTGAGGTAGGCGGTAACAAACCCGGCGGCAAAGCCGGCGCCGCCCGCAAGCAGCGTGGCCAGCCAGGGATTGACGCCGAACCCGACAATCAAGGTAGCGCAGACGGCGGCGCCCAACGGAAAGCTGCCTTCCACCGTCAGATCCGGAAAGTCCAGTATCTTGAATGTCAGATAGGCGCCGAGCGCGACAATTGCGAAAATGAAACCGGTCTCGAGCGTGCCGAGAAATTCATACAAGGACATGGGAATTCACTGCCATCAGCTTGGAGCGATTGACGTCGATGGGCGCCAATCGCCCGATGGGATGAAGCTGTTATTCGAATATCTTGGTCGCCGCATCGAGTGTTGATTGCGGCACCGTCAATCCCATCTTCTCGGCCGAAGATTTGTTGATGAGGGTTTCGAACTTGTCATTGAGATCCTTGGCAATGACGGCATCGATGGTCCCCACCGGTTTGCCGTCGAGAACGTCGGCAACCATATCTCCGGCAAGCCGGCCAACCGCATAATAGTTGAGCCCGACCGAAGCCGCAGCGCCGCGCTCCACTCCGCTGGTTTCGCCTGAAAAGATCGGCATTTTCACGTCCCAGCCGATCTTCACGATGGCTTCCATCGCCGCGACCACTGTGGTGTCGTCAGGCACATAGACGGCATCGACCTTGCCGATCAGTTTCTTGGTCGCCAGGATTACCTCGTTGGTCGTCGGCGCGGCCGATTCCACAACGGTCAAATTGCGTTTCTCAGCTTCTTCTTTGAGGACAGCGAGCGCGGCCAAGGCATTGTCGAGGCCGGGATTGTAGACAAAGCCGACCGTCTTCATGTCGGGCAGGAATTCGAGCATTAGATTGAGTTGCTGACCGATCGGGGCGGCATCGGAGACACCGGTGACATTGGCTCCGGGCTGTTCATAGCGTTCGATCAGTTTGGCTTTCAGCGGGTCGGTGACCATGACGAAAACAATCGGGATGTCCTTGGTCGAGGCAACCATGGCCTGCGCGGTCGGGGTGGTGATCGGCACGATCACGTCCGGCGCGTTGCCGACGAATTTCTTGGCGATCTGCTGCTGCGTCGGCATGCTGCCATTGGCGTTCTGATATTCGATCTGGAGTGTTTCTCCCTCGATATATCCGCGGTCGGCAAGGGCATCGATGATGCCTTGTTTGCCGTCCATCAGTGATGGCACTTCGACGATTGTCGAAATCGCGATGGTTTTCATATCGGCCGCGTGGGCAACCGGCGCTGCAGCCGTTGCGAGTGCAAGCATGCCAGCACGAATGAGAGTTGCGACTTTCATGTTATCCTCCGAATGTTTGGCGGACCTGCAGTCCGACCGTTTTCTCAGTGGTTCCCTTGACTTCGGCGCCCAGCTTTTCAGGAGCTTGCTGTCCCAAGTCGCAATCCTGAGATTGCCTTGACCCTTGATTGGCTTTGTTGAAGCGAATTTGCCTCGCCGCCAATTCTTCGTTATCAGACATATGAAACGAGATAATTGACAATGTCAATCACATGACCGACGAACATGACTATCAGCTGCGTGGGGGCCTGGGTTTCAGGTTTACCCGTACCTCACGGCTTATGGAGCAGCATTACGAACGGCTTCTGGGTGAACTGGGGCTGTCGCGCATCATGTGGTGCGTACTGGTGATGCGTGGCTTATATGGAATCCAGAGCCCGTCGGCGATGGCCGACTATCTGGGCGTGGACCGGGCTGTGATCTCGCGCGTCCTTGGTTCGATGGACCGTAAAGGCATGATTTCACGCATCCCTCTGGATGGTGACAAGCGGGGTCGGGACGTCCATCTCACCGACCTTGGCAAGCAGAAGCTTGACGCATTTTTGCCGCGTGCAATGGAGACGGCCAACTATTTCCGAAGCAAGCTTACAGAGGATGAGTTTCAACAACTCAACGTGATACTGGACAAGATGATGGAAGGCGAAGACGGCGCGCTGCCAAGCCTCTGACCGGGCTCAAGTTCCTGGTCGCACTGCGGCGACAAGGAGAGCTCAGCCTCCGTCGAAAAGGCTCGCTGCGTCGGGTGTGTACTGGGCGACCCGGTCAGGATCGAGTGTAACGCCCAGACCCGGCAGATCCGGAATGGTGAGCATGCCGTCTGCATCGAGGCTGAAGGGCTTCGCCATGATGTTGTCGACATAGGCGCTGCCGCCGATATATTCGACCAGATCGACATTGGGTAGCGCCGCGGCCAATTGCAGATCCGCAGCCAGACCTAGTGCCGTATTCCATCCATGGCCGACATAGCGGACGCCAAAATCTTCGGCCAGCCGGGCAATGCGCCGCTGCTCGCTGAGCCCGCCGACCTTGGTTACATCCGGCTGGACGATATCGAAGGCGCCCTGGGTGAGGAACGGAATGTAGGCCTGGCGTCGTGTCAGCACCTCGCCGCCAGCAATAGGCAGTTTGCTCTGGTTGCGAAGCACCACAAAATCATCGATGGCGTCGGGTTTGAGCGGCTCCTCGAACCAGTAGACATCATGGTCGGCCAGCATGTCAGCCGTTCGCAACGCCCATTTCAGCCCGTTGGGCCAGAATGCGTCGCTGCCACCGGCATCAACCATCAGCTTGCCACCTTCGGGAAGCGCGCGCCTGGCGGCGTCGACAATGGCCTCGTCGAGTTTGAAGTCATCGCGGCGGCCAAACGGGCCCCAACCGATCTTGAAGGCTTTGAAGCCCTGATCCCTGAAACTGATGATCTCGTCGCCCATGGCCGATGGCTCGGTCATCAGCAAAGAACAGTAGGGAGTCACGCGGTCGGTGTAGCGGCCGCCGGCTAGCCGTCCGATCGAAAGCCCGGTAACCTTGCCCAGAATGTCCCACAGGGCAATGTCGATACCGCTTATGGCGTGGGTCAGGCTGCCGCCACGCCCCATCCAGAATGTGTTCTGGTGCAGCTTCTCGCTGACCCGCTCCGGCTCGAGTGCGTTTTCACCCAGCAGCAGCGGTTCAAGCACCTTCGCCGCAGCTTCCACCAGCCTTCCATCGGTGAACGCGCTACCAAATCCGGTTATCCCGGCATCGGTGTGAACAGCGATCAGAGCATGGATTGAATCATCGGCCTTGATCTCGTTCGACCAGCCGCCAGGAGGACTTTCGCCCAGAAGTGGCGCCACGACAATGCGGGTAATTCGAACCGGTGCGGTGGTCTTTTTCGCTGGCGCGTGCATGCAATCCTCTCCTGCGGCGCTGGGCCTGAAACTTGTTGACTTCGACCGATATAGTATACAATCATACAATTCAAGCACAGTCTTGGAGGAAACCTTTTGACCACGTCTGCTGAGAAAAGCCGGATCGCCGGTGAAATCGATTTTGAGAAAAATGGCCGTCAGGCAGGATATCTGCGGGCGCCATTGTCCCGAAACACCTCGGGGTGGGGCATCGTCGAAATCCCGATCATTGTCGTCAAGAATGGCACTGGCCCGACGGTGTTGTTCACAGGCGCGGTCCACGGTGACGAGTATGAGGGGCCGATTGCCATCTCGCGACTCGCGCAGACGCTCGATCCCGCCAAAGTGCAGGGTCGGGTGATCATGATGCCGGCGGTTAACGTGCCGGCAGTCCATAGCAATACCCGCCTTTCGCCGATCGATAATCGCGACATGAACCGCTGTTTCCCGGGCAATCCGAAGGGCACCTTCAGCGAGATGTTGGCGCATTATCTCGACAGTGTCATTCTGCCGATGGCCGATGTTTCGGTGGACATGCACACGGCCGGCCATTCCGGCGATTCGGCACCGTCCACCAATATGCATGATGTTGGCGACGCCGCGATGATGAAGCGCACCATGGACGCAGCCGCCGCATTCGGCGCGCCCTATAATGTTGTCTTCAGTGGAGTGGACGAGGGGGCGACGTTTACATCCTGTGTCGAGCGCCGTGGCATCATTTCGCTCGGCACGGAGCTTGGGGGCTGGGGCAGGGTGAGTGTTGACGGAGTGCGCATCGGTCGCCGCGGTATCGACAACATCCTCAAGCATTTCAACGTGATTGAGGGCAAGCCGGAAACCGCACAGGCCGATGGCAGCACGGCAACCCGGCACATGATGGTCGCTGCCCGTGAACTCTACACGTTCGCGCCGTCCATCGGCACCTTCGAGCCTTGCAATGTCGTTGGTGACACCGTCAAGGCTGGTCAACCATCGGGCTATCTCCATTTCGTCGAGGATGTTGACCGTGAGCCGATTGAGTTGCGTTACAATCACGACGGCGTGCTGTGGATGTCGGCCGGCCCGGGCCGGGTTGGGCGTGGCGATACTGTCGCGGTGGTGATGACCGACTATGTCGCAGCCTCGGATTAACGCGGAGGGCGGCAACCCTGTCGCCTTGTTCCAATGATGTCTCAGGAAACTTGACGCATGGCCAAAATCTTGATCCTCGATTGCAAGCAGGAAGTATCCTCCTTCAATCCGCTGCTTTCGGAATATGAGAACTTCCACATTGCCCACGGCGACGCGCTGTACAGCCATCGGGGGCTTAACACCGAGCTTGGCGGCGCCTTTTCGGTGTTTGATCAACATCCCGATATTGCCGTTGTTCCGACCATCGCCGCAAGGGCCGGCAGTGCCGGGTTAGTGTCGGCGGAAGGATGGTCGAGGCTCTCAGCTGAAATTCTCGACGCGGTGCGCGCGGGAGCGGACCGGATCGACGGCGTCTATGCTTCGATGCATGGCGCCATGGGCGCTGTCGGTGAACTCGATCCGGAAGGTTACCTGCTGGCGGAGGTTCGCAAGATTGTCGGCCCCGATGTGCCGATCGTGCTGTCGCTCGATCTGCACGGCATCCTCACCGAGCGGATGTTGCAGCAAATTGACGGGCTGACGCTTTATCACACCTACCCGCACGTTGATTTCGGTGACACCGGCGCCCGCGCCGCGCGCCTGTTGCTTTCGGTCATGAACGGGGAGGTGAAGCCGGTGGCGGCCCGAGTGGTAGTCCCTGCGCTCGTGCGCGGCGACGAATTGATCACCGGTACCGGTTGTTATGGCGATCTCATTCGCGAATGCCAGCGGATCGAGCGCGACGGCTCCGCGCTTGCCGCAGGCATCATGATCGGCAACCCGTTCACCGATGTGCCGGAACTCTGCACCCAGGTAATCGTGCAAACCGACGGGGACGTGGCCACGGCCGAGACCGAAGCCAAAAGGCTGGCCAATGAATTCTGGCCGCAACGCTTTCGCATGCAGGGCAAGCTGATCGCGCTCGACCGGGCGATTGCCCAGGCACGCACGATGACGGGGCCGGTGGTCTTCACCGATGCTGCCGACGCCACGTCCTCCGGGGCAACGGGCGATTCAAATGCGATCCTGGCGGCGCTGCGTTCTGCCGGCTATCCCGGCAGGGTACTGGCCCAGATCGTCGATCCGGCAGCGGCGGCAACTGCCCACAAGGCCGGCGTTGGCGCCACCATCTCGGTAACGCTTGGCGGTGCGATTGATCCGGCGCGCTACAAGCCAATGGAAACCACCGCGCGGGTGGCCAGCCTGTCAGACGGCCAGTCGCGGCTGGAGACCATGAAAACCGAACTCGATGCCGGGCTCACGGCGGTTCTCGTGTTCGATAATTTTACCGTCGTGGTCATGAGCAAATCAGTCAGCCTGTTTGACCGTGCTATGTACTATTCGAGCGGATGCAACCCGGTTGATTTCGACCTGGTCGTGGTCAAGTCGCCGCACACCGAATTTCACATGTATGACGCCTGGGTCGAAAAGAATTTCAACATCGATGCGCCCGGCGCCACCTCGGCAGATCTGCCAAGCCTCGGCCACAGTATCTGCGCCCGGCCGATCTACCCGCTAGACCCCGATGTCGAGTTTCGCCCGAAAGCGACGATTTATACCGCCGCGACACAGCGGTAGCCGGAGAGCGTGACGGCACCGCTGAAATCTGCATCGGCGTGCAGGTGCTTTACAGATCACTGAGCATCGATTGAGTGCAAGCAGGAGGGTGGCATGAGCAGACGTCCCAATATCCTCTTCATCCTGTCGGACCAGCATTCTCAGAAGATCGCCGGTTGCTATGGTGACGCGCTGTCGCCAACGCCGAATATCGATCGTATCGCCGCGCGGGGCGTGACCTTCGACAACGCCTATTGCGCCTCGCCGATCTGCACCCCGAGCCGGATGTCGCTTTTGACCGGGCGCTGGCCGCACAAACAGAGCTGCTGGACGCTCGAAGACCAGCTTGCCTCCGATCTGCCGACCTACGCCCATGCGCTGGGGGCTGCGGGCTACAGCACCATTCTGGCCGGTCGGCTGCATTCGATCGGCCCGGATCAGCTTCATGGTTTTGACGAGCGTGTGAGCGGTGATTGTTCGCCAAACTGGCTGGGCGCGGGGCGGCAGGATCTGGGCATGTTGGCGGGAACCCAGGGGCCATCGGCGCCCGGTCCCAGTGGCAGCGAAATCCCCGCCGTCAGTATCACTGCATCCGGGCGCGGCCAGTCGGGCTATGAGGTTGTCGATGACGTGACGATGGAAGCTGCCTGCGCAGAATTGGAAAGACTGGGCGCGGAACATGCGGCGGGGTCAACGCAGCCGTTCTGTATGAGCGTCGGTTTCCTGCTTCCGCATTGTCCATTTGTTGCCCGCAATGAAGATTTCGACTTGTTTGATGGCCGCGTCGGGCCGCCCGAAATCAAACGCCCGGCGCCGGAGAAGGAGCATCCATGGCTTGTCAGCTGGCGTCGTTACAGCGGCAGTGAAGCCGCAGGCATCGATGACATCATCCGGGCGCGGACCGCCTATTACGGGCTCGTCCACGCAATGGACCGGAAGATCGGGTATGTACTCGCCGTGCTTGAGGCCGCCGGGCTGGCTGACAATACGCTTGTGATTTATGCGTCCGATCATGGCGAACAGATCGGCGAGCGTGATCTGTGGTGGAAGAACACCTTCTACGAGGAATCGGTGAAAGTCCCGCTGGTCATGGCATGGCCGGGGCACGTGCCCACCGGTGTCCGCAATCAGCGTATCGTCAATCTCAATGATGTTGGCGCCACCATGATCGAGGCCGCCAGCGCACCCCCATTGCCGCGTTCTGATGCGCGCAGCCTGCTGGCAATCGCCGGCGATCCGGACGCGGAATGGACAGACGAAACCTTCAGCGAATATGTAACCGACCTGTCGTCGCTGTGGACCGGCCCGGAGGCGACCTGCCAGCGCATGGTGCGAATGGGACGGTACAAATATGTCCATATCGACGGCTACCGGCCGCAACTTTTCGACCTGGAGAGCGATCCCGAAGAAGCCGTCGATCTGGGGGAAGCGCCTGCCTATGAGGAGGTGCGGCGGCGCTGCGCTGACCGCGTCCTCGACGGCTGGGATCCGCAGGCCATTCGCCGGGAAGTCGATTTGCGATGCGCCGAAAAGGCAGTGCTGCGCGCCTGGGGAGCGAACACGCAGCCGGTGAGCACCCACCAGGTTTCCATTACCGCCGACGACAGCTGGCTTGATTCTCAGCGGTAGCCTTCACATCTAGGTAGCGCACCGGTCCGCGGTTTCTCTGTCTTGACGAGGCTTCTCACATCGCCCGGACTCCGGGGCTTTGTGGAGCAACTGAGTGAACACTGGACGACATTGCCAGAATGGATGATAAGCCTAGTTGAACAACCACAGTCGGTCGCATCATGCTCCTTTCAAGTGACATATCCCGGCAGCCTGCACTGTTTCCCCGGTTGATCGGAGACAGGGCAGACGATGTCCCTGGGTTGCCAGGCTTCTGAGCACTCGGCAACCCCGTTCGTTTCTTCGTCTTTAACCGGGAAACACGGCGGCCATTTGCTGGCCTGCCGACAGGACATTTTCATGACACTCTGGACCGAATTGGACCGCGCCACCACGGCGGCGGGCGACAGCATTGTGCTGCGACAGCGCAAAGACATCTACGAGATCCGCTTCAACGGATCGGAACTGATGTCCAACATCAACCATCAATCCGAAGACACGCTGGCCGTGCGTAGCCTGCGGCTGAACGGGCACCCAGGGGCACGCGTACTGATTGGCGGGCTCGGGATGGGCTTTACCCTTCGCGTTGCGCTCGACATGTTGGATGAGAAATCACAGATTGTTGTCTGCGAACTGATCCCCGAGATTGCAACCTGGAACCGCGGAATATTGAGCAAGCTTGCCGGCCATCCGCTGCGCGACCCGCGTGTCGACCTGCGCATTGAAGATGTGATGGAGACGCTGGAAACCAGCCCGGGTGCATTCGACGTCATCCTGATGGATACCGATAACGGCCCCGATTTCACGGTTCGTCCCGACAACAACAGGCTTTACGAGGCCTATGGCCTAGACGTGGTGCGACATGCGCTGCGGCCGGGCGGGATTGCCGCTTTCTGGTCCTCCGAAATCTCTCCGGAATTCGAACAGCGACTGACAACCCAACCATGGCAATGGCAGCGTGAGGATATTCAGCTGTCGGGCATGCGTGCGGATGCCTTCCACCATATCTACCTCGTCAAGACACGGCACCAAAGAGTGCCTGCATCCACGTCACCATTGCCGGCAAACGCTGCCATGGCGGATTAGGAGAGAAACCTCAATACAGTCTCGCCGTTACCGCGTGGAGTTCACAACGAACAGGCTCCGGATCCGGGAATCCGGAGCCTCGTAGACCTTGAATTCAGACTTATGCCAGCGCCTCGAGCCTTGCGCTGATGGCCTCGTCAACCGCAGCCGCCAGTTCTTCACCACGGGTGTCGCCGATCTCAAGGGCCGTGCGCTTCATACGGCCCGTCAATTCGGCAATCTTTGCCGCATAATCCGGGTAGTGCTTGAAGCGCTGGAACCCGCCATCGTCGCGCGGAGTCACGAACACATTGAGTTCCTCTTCCGGGTCGACGCGCAGATCATAGAGTTCATGGGCCCCATTGGCGGAGGCGATCAGCTTCCAGTCAGGTGTGCGGATGGCGCGCTGCTCGATCTTGCTGACATGGGTGATGTTCTGAACGTAGTAATCGTCGCGCCAGTCGCCGGGTTCTTCGCCCATCAGGATCGGCCTGAGGCTGCGGCCCTGCATGTTGCCCGGAATTTCCGCGTCGGCAAAATCGAGCATGGTCGGCGCCAGATCTTGCAACCCGATCGGCAAGCCGGTTCGCGTTGACGGCGCGATGCCAGGTCCTTCGACAATGAAGGGGATCTTGATGGCATCGTCGTGGCAGACAAATTTATGCTCGCCTTCCGGGCGGTAGAAGAACGTGTCGCCGTGATCGGAAAAATAGATCACCACCGTATTGTCGGCGAGCCCGGTTTCTTCGAGCGCCGCGCGGATGCGTCCGAGGTCATGATCCAGCGCGCTGACGGCCGCATAGTAGCCGGCGAAGGGCACGCCGCGGCCGCGATAGGGCTCGTAGAAGCGCTCCGGCGCGGAATAGGGGTCATGGGGGTAGAAGCTGAGCACCATCGCGAACGGATCGCTGGTCGCGGTTTGGCTTTCCAGAAACGCGACTGCCGCATTGGTCTGCCGGTCGGGGCGGTACTCGCCGTCGAGCTTGCCATCCATCCAGTGGCCCTTGCGCGAATTGAACGATTCCTCCCAGACGTCGAAGAATGGCGGCTGGGTTTCGCCGAGATGCCACTTGCCGAAATGTGCTGTGAGATAACCGGCTTTCTGAAGATGATCGAAAACCGTCTGCTTGACGGCGGAGTGCGAGGCAAAGGCATTGTCGACGCCATAGAGATTGTCGATCAGTTCATGGGCGTGTGGGTAGACCCCGGTCCACATCGTGCCGCGCGCCGGGGTGCAGACCGGCCAGGGCGTGAAGGCGGCATCGAACGACTTGCCGGCGGCTGCCATCGCATCGGTGCCCGGTGTCACGGTAAACCGGTTGCCATAGGAGGCAAGTGAATCGCTGCGTTGCTGATCCGACAGAACAAGCACAATGTTGGGACGTTTGGCCATTTTGATTTCCTTGTCAGACAGAAGCGGTGTCAAGAGTCGGCTCCGTTCCTGCCAGATGACAGGAGACAGATTGTCCGGGCGCGATCTCGCGCAGTCGGGGCGGTTCGGAACTGCAGCGCGGAATGGCAATCGGGCAGCGCGTGTGGAAACGGCACCCGCTTGGCGGGTTGGCGGCACTCGGCACATCGCCCTTGATCGTAAAGAACGACTTTCGCCCCTTGGCGGACGAAGGAACCGATTGCAACAGCGCCTGAGTATAGGGATGGGCAGGGGTGTCGAAAATCGATCGGCGCAAGCCAAGTTCGACGATCTGGCCGAGATACATCACCGCCACGCGCTCGGAGATATGTCGCACCACGCCCAGATCATGCGAGATGAAGAGATAGGTCAGCCCGAGTTCGTGTTTGAGATCCTGAAGCAGGTTCAGGATCTGCGCCTGCACCGAGACATCGAGCGCCGACACCGCCTCGTCGCAGACAATGAACGCCGGTTCCAGAGCCAGCGCCCGGGCGATGCAGATGCGCTGCCGCTGCCCGCCAGAGAATTCATGCGGATAGCGGCCGGCGTGAAAGGCGGAAAGCCCGACCAGATTCAAAAGCCGCCGCAGCGTTCTTTCGCGCTCAACGGCATCACTGATGCCATGAATGACCAGCGGCTCGACGATCAGTTCGCCTGCCGTCATGCGCGGGTTAAGCGCGCCGAACGGGTCTTGAAAAATGATCTGCATGTCGCGCCGCATGGCGCGCATTTCCGGTGGGCTCAGGGCGAGAATATCGGCGCCGTTGAATTTGACGCTTCCCGATGTCACGTCGAGCAACCGCAGCAACAGCCGTCCCGTCGTGGTTTTGCCGCAGCCGCTTTCGCCAACAAGCCCGAGCGTCTCGCCGCGCATGATGTCAAAGCTGACATCGTCGACAGCCCGGATGGTGCGCTTGGCGGACAACAAGCCATCCTTGCCGGCAATGAAATCCTTGCACAGGTGCTTGACCTCGAGGATCGGATCGCCAGCCGGAGCGGAAGTGTGTGGCAGGCTCATGGCTTGACCTGCGTGAACTGGTAACCGGTGTTGCGAATGCAGGCGGCGCGGTGCGACTGGCCGCAATCGACAAGCGCCGGAACCGCCGTTGCGCACACCGGCCGGGCATAGTTGCAGCGCGGTTCGAACCGGCAACCGGGCGGCTGGTCGAAGATCGGCGGAACCGACCCCTTGATCGCCTGAAGCCGTTCCTCGTCGTGATCAACCGGCGGGATGCTGGCAAGCAGCCCTTCGGTATAGGGATGCAGCGGATTATTGAACATTGCGTCGGCGCTGGCGTCTTCGAGCACTTGTCCCAGATACATGATCAACACCCGGTCGGTGAACGCCGACACCACGCCCAGATCATGGCTGATGAGGATGATGCCCATCTTGTACTCGGCCTGCAAGTCGAGCATCAGATCAAGGATCTGCGCCTGAACAGTCACGTCCAGCGCTGTCGTCGGTTCATCGGCAATCAGCAGTTTCGGCTGGCACATCAGCGCCATGGCGATCATCACCCGCTGCCGCATGCCGCCCGACAGCCGGTGCGGATAATCGTCGATGCGCTGTTCGGGCGAGGGGATGCCGACCCTCCGCAAGGCTTCGATTGATCGCTCACGCGCCTCACGCCGCCCCACTTTCAGATGGCGCCTGACCGTCTCCATGATCTGGTCGCCAATAGTCAGCACCGGGTTGAGCGCGGTCATCGGCTCCTGGAAGATCATGCCCATCGAGGCGCCGCGCAACTCTTCCAGCCGGCTCTCGCTGGCGTTGGTCAGGTCTTCGCCGTTAAGCCGCAGGGCCGAGGCAGTGACAACCCCGTTACGCGGTAATAGCCCCATGATCGACAGCGCGGTCATGCTCTTGCCGCTGCCGCTTTCACCAACGATCCCCAATATCTCGCCCGGCGAAAGCGTGAAGGAGAGGTTCTTGACGATGTTCAGGCCGTGGAATGAAACGGTAAGGTCTTCAACCTCCAGCAACGGCGGCGGTGTGTGGGAACCGTTCATGGTGGTGTGGGGTTCGTGGGTGGCCGGCACATGCATTCCCGTTCGGTTCGAAAAACGCTTTGTTGGTTTTAATATTGTATACTATAATACGATTAGCAAGTCTCAAGTACCTTCTCGCTGTCGCGCTCCGTCCGTGGTTATGGTGCCGGTCGATGCTATTATACGCAACCGGAAACGGGTATCATGAATCAGCCAAACATCATTGTCGTTCTCGTTGATCAGATGCGGCGCGACGCGCTGAGCTGTGCCGGCGATCCAAATGTACGCACCCCCAACCTCGACAGGCTCGCTTCCCGTGGCGTTCGCTTTACCTCGGCCTGTTCGACGTTTCCTGCCTGTGTGCCGTTCAGGTTTTCAATGGTGACCGGTGAATACGCCCATTCCAGAAATGTGCCTGCGCTTGGCTACCGGCTGTCTCCGGCGGAGCATACGTTGGGCGATGCGCTGAAATCACAAGGCTATGCCACGGCCTATATCGGCAAATGGCACCTCTATTCGGCCTATGGCGTCAGCGGCGGCCTGACCCTGTCGCAGGCAAGCAGGACGCCGATCCCGGCCAGTCACCGCCGCGGATTTGACTATTGGCGCGGTTTCGAACTTCGCAATGATTTCTACGACACCGCCTATTTTGTCGATGACGATCCGGTGCCGCGGCGTCTTCCCGGCCATCAGACCGACGGGCTGTTTGATCTGGCTGCCCATTATCTCGAAGCAGATAGGCCGGAGGATCAGCCGTTTTTCCTGTTGCTGTCGGTCGAGGCGCCGCATCCGCCCTTTATGGCGTCGGAGCAGAGTCTGAAGCGTGTCCGCGATCGCGGGCCGATGGTGCCGCGGCCAAATGTAGATCTTGCTGCCATCAGCTTCTTTCCGCCCGAATGGCATGAGGAAAGCGGGCCGGCGGGAAAGGTCGACCCGGATGACCCCGCGTCGGTGGCGCGGGTGGCCGAAGCCAATATGCAGGCCTATTACGCCATGATCGAGATGATCGACGACAACATGGGAAAGCTGGACACGGTTCTGGAACAGACTGGCTTGGCGGATAACACCGTGGTCGTGTTCCTCTCCGATCACGGGGAACTTGGCGGCAGCCACGGCTTGCTGGGCAAGGCGGAGCCCTGGGAGGAATCGGTAGGCGTGCCGCTGATTGTCGCCGGTCCCGACCGTTACGTTGCCGGCCACGGCGCGACCGCGTCTGTACCGGTCAACACCGAGGACCTGTTTCCAACATTTGTCGGGCTGACCGGCGGTTCAGCGTCCGCGCGCTTCACCGGAATGAATTTGGCGCCGTTCATCCGTGGCGAATGTGCGGAGCCGGTCCGCGATGGCGTGTTGCTGGAATTCGTCACCGAAACCCGGTCTAACCGCTCCTATTACGACGAGACCTGGCGCGGGATCAGGTCCGATCACCTCAAATACACGGTGATCGGCGACCGGGCAGGGGCCCGGCCATGGCAGCTGTTTGATCTTTCAACCGACCCCTATGAAATGAACAATCTGGTGGACCAGTCAGCCGGCGCCGATCTGGCAGCCGACATGCACGGCCGTCTGATTGGGCTTCTCGACCGTAGCGGCGATGATTACGCGCTGGCACCCGCCTTCGGGCATCCGGCGCGCAATGCGGTGGTGCCGGATGCAGAGGTCGCACGCAGCATTTAGCTGTGAGCCCTCAATCGGTGTTGTCGCGATGCTCAAGCATCCGCAATTGCTCGACGAGCTTCTCATAGTCCACGGCACGCGAGTATTCGAGGATATGGACTTCCATCAGCTTGTCGAATGCGCTCCGGTCGCCCTTGCGCAAGGCGTCTATGACGTCGTCATGCTCGGCGACAATGGCCTTTATGTCCTTCTTCAGGGTCGAAAGGCCGAAGATGATCGTCAGCTGCCGCGACAGCGGCTTCCAGGTGCGTACCAGCGTGTCATTGTCCGACAACTCGCAAAGGCAGAGATGAAACGCGGTATCGAGGCTTGCCACCAAAAAGCCGTCGCCGGCATCGGCTGCAGCATGCATCTGGGTGACGATGTCCTCAAGCGGAGCCAGGATCGCCGGATCTGCCATTGCCCGTGCGATCACTTCAGCACCGGCGAGCTTTTCCAGCGCAAGACGAACCTTGAGGGTTTTTTCGAGCCGATCAATATTGACGCTCATCAGCCGCATGCCGCGGTAACGTTCGCTGACAACTACCCCCTGGCTCTCCAACAGCCGCAATGCCTCGCGAACCGGGATCCGGCTGACGTTCAGCGAGCGCGCGACTTCCGCCTCGACGATCCTGTCTCCGGGCAGAAATATTCCCTTGGCGGTCGCTTCCACAATCGCATCAACGACCTGATCAACAAGGGTTTTCGTCGTCAGCGGGGCGAGGCTGGAGAAGTTTCTTTTTGGTCGTGGCGCTTTAGCAGTCGACATGAAGAGTGAATTCCTTGACATTCTGGCGTTAAGCGAACATCGTATACGATAATACGATAATACGATAATACAAAACACCCCGGAAACGCCGATATAGCGGCAAAGGGGGGCACCCCACAAGCCTGTGCGGTGTCGCGGGAACGACAACAGGGAGATGAGAAGAAATGGGAGTATATCACCAATTGAAATCATTGGGCCGGGCATTGACCGTGACGGGGGCGCTTGTGCTTTCGACTGCGTTCCTGGCCGGTGGCGCCATGGCCCAGACCATGGGCGGCGACTTTATCGTCGTTCAAGGCTCCAATCCGCCAAGCCTTGATGCGATGTCGACGTCTTCACAGGCGTCACGCAACATCAACATGAATATCTACGAGCCGCTCTACGGCTTCAGCGAAGCCGTGACGCCGATTCCGATCCTCGCCGAAACCTGCGAGATCTCCGATGACGGGCTCACCTATCGCTTTCCCTTGCGCAAGGGTGTGAAATTCCACAACGGCAAGGAAATGACCGCCAAGGACGTCAAGGCATCGCTTGAGCGCTACCGCAAGGTCGGCGCCACCGGCAATCTTCTCGATCCGGTCGAAAGCATCGAGATCACCGGCGACTACGAAGTCACCTTCACCATGAAGAAGGCGACGCCGACATTTCTGGAGGCCTTTTCCTCTCCACGCGCACCTGCGGTCATCATTCCCGAAGAAGACGCGGAGACTGAAGCCGGCAAGAACAGCTTCGTCGGAACCGGCCCCTACAAATATGTTGAGTATGTTCCCGATAGCCACGTCAAGCTCGAGCGGTTCGCAGACTACAGCGCCGATACGCGCTCAACCGGGATCGACGGCTTTGGCGGCAACAAGACTGCCTATTTTGATACGGTCACCTTCCGCATCATCACTGAACCGGGTGCCCAGGTTGCCGCACTTGAAGCAGGCGAAGTTCACTTGCTTGAGCAGATTCCGGTGCCTGCCGCGCGGCGCCTGGAAGGCAATGCCGATATTGTCACCTACGAGAACATGCCCTGGGCGTTCAACACCTTCATTTTCAACATGAATGTGCCGCCGTCCGACAATCCCAAGTTCCGCGAAGCCGTTCAGGTTGCGCTGAACATGGAAGAAATCATGGGCATCACCACCGAAGGCTTGTTCCAGCTTGATCATGGCTGGCAATATGCCGGCACGACCTATGATGCGGGTGACATCGGCAAGGAGTACTACAATCAGGCCGACGCGGATCGCGCCAAGGCGCTGCTCAAGGAAGCGGGGTATAATGGCGAGGAATTCTCGATCCTGACCGACGGCAACATCCCCGGTCATTCGAAGTCCGCCATCGTCATCGCCGAACAACTCAACGCCATCGGTATCAATGCTGTCGTTAATCAGGTTGACTGGCCAACAGCGCTGAAAATCAGGCTGCAGCCTGAAGGCTGGAACGGCTGGACGCTGCAGATGGGCATCGAGCCCTATCTTGGCCCGGTCGGACTGATTGCAACGCTGACAGGCGAGAAGCCGCATTTCATCAAGAACGATCCCGAACTTGATCAGCTTTACGAGGAACTCATTTCCGGTTCGACCGTGGAGGCCCGCAAGGCCACCTTCGCCAAGATCCAGACGCGTATGTACGAGTTTTTCGGTGTCATCAAGCTTGGCAATATCGGGCTGATGCAGGCCAGCCGGTCAAATGTGAAGGGCTTCAAGCCGTTCCGTTTCCCGCGCGTCTACAACGTCTGGTTTGAAGACTAAGCCGGTTTGACCAGATAGGGTCGGCGGGAGGCAGTCCGCTTCCCGCCGACCCACCCATCGCCTTCTCGGGGGAGAGAAACTTGATCCGGTTCGTTGCAGGTCGTCTTCTCAGCGCCATCCCAATTCTCTTTGTCGTGTCGCTGGTCACATTCCTGATCATCTGGATCGTTCCCGGCGATGTCACCGCCGAGATTGCCGGTGGCGATGCCACACCTGCCGAACTCGAAGCCATCCGCCAGAACCTTGGTCTCGACCGACCGCTCTTGGAGCGCGCTTTGGCATGGTATGGCCAGTTGCTGCAAGGCGATCTTGGCCATTCCTACCTGTTGAACCGCTCGGTAAGCGATGCTGTTTTCGAGCGGCTGCCGATCACCCTGTCGCTCGCCGGCCTTTCGCTGGTCATTGCTACCGTGATCGGAATCTTGCTCGGCATTCTCGCCGCGGTCCGCCAGAACACCTGGCTCGATCAGGGCGCGATGGTCACAGCGTTGATTGGTCTTTCGGTGCCCGACTTCTGGTTCGGCATTGTCATGATCATTCTGTTCGGCGTGTTTCTGGGCTGGCTTCCCACCGGCGGTTACGTTCCGATCACCGAAGACTTTTTTGGCTGGGTGCGAAGCATGACACTGCCCGCCCTGACGCTGGCCTTTACGCAAATGGGCGTAATTGCCCGAATGACCCGGTCGAGCATGCTCGATGTGCTCAATCAGGATTTCGTGCGCACAGCCAAGGCCAAGGGAATGCGCGCCCGCACGGTGATTTTCAAACATGCGCTGATCAACGCCATGGTACCGATCATCACCGTTGTCGGTGTCATCACCGGGGTGCTGCTGAGCGGCGCGGTGGTGATTGAATCGGTGTTTTCGCTCCCGGGCGTCGGCAGGCTGATCATCGGCTCGATCCAGAGGCGCGATTTCCCGATCATCCAGGGTGGTCTGCTGGTGACGGCGGCGATTTTCGTCTTCGTCAATATCATTGTCGATGTGCTCTATGTCTGGTTTGACCCGAGGGTTCGTGATGACCGCTGAGCCCGTGCACCCCGAGGACACGCTCTCGCTGGGCGCTGAAATGGCAGCCGCGCGAAGGCGACGCTGGCGTCAGCTTGCCGGCCGGCTGCTCTCCCACCGCTCGTTTTCCTTCGGGTTGGTGATCCTTGCGATCTTTGTATTTGTCGCCCTGTCTGCCGATCTCATCGCGCCCTATGAGCCGAGCCGCAGCGATTACCGTTCGATCCTCATGCCGCCATCCTACGAGCACTGGTTCGGCACCGATTCCTTCGGCCGGGACATCGCCAGCCGCATCATCTACGGCACCCGCGTATCGCTGCGCATCGGCCTCATTGTCGTTCTGACAACCGGAATTCTCGGCACGCTGCTTGGCACTTTGGCAAGCTATGTTCGCTGGCTCGACAGCCTTATCATGCGTACGCTCGATGGTTTGATGGCGTTTCCCGGCGTGCTGCTGGCCATTGCCCTCGCTGCAGCGCTCGGACCGTCCGAAATCAACGCCATCATCGCGCTCACAGTTACCTTCACCCCTCGCACGGCGCGCATTGTTCGCGCCAGCGTGCTGGTGGTTCAGGGCATGCAGTTCATTGAGGCGGCGCATGCAGTTGGCGCAAGCCACGCGCGCATCATCTTCCGCTATATCCTCGCTAATGCCTTGTCGCCATTGATCGTCCAACTGACTTTCGTCTTTGCCGTGTCGATCGTCGCCGAGGCGATCCTGAGCTTTCTCGGCGTTGGCCCGCCACCGCCGGCACCGTCGCTCGGTAACATCATCGCCGATGGTCGTACCTATATTCAGGAAGCCTGGTGGATTGCCGTGTTCCCCGGTATCGCCATTGCGGTTGCCGTGCTGAGTCTCAATTTGATGGGCGACGGACTGCGCGACATCATCGACCCACGGCAGCGCAATTTGCGCGGCGGCGCCTGAAACGGCGCGTGGTGTGGGGCAAACCCGATGATCGAACGACAGCGGGGCAAAATGAACCAACAGGTTGATCATGCGGCAGCCGACAAGCCCGCAAAAAGCTGTTGTGTTCCATCAGCCCCGGCCAAGCCTGGCGCCGTCACGTTGGATCAGGTTCCACTCGCAGATGGGCGGGAAGATCCCGGCAGTCGGGATATGGTCTGGATCGAGGGCGCAACGTCTTATGTCGGCACCGATCATCCGGTGCTGCCAATCGATGGCGAGGCGCCGCGGCGCAAGGTGCGTTTGCGCAGCTACGGCATTGATCGTTTTGCCGTCACCAATAAGCGCTTTACCGCATTCGTTGAATCGACAGGATTTGTCACAGAAGCCGAGCAGTACGGCTGGTCGTTTGTCTTCTGGGCTTTCGTTACCACCGAGATTGCGAAAGCCGTGCCGGCAGCGCCGGAAGCGCCCTGGTGGCTCAGGATCGAGGGCGCCTGCTGGAAACATCCCGAAGGCCCCGGTTCCGATGTGGATGACCGTGTAAACCACCCGGTGGTGCATGTTTCCTGGCGTGACGCCAGGGCCTTTGCGGCTTGGGCAGGCGGGCGGCTGCCGAGCGAAGCCGAGTGGGAGCACGCGGCCCGCGGCCCGCATGGCGGCGTCTACCCCTGGGGTGATCGCAATCCCGACGATCACGATTTCTTCCCCTGCAATATCTGGCAGGGGCATTTTCCCGATACCAATCTGACGCTTGACGGCCATGCCGGCACAGCACCTGTCGATACGTTCGAACCCAATGGCTTCGGTCTCTACAACATGGTCGGCAATGCCTGGGAATGGTGTGAGGATCCGTTTCGCGTCCGCTCGCTGTCGAGCAACGGCAAACTACGCAATCAGGTTGCCAAAAGCCAACAGCAGCGCCTGATGAAGGGTGGCTCCTATCTGTGTCATCAAAGTTATTGCCATCGCTACCGTATCGCCGCCCGGCTCGGCTGTCCGCCCGACAGCGGCACGGGCCATGTCGGTTTTCGGCTTGCCTATGACCGGGAGGGGAAATCGGAGGCGCAGAATAGTCCGCTCGACAGGCCATGAGAGCGGCTTCCTGGTCGGCATTACGGCGGGTGGCGATATTGCTTGGCGTCTTTGCGGCAGCCTTTGTGGCGGGCCAGCTCGGCACCTGGTTGCACGCGCCGCTGGCCTGGATGATCGGGCCGATGATCACCACTGCGGCCATCACCCTGCTATTCAGCCAGAGAGCGCCGCCGGCCTTGCTGCGGGTTATCGGCCAACTTGTGATCGGCGGCGCGCTCGGTCTGCACCTGACACCAGACGCCTTTGACCGCATCATTGCAAATGCGGTGCCGATCATTGCCGGTGCCCTGATACTGACGGCTGCGGCGACCGCCTACGGTGTCGCGCAATCCCGTCTGTTTGGCGTCCATCGCGCAACCGCGCTTTATTCCACGGTGCCTGGTGGCCCAATCGAGATGGCGCTGCTGGCAACCCAGAACGGTGGTGATGGCGCGCGCACCGCGCTGGCACAGACCTTGCGGATCGTCTTCGTCGTGCTGGTGTTTCCCCCCGCGCTCACCATCGCTGCCGTATCCGCGCCGGCCGTGGCGATTGCCGCCGGCGGATGGTGGGACACGGCACTGCTGGCCGCAATCGCCCTGGCTGCCGGTCTGGCCGCAAGCATGGTTCGCCTCACCAGCCCGTTTTTCCTCGGCCCGATGATGGTTGTCGGCGCGCTGGCGGCGTCGGGTATCCCGCACGCCACCCACCATGCCGGCGTCGTTCCCGCCGCGCAGATCCTGCTTGGGGTTTCGCCGGGATCGATGTTCCGGCGCGATCTGTTTCGCGGCGCCGGGCGGTTCTTGCTCGGCACCTGCCTGTCGACAGCCTTCCTCATAGCGGTCTCGGCGATGGTCTCGCTGATCCTCGGTTACCTCTATGATATCGACCTTGCCACCATGATGCTGGCAAACGCGCCCGGCGCGGTAACCGAAATGGTGATCACCGCCGAGGTGCTGCGGCTCGACGTCGCCACTGTCGCCAGCTTTCAGTTCGTCCGGATCGCGATTGCGCTGACACTGGTGGGCGTGATCGACCGCTTTCTCAAGCAACATAGGCCCGCATGATGGGGATGGTATGCCCTCGCTATAGCCGTGTCACGTGGCTGGCGGTTGTGCCTTCTGAAAGGATTCGAGGTCGTCCAGCGTGTCGAGGTCGGTGAAATAGGCAGGGTTATCAAAGGCCACCTGGTTGACCTTGTCCGGGTTGTTGCGGGTGAATTTCCGGCAGCCGGGGTTGGTCTTGTCTGACAGCAACGATGCCTTCAACGCCAGCGGGATGACCAGTGGATTACCGCGATCAGTGCCGTTCACCGGTATGGTAATGCGTGTTTCGTCGCTGGCCCTGTGCGCAGCAAGAAGCTGTCTCAGTGCTTCATTATCCAGGAGCGGTTGATCGCCCAGTACGACAAGCGTTGTCCTTGCCTCCGGCACCGCGTTCAGTCCGGAAACCACAGAGCTTGCCTGTCCCGAAGCATAATCCGGGTTGTGAATGAACCTGACGTTGAGCCCCGCCAGCACCTGTTCGATGACGGCTGCCTGATGGCCAGTCACAACGGTAACCGGCGCATCACACACGGCTGCACAGGCCGACACCGTGTTCCGGATCATCGCAGCGCCGTTGATGTCGATAAGCAGTTTGTTGACCGCTCCCATCCGGCGAGACAGGCCTGCTGCCAGAACGATTGCCGCCGTGTCATACATCAATCATATGTCTCCTTGTCCCTCCGGCCGCACGTGCTTCGAATAGGGCCGCCAGACAGGCAATTAGCTAGCGCGGGTTACAAGGAATCGCGCAAGCGGCCGACCCAGCCCTTCTTGGCCGCAACTTCCTAGGCCTCTGCTTGTTCGACAGCCGGCGGCGGACCGACAATTTCGCTGAATTTGGCAAAGAACTCGCCGGCCAGCTTCTTCGCCGTGCCATCGATCAGGCGGCTGCCAAGCTGAGCGATCTTGCCTCCGATTTCGGCCTTGACGGTGTAGTTGAGCATGGTTGCATCGCCTTCAGGCACCAGATCAACTTTCGCTCCGCCCTTGGCAAAGCCGGCCATGCCGCCGGAACCTTCGCCGCTGATGGTGTATCCGTTTGGTGGGTTGAGATCCGACAACGTCACCTTGCCGGTAAAACTCGCCTTCACCGGACCGACCCGCAATGTCACCTTGGCGTTCATCTCGGTATCGGAGGTCTTTTCGATGAGACTCGCAACCGGGAATGCACTGGCGCAGGATGTCGACGTCATTCAAGGCGGCATAGACTTCTTCGCGGGAGGCTTCGATGCGCTGTGATCCGTTCATTTCCATATTGGTTTGTCCTTGTCAGAGTGTGCGTTGGCCGCGGCGGCGGATTTCGATCATTTCGGCGACAATCGAGAACGCGATTTCGTCGGGCGTGATGGCGCCGAGATCGAGACCCGCCGGGGCATGAATGTTTTCAAGCTGTGCAGCCTGTATGCCTGATTCTACCAAATCGGCTTTTAAAGCGGCAGCCTTTTTGCGTGAGCCGACAAATGCCAGGTATTTTGAAGGCACCTGCACCGCCGCCTTGAGCGCCGCGCTGTCGCCGCGGCCCTGGGTGGCAATCACCACATAATCCCTTTCACTGCCGTCGGTTGGAATGGCGTAGCCATCAATCAGCCTATCGGTTTCACCAAAGCCGGCGTGGTCATCCGCCGGCGCGCAGATGGTGACGAAGAACCCCATCCGCCGGGCGAGATCGGCAAGCGCAACGGCAACTGGTGAGGCGCCGCAAATCGTCAGATGCGGCCGCGGCAACACCGGTTCGACAAACACATCCATGGTTCCCTGGCTGGGACACATGTTCTTGGCGTAGACCACGCCTTCGCGCACCTCGCCGGGTTTGACCTGATGCTCCGAGAGCTGCTCGTCGGGCTGGATGCTGACAAGCCGCGATTGACCATCGGCAAGTGCTTCCCGCGCAGCCTTCAACACTGCGCCACGGGCGCAGCCACCGCCGATCCAACCCTCGGTGATGGTACCGTCGCTTCGGATCACCGCCTTGGCGCCAGCCTTTGCGGCTGTGACCGATACCGTGCGCACGACGGTCGCCAGCGCGAACGGCTCGCCCTTGGTTTTGTAATCATTCATCAGATCCAGAATGTCGGACTGCCGTGGCATGGTCATATCCTCGCCAGATAGGGTTCTAGGTTTTTAAGGCTCTCCAGATTGTGGGCTGGAGCGAACAGGTCGATATAGGGCAACGCCGCCTTCATGCCGGCGGCCTCCGGCGCGTAGCCCTGCCAGCCGATCATCGGGTTGAGCCAGGCAATGCGACGGCAGCGGCGGCGCAATGCCTGCATCTCGATCCCGAGATTTTCAGCCGAACCGGTGTCGTAGCCGTCCGAGACGATCATGACGCAAGTGCGCGAATGAATGCAGCGTTTGGCATGCCAGCGATTGAAGGTGGCGAGGCTCTCGCCAATCCGGGTTCCGCCTCCGGTGCCCTGCGCCAGCAACGACATGCGCTCCATGGCGCGTTGCGGATTGCGCTCGCGCAGGGCCGGCGAGATGTGGATCAAACGGGTGTGGAACACAAAGGCTTCGGCCTCGCGAAAGCTGTCGAGAACGCCGTGCATGAAGCGTAGGAAAACAGCCGAATAGAGGTTCATTGAACCTGACGCATCCAGCAGCACCACAAGCCGCAAAGGCTTGTCCTTGCGCTTGCGGCGGATCAGCTCCAGCGGCGTGCCGCCATGGGCGATGCTTTTGTGAATGGTTCGCCTGAGATCCAGCCGTTGACCGGAGCGCCGCGCATGCATCCGGCGTGTCAGCCGCGCGCGCATGCTTTTGGCAAGGCGTTCTGCAAGCTCGTGCGCAGCGGCCAGATCTTCGGGTTGCGAGAGGTGACGAAAATCGGTTTTTGACAGAAGCTCGGTCCGTGATGCGCCTTCGCGCTTGGACTGGCCGGTTTCGGAAACTTCACTGCCTTCGCCGCGCTCGACATGATCGGCCTGATCGCTTTCGCCAAAGCCGCGCTTGCCCGCCGTCTGGGTTTGCAGACCGGCCGGAGATTTTTTGGCGCGCCGGAAATTCGCGTCGCCGATTTCATCCCGCGTTGCAACCAGTAGGCATCGAATATCTCGTCAAATTTCTGCCAATCCGATTGCCTGCTGCACAACAGGGTTTTCAAACTCGCGCGCAGGCGCGTGGGCCGGGTCGCATTGCCGCCGCTCAGGATCGTCAGGGCATCACGAGTTTCAGCCAAACCGACGACAAACCCGTTGTCGCGCAAGACATGGGCGAAGCCATTGAGCTTCGTCCTGGCGCCTGCGCCGAGCGGGTTTTCCATAGGCAGCGCGGCGCTCATCTCAGGCCACCTTGCCGAGCAGCCGGTCGGTGACCTCACGGGTCATGCCGGATTTGTCTTCAGCAGTCTTGATCAGGCACATCAATGTTTCGTGAACCGTCTCCGGTTCATCGCGCAAATGGCGAATGTCGAGGCCAGCCAGAGTGGCAGCCCAGTCCAGCGTTTCGGCGACGCCCGGTGATTTGCGCAAGTCTTCCTTGCGGATGAGGCTGACCATATTGGCGATCTGCAGTGCCAGATCGGTGTCGATGCCGGGTAGGCGCGACAGGATGATTCTGGCTTCGCGGTCGACATCGGGATAGTCGACATAATGGTAGAGACAGCGACGGCGCAGGGCATCGCTGAGTTCGCGTGTGCCATTGGATGTCAGGATGACACGGGGAATGGTGGTCGCCGTGATCGTTCCCAATTCCGGAATCGAGACCTGGAAGTCTGACAGCAGTTCGAGCAGGAACGCCTCGAACTCTTCGTCCGCCCGGTCCACCTCATCGATCAGCAGAACAGGAGACTTCTCCTGCCTGATCGCGGCCAGCAGCGGACGTTCGAGCAGATAGGCCTCGCTGAAAATATGCTCCTCGACTGCAGCGGCATCGGTGCCTTCGCGTGCCTTGATGGCCAGCAATTGGCGTTGATAGTTCCATTCATAGAGGGCCGCACTCTGGTCGAGCCCCTCGTAGCATTGCAGCCGGATCAGTTTGGTATCGTGGGCAAGGGCCAAGGCCCGTGCCACTTCTGTTTTGCCGACGCCAGCTTCGCCCTCAAGCAGCAGCGGCCGCTTGAGGCTCTCCATAAGCCATAGCGCCGTGGCCAGATCGCGATCGGGAATATACCCGACCGCGGCCAGTTGCGTGGCGACCTTTTCCTGTGGAATTTTCACCGGAGCTTCCCCGACTCTATGTGTGCAAACCCAGCTTCTCGCCGACGGTCCAGAGGCGCCATGCATCATGCGGCATCTGGATGTGTCCGGCGCCGAGGAATGCATAGGCATCGTTCACGGCGTTGGAGAAGCATGGCACACCGCCGACATGGGGGCTTTCACCCACACCCTTGGCACCGATCGGATGGTGCGGGGAGGGGGTCACCGTGTGGTCGGTTTCCCAATGGGGGGTCTCGACGGCGGTCGGCAGGAAGAAGTCCATGAAAGACGCGCCCATGACATTGCCCTGCTCGTCGTAGCGGATTTCCTGACCCATGGCGCAGGCAAAGGCTTCGGTCAGGCCGCCATGGACCTGTCCCTCGATGATCATCGGGTTGATGCGCGTGCCGCAATCATCGAGCGCGTAGAAACGCCTCGTCTTGGCAACACCGGTATCGACGTCGATGTCCATGACGCAGAAATAGGCGCCGAACGGATAGGTCATGTTCGGCGGTTCATAATAATTGACTGCCTCCAGACCGGGCTCCATGTTCGGGGGCGGATTGTTGTAGGCAGCCCAGGCGATTTCCTTCATCGTCTTGAACTTTTCCGGCAATCCCTTGACCCGGAAACGGTCGACATCCCATTCCAGATCGCCTTCATGCACTTCCATCATGTGGGCGGCGATCATCTGGGCTTTCGCCTTGATCTTGCGGGCAGCCACGGCCGTTGCTGCACCCGCCACTGGCGTGGAGCGTGAACCGTAGGTGCCGAGACCATAGGGCGCAGTGTCGGTGTTGCCTTCCTCAATCATGATGTCGTCGGCCGGAATGCCGATTTCGGTGGCAATGATCTGCGCGTAGGTTGTCTCGTGACCCTGGCCCTGGCTCTTGGTGCCCATACGGGCAATCACCGAACCGGTCGGGTGGATGCGGATTTCGGCGGAGTCAAACATGGCGATGCCGAGAATATCGCAGTTCTTGGCAGGCCCGGCGCCGACGATCTCGGTGAAGAACGAGATGCCGATCCCCATCAGTTCTCGGGTCTCGCCACGCTTGAAAGCTTCGCGCTTCTTCGCCTGCTCCTCGCGCAGTTCCTTGTAGCCGATGGTGTCCATCGCCTTCTTCATGGCGGTGTGATAGTCGCCGCTGTCATATTCCCAGCCGAGAGCCGAGTGGTAGGGGAACTGCTCGGGTTTGATGAAGTTCTTGATGCGCAACTCAGCCGCATCCATGCCAAGCTTCTGGGCCAGCAATTCCACCGCCCGCTCGATGGCAAACACGGCTTCGGTGACGCGGAACGAGCAGCGATAGGCGACGCCGCCTGAGGCCTTGTTGGTGTAGACACCATCGACGGCCAGATGCGCTGTCGGGATGTCATAGGAGCCGGTGCAGATGTTCATGAAACCGGCCGGCCATTTGGATGGATCGGCGCAGGCGTCAAAGGCGCCATGATCGGCCAGCACATGCACGCGCATGGCCTGGATCTTGCCATCCTTGGTGGCGGCAAGTTCTGTGGTCATGTGGTAGTCGCGGGCGAACGACGTGGTGGAGAGGTTCTCCATCCGGTCCTCGACCCATTTGACCGGCACGCCGAGCACGATGGAGCCCACAACCGAGCAAACGTAGCCGGCATAGGCGCCGACCTTGTTGCCGAAGCCGCCGCCGATATCGGGCGCAATGACGTGGATCTTGTGCTCGGGCAGGCCCGAAATCAGCGAAACGACGGTGCGAATGACGTGCGGCGCCTGGAATGTGCCCCACAATGTCAGCTCACCCTTGACCTTGTCGAAGGAGGCCACCGACTGGCAGGTTTCCAGCGGCGATGGATGAGTGCGGTGATCGACCAGCATTTCCTTGATGGTCACATCGGCATTGGCGAAGACCGCATCCGTGGCCTCCTGGTCGCCGATCTTCCATTCAAAGATGTGATTGGGGTGTTTGCGGGGACCGTGAGCGCCTTCCATCTTGTCCTGAATGTCCTCGCGCAGGATCGGTGCATCGGGCAGCATCGACTTGAACGGATCGACAATGCACGGCAGCGCTTCATATTCCACGTCAACCAGTTCGGTGGCGTCGGAGGCTATGTAGCGATCTTCGGCGATGACGAAGGCCACTTCCTGATTCTGGAACAGAACTTTTTCCTCGGCCAGAACCGCCTGCACGTCACCGGCCAGCGTCGGCATGTAATGTAGACCCAGCGGCTTGAGATCAGCAGCGGTCAGCACAGCAACGACGCCCGGCAGAGCCTGGGCGCGGCTGGTATCTATGCTCTTGATCCGCGCATGGGCGTGGGGTGAGCGGACAAAATCGCCAAACAGCATGCCTGGCAGTTTCAGGTCATCGACATAGCTGCCTTTGCCTTGCGTAAAGCGGACATCTTCGACCCGCTTGCGCTTGCAGCCCATGCCCTGGAGTTTTTCGGTGCGCTCGGCGCGGTCCTGATCAATTTTGGTCTGGTCGTTCATTCTGCAGCCTCCTGAAACGGGGTGCCGTTGATTTTCGCGGCGGCATACTGGATGGACTTGACGATGTTGACGTAGCCCGTGCAGCGGCAAAGGTTGCCGGAAATGCCATGGCGGATTTCATCCTCGGTCGGCGCCGGATTTTCCTGTAGCAGGCGGTGCGCGCGGACGATCATGCCCGGCGTGCAGAAGCCGCATTGCAGGCCGTGCATCATACGGAAGCCTTCCTGCAGCGCACTCAAGGTTCCGTCCGCATTGGCCACGCCTTCGATGGTGGTAATTTCTGTGCCGTTGGCCTGCACCGCAAACGTCATGCAGCTCTTGACCGACATGTCGTCCATGTCGACGGTGCAGGCACCGCAATGGCCGGTGTCGCAGCCTATGTGCGCGCCGGTGAGGTTCTGCTGTTCGCGAAGGAAGTGGATCAGCAAGGTGCGCGGCTCAACCAGAGCCTCTACCTTCTTGCCGTTGATGGTCAGTTCGATATGCGATTTTGTCATTGGAGTTCCCCCTCAACCTTTGGCGCGGGACTGAGCCCGCTCAAGTGCGCGCCGCACCATGACACCTGCCATTTTCGTGCGATATTCAGCAGGCCCGCGCATATCGGAGGCCGGGTTGGTGATGGCTTCGGCGGCTGCCACGGCAGCATCGACTGTCGCCTTGTCGAGGCTGGTGCCAACAAGCAGAGCAGCAGCATCGGATGCCCAGAGCGGTGTCTCCGAAACGTTGGTCAAACCGATCGATGCGCTGGTGCATTTGCTACCCGCCATGGTGATGACGACGGCAGCGGCCGCAGTGGCATAGTCGCCAACCTTGCGCTTGAGTTTTTCATAGGCATAGCCATGGCCTGGGGCAGGGGTCGGAATGCGGACTGCAGTCAGGATCTCGCCATGCTCCAGCGAGGTGTAATAGGCGCCCTGGTAGAAATCGCGCGCGGGAATTTCCCGGCTGCCATCCGGACCGGTGACCGCATAGGTCGCCCCAAGGCACATCATCAGCGCCGGCATGTCGTTGCCGGGATCGCCGTTGGCGACATTGCCACCAAAGGTTCCCTTGTAGCGGATTTGCGGATCAGCGATCAGCCGCGAGGTCTCGGCGATGATGGGAATATGACGGGCAAGTTCGTCTGATGCGATCAGTTCGAACTGCGTGGTCATGGCGCCGATGATGATTTCGTCGCCCTTGATCTCGATACCCTTGAGACCACCGATGCCGGAGAGGTCGACAAGATGTTCCGGCGAAGCCAGCCGGGTCTTCATCAAGGGGATCAGGCTGTGCCCGCCGGCGAGAATATTGGCATCCTCGCCGAGTTTGGTGAGCAGCCCCACCGCATCGTCAATGGTTGCAGGTCGGTGATAGTCGAATGTGCCTGGTATCATTCTAGCTCCTCCCGAAAACTTGGCAGATTAAGAACCGATCACTCCAAGAGCCCGAAGGCTGCTCTCTCGATCGATCTTCAACAGTGCTCAGAAGAGAGGCTATTGCGGCGGTGCCAGACAACTGCTGGCGCACGAACACCACGTATTTTCACGAAATACAGGGTGTTCGCACGAACTGCGTCAACAATGTTGACATAAATTCTAGCTGATATTCGAGTGTTCGCGGGACTGGTGGGCGGCCAATTTCTGGCGAAGATCGGCCACGCGGGCCCGGCTGATCGGTACCGTCCTGCGAACAGGCGAAACCAGTTCGGCGATGGCCGCATCTCCGGATTTCTTCACCTGGCCCACATGCGCAAGACTGACTATATAACTGCGGTGGGTCCGGTAGAACAAAGGCTTGGGCAGACGTTCGAAGATTTCACTGATCGACAACGAACAGAAAAGGTCGTCGCGCCCGTTGAAGACATAGGTGTAATGGGCGTTGGCATGCACCGAGATGACGTCGCTGGCTGCGATGTGAAACCGGTTTCCGTTCTTTTCGATCGGCAACAGATTGCCTGAACTGGATCTTTGCACTGCTGTGACTTCGGCGACCGCCGGGTCCGCCACAGTGCTGTCATCAAAGCCGCTGTCATAGAAGTCGTCAGCGCCGTCCGCTCCGTTCGTCCTATCTGCTTGATGGGGGCCGGAGGTCACCCGCTTGGGTACCAGCGTCAACATGAAGATTCCTGACACCGCGAAGGCAACCACGCTGACGATCACCGCCAATGTGTCGCTTGAAATATACGATGTCGATGTGATCGGTGCAGCAAGTGAAAAATCAAACGTGGTGCCGGCCATTGCCGTGTAGTGCATTCCCGATACCGCGCATCCCAGCGCGGTGGCACAGAGAAACAGCGGCGGACGCCGGTCGGCTGAAAACGCCAGCCAGAGCCCCAGACCCGAGGCGGTCACGGCGATGATAAAGCTGATAATCACATAGACCGGATCATAGCTCAGCCGGGCACTGGAATGCAGGGCGATCATGCCGACATAATGCATGGTGGTGATGCCCAATCCCATCACTCCTGCCGCGATCGCCAACAAGCGCGGCGAACGCAGGCTGGCCAGATAGACGGCAATTCCCGTCACCAACACACAAACCAGGAATGAAAGAAGTGTCGGCAGCACCAAGTAGTCGACCTCTGCCGCCATCGCCATAGACAGCATGCCGATGAAGTGCATGCCCCATATACCCACAGCCAGGGTCATCGCGGAGGCCGCGATCAGGAGTCGTCGATTGAGTGCGAAAGCCCCGGAGATCCGCAGCGCGAGGTACAGGCCGACATAACTGGCCTGAATGGCAACAATGATCGAAAGTGCGACCAGATAGAGATTGTGATGCGATGCCATCACCGGGCGGTCTCGTTAGCTTGGCAGGTTGGTGACTTCTCGATCATGATCCTACGCTAGCACGATAGCTTCGCCAATCTCCACAGGGTCCGGACGGCTGATTGAATAGTCCCTAGATTTGTAGACGCCTTCTTTCTTGGTTTTGAGGCAAGGAGGGCATGATGGGCAAAGTCAATTTCAGTGGTGATTTCAAACGAGATGCTGTTACCCGTCAAGTTAGAACGGCAGCAGAGAATAAAGCCTGAGGGTGTTTAGAAAACTCGGTGCTGCCCAAGCAGGCCTGGCCACCAGCGCCAGGCCTTGCAAGATCTCGATGGGGCGTAATCAATCGGCGACAATGGTTGCGAGAATCTCGTCAACATTCTGAACGCGGCAATAGCCGCCAAAGACCTTCAGGGCAGCGGCATGGCGTTGTTCCGTGTAGGCTGCACAGGCGTCCGCCGCGCAGACCATGTAATAGCCGCGATCTGCGCCGTCGCGGATCGCCATATCGATGCACTGATCGGTGACAAATCCGGTGATGATGACGTTCTCGATACCCAAATTGCGAAGCACGTAATCGATGTTGGTCGAGTTGAAGACACCTGACGAAGTTTTTGGCAGCACGATCTCATCGCCCATCGGCGCGACATCATCGATAACCTTGGCCAGCGGCGATCCCTTGGGGACGTGGATGTTGGACAACTTGTGATCCAGCGATCTATCCCGCCCGTCCTGGGTCAGTGATTCGATCACGGTGTAAATCACTTCGACGCCCCGTTCGCGGGCCGCATCCAGCAACCGACTCATGGCTGGCAGCGCCCGGTTCTTCAGTGCTTCGGCGAATTCGGGATGTTGTTGCAGTATCTCTGGCTGCAATTCAGCATTCTGCGCATCAACGACCAAAACTGCCGTTTTCCGCGAATCCAAATTTCTGTCGCGCCCTTCATACCGGGCCAGTGTGCCGCCGATGTTCGTGCTCATTTCAAACCATCTCCCAATTGGTGGCCATTTCAACGGCCCAAGAAAAAAGACAGGGCCAAGCTGGGCCCCGTCTTCTCTGCTACCTGCAAGCGGTGTTTAGTTGGTTTCCGGATTCCAGATTTCTTCAACAGCGTATTTGCCGTTTTTCACGCTGATAATGGAAACCGGCTTCGGCGGAACCATAGTCTCGCGCGTATAGCTGATTTCACCGGTGACACCGTTGAAGCCCCGGGTTTCGGCGAGGGCATCGCGGATATCTTTGGGCTCGGCAGAATCTGCACGGCGGATCGCATCGGCAACCAGCATCAGCGCGTCGTACCCTAGCGGCGCAAACGCATTTTCCGGATCAATGCCATATTCCGCCTTGTAGTCTTCGACGAATTTCGCCACTTCCGGACGGTCATCGGCCCGGTAGGTATGGGTCGAGAAATAGACTTCATTGGCCAGTTCCGGCCCCGGCACGCTGGCAACGAGTTCGGTGTCAAAACCATCACCGGAAACGATTGGCATGGTGATGCCCTGCTCGCGGATCTGCTTTACCGACAACCCTGCTTCCGAAGGAATGGCGGAGATGAACACGGCATCCGGCTTCGGATCCAGCGAGCCAATGCGGGCGATCTGGGCAGAAAAGTCGGTATCGCCCATCATGAAGGTGTCCGTCCCGACAATCTCACCGCCGCGCTTTTCGAACCGTTCGACAAAGAACTTGCTCAAAGCCTTGGTGAAATCCATCGAGTTGTCAGTCCACACAGCGACCTTGCGGGCACCAAGCTTGTCGTAGGCATAGTCCGCGATGGCATAAGACTGGTCGTCATCGCCAAACGGCGTCATGAACATGTAGTCGCCGACCCACTGCGGCAATTCCGGATGGGTTGCACCCGAAGTGACAAACGGGATGCCTTCTTCCTGAAACAGTGGCGCTGCAGCCATCACGAATGTCGTGTCTGACTGACCAATGCCCGCGACCACTCCTTCGGAGAGAACACGTTGAGCCGATTTGGCAGTTTCCTGCTGGTCGGTCTTGCCATCAGGGGCAATCAACACGACCTGCTGACCGAGCAAACCGCCACCCTCGTTGATCTGCTTGACTGCAAGTTGCGCGCCCTTGAGCGATGGCCCGTCAAGTGACGACATGCCTCCGGTCAGATTGTATAGCGCGCCGATTTTGATTTCTTGTGCGTGGGCCGCTCCCAGCATGGCAGCGAAAGCCACCGATGCGGCGATCAAACTTTTCATGCTAATCTCCTTGTTGAATTAGTCGAATGTTCACCCTCACACATAAGCTGTGCACACACCTCATGCGTCGATAGCAGCATGCCTCTGCAAATGGATAACGTCAATCGAATGGTACATTTTTTCTTTCAATGCGCATGTTTGTCTGATTTGATACAGATGAAGGCGTCATCTCTGATGAGCAAAAATCAATGAACGTGCTTGAAGAACTGAGGCAGGCATTGCCTGAATTGAGCAGCCGGGAGGCGCGTGCGGCGCGTCATCTCATGGCCAATTATCCAATGGCGGGCCTGACCACGGTCGCCGAATTTGCCAATCAGAGTGGCGTCAGCACGGCAACTGTGTTGCGTCTCGTCAAGCGGTTGGGCTTTCCGGTTTATGCAGATTTTCAGGTGGCGCTGCGCGGCCACATCGAGGAAACCCTTCAGTCGCCACTGATGCGCTTCGGCGAACGCAAGGTGCGTGACGAAGCGGCCAAGACTTCGTTTCTGGCGAGAACCAGCGATCGCCTCGCCGAGCACTTCCGCGCGCTGCCGGACCTTATTTCCGAAAAGGAATTCGACAAGGTTGCCGTTCTGCTGGCTGACCCGCGGCGTGACATTCACCTTCTGGGTGGCAGGTACTCGTCAAACATTGCCAACTACATGGGTGACCTGCTGATCGCGATCCGGGGCAAGGTCTATCCGATTTCGGGGCAGACCCAGATCTGGCCGCAATGCCTGCTCGATATAGGGCGCAATAGTATCCTGGTGGTCTTTGATGTCCGCCGTTACCAGGACGATGTCATCAACTTCACCGATGCCGCAGCCAAGCGAGGCGCGACCATCGTCCTGCTCACCGATATCTGGCAGTCGCCAGCCGCACGTTCGGCACACCATGTGCTGACCTTCCCGGTGGAAGCGCCGTCAATTTTCGATGTCCTGACCGTCGGGACAGGCGTGGCCGAAGCGCTGGTTGGCGCTGTCGCCAGCAAAGCGGACACGGCCGGCAAAAAGCGCATCGAAGCGCTTGAAGATCTCCGGTCACACCTTGCCGCAAATAATCAGACCAGCGCCAAAAACAATCAGAAAACGAGATGAGGACTGCCATGTTGCGTGAAGAGATCATTATGTTGTGCACGGCCGATCTGGCTAGCCAGGTGCGAGGCAAGGGCTTTCCGGCCTGTGATCTCGAAAGCCGCCTCAAGAAAGGCATTGGCTGGACCCCGACCAACAGCATGATCACCGCACACGGCCCGATCGCGCCAAGCCCCTGGGGGCCGTTTGGAGATACAGTGCTGGTTCCCGATGACGCCACGCGTGTCCGGGTTGATTTTGGCGATGAACAAGCCGCGTTTCATTATATGATGGCCGATATATGCAATCTTGACGGGACCCCGTGGAGCGTTTGTCCGCGCAGTTTCCTCAAGCGCATGCTTAAGCAACTCGAGGACCGTCATGGCCTCAAGCTGAAGGCAGCATTCGAGCATGAGTTCATGCTCGAGGATGTCGAGGAATTACCCAATGCAAGCTATGCCCTTGATGCGTTTCGGCGGCAAGGCAGGTTTGCCGAAACCTATCTTGGGGCGCTCAAGGCTGCGGGCCTTGAGATCGATACGTTCATGCCCGAATTCGGGCCAAAACAGTATGAGGTAACGGTTGGCCCGGCTGAAGGGGTCAAAGCAGCGGACGAGGCGGTGGCGGTGCGCGAGATCGCGCGGGCGGTTGCGCAGTATTTCGGGACGAGGGCAAGCTTCACCCCGATCCTGCGGCCTGACGCGGTAGGCAACGGCGTGCACATGCACTTCAGCCTGATGGACGCAGCATCCGGAAAGCCGGTCAATTATGACAGCCAGGGCAAGAACAACATGTCGGAAACCGCCGGCTCGTTTCTGGCTGGCATTCTCAAGCTCATGCCTGCGCTGACGGCCATTACCGCCGCCGGGACGATTTCATATCTGCGGTTGACCCCCAACCGCTGGAGTGCGGCCTACAACAATCTGGGTGAGCGCGACCGCGAGGCCGGTCTGAGAATCTGTCCGGTTTTTCCCGGTTCCGGGACTGATATTTCAAAACAGTTCCACTTTGAATTTCGCGCGGCCGATGCGACGGCAAATCCTTACCTGGTTTTGGGCACATTGATTGCCGCGGGCCTTCATGGACTTGACCAGAAACTCGACCGGCCGGAAGTCTGTCCCGGCCCGCCGCAGGATCTTGAGGAGGCGCAACTCCGCGACCTGGGCATTGTGCGTTTGCCGCAATCATTAACCGAGGCACTGGACTTGTTCGAGGGCGAAGCCGCATTCAAGCCGTTGCTGGGTGAAGATTTGATCCAGGCCTATCTTGCGCACAAACGCTTTGAGGTGGACCTGATGAAGGACCTATCGGACGGGCAGCAGTGCGAGAAATACCACCTGGCCTACTGATGAAACCTGACTGCGCCCTGCTATTGCCGGGCGCAGTCTATAACCAGCAGAACTTGTCCCGATCTTCAACGATGCGTTAACCGCTGGTGTCGCGCTTGATTGCAGCAATCAGGCTGTCTGTTGTCTCCATGCGGCAATAGCCCTTGAACGCCGCCAGCGCCGACTGGTGCCGCGCTTGAGTATCGGTTGCACAGCAATCGGAAACGCAAACCATGTGAAATCCGCGATCAGCGCCATCGCGAATGGTATGGTCGATGCATTGGTCGGTGAGAAACCCGGTTACGAACAGCGTGTCCAGCCCGATATTGCGGACCAGATATTCGAAGTTGGTCGAATTGAACAGGCTGGAAGAGGTCTTCGGAATGATCATCTCGTCGCCCCGAGGCGCCACCTCGTCGATTACCTTGGCGTCCCAGGATCCCTTGGGAATGAAGAAATTAGAAAGCTTGTAGTCGAGGCTGCGGTCACGGCCATCGTCGGTAAAATTCTCCATCACCGTATAGATGACTTCTATGCCGGTTTGCCGGCATGAATCGGCCAGCCGGCCGATATTGCCGATAACGTGCCCGCGGGCAGCCTCGTAAAATTCGGGTCGTGGCTGACGGTTCGCTTCATCCATCACCCAGTTCTGCACGTCGATCACCAGTAACCCGCAGCGCTCGGCGCTCAGCGGCAAGACGCGACCCGGGTAAACATCCTTGCGGCGCGGTTCTGTCATGGTTCCTGCCTTCCACTGAATAATTTGCGAATGACCACCGGTTCACCGCTGCCAAATAATCCCGACGGTTTGAGGTAAAGCACGAGGATCAGGCAAAGCGCTACAATCACCTGGCTCAATCCATAAAGCCCCACGCTCTCCTCAACGGGCCGCAGGCTTTCGGACACGATGGTAATAACCGTCGCCGCAAGCAGAGCTCCCATGATGCTGCCGGAACCGCCGATGACAACCATTACGACAATATTGAAGGCCAACAGAACCGAATAGGTTTTCGGGGTCACGACACTGATGAGATGGGCCAGCAGCGCGCCGGCCATGGCGGCCATGATGGCGCCGATGACAAAGGCCAAAATCTTGAGCCGCGCTGCGTTGATGCCGCTGCACTTGGCAGCAAGCTCATTCTCGCGAACCGCCATCATTGCGCGTCCCAGTGACGAGAACTTGATCCGCCATGTCACAGCAACCACCAGCACCAGGAATCCGAAGGCCCACCAGATGTCGACATACCGGGGCAGCCCACTGATGCCTGATCCGCCGCGAGTAATGCCGTCCCAGTTGGTTGCCAGCCCCTGGACAACGATGATCAATCCCAAGGTCGCCACTGCCAGATAGTGACCCTTGAGCCGAAGCACGGCACCGCCAATGGCCAAGGCGACCAAGCCACCGGCCAGACCGGCTACGAGCAATGCCGGCAACATCGACCACTCGGTTGACGCAAGCCAGTCCGGCAGATCGGGGAGCATCGACCCTTTTCGCCTTGCACTGAATGTCAGGATGGCGGCGACATAGGCGCCAATCGTCATGAAGGCCGGGTGCCCCAGTGAAAACAATCCGGTGAGACCGTTGGTCAGTGTCAGCGATACCGCCAGTGCAGCATTTATGAACAACAATGCCAGCAAGGTAACGGTATAATTGCTCAGTCCCTTGCTCGCCACAAAGATAGCAATGGCCGCTATCACGACAACAGCGGCTGCGGCGACAAACCCCTTCATCGGCGTTGCATGCGGGGTAATTGCCCGAGCCTCATTGAGTTCTCTCGCCTTCATCTTATGCGCGCTCCTCGGTATTGCGTGCAAAAAGCCCCGATGGCTTGACCAGCAGGATGACAATCAGCAGCAGGAACACAAACGTATCGCGGTAGCCTGAGAACTCCTGTGGCAACAAACCGACAAAGAGAACTTCGGCAAGCCCGAGAATGTAACCGCCGAGCATGGCGCCGCCAATCGAGCCGACACCGCCGATGACGCACGCGACAAATGCTTTCAGTCCCGGCACAAAACCGAGCAGTGGATCGATCTGGCCGAATTTGCCGCCCCAGAACAGGCCGGAAACGGCAGCAAGCGCACTGCCGATGGCGAATGCGGCGAGGATCGTCCGATTGACAGCAACCCCCATCAGCCGGGCAGCCATCAGGTTTTCGGCCGTCGCCCGCATCGCGGTACCGAGCTTGGTTCGATAAACCACCAGAAACAGCCCGCCGATGAGAAGCAGGGTCAGAACGATAATGACGAGGTCTGTCAGCGACGCATTGACCCCGCTAAATTCGATGCGTTGACGCATGAAGGCTGGAAACAGAAAGTTCCGCGGCTGGCCGGACAGGATCATCAGTGCGCTGTTTTGAATGGCAATCGAAACCGCCAGTGTTGCGATAAAGCCGGTGACCGGGCTGGCGCCACGCATCGGCCGGAATATGATTGTTTCGATCGCCATGCCCGCAAGCGCGCCGATCGCCAGCACAAAGATCAGGATGACTGGCCACGGTACGCCTGCACTCACCAGGGCGAGTGTCGAAAAGGCCCCGATCATCACCAGGTCCCCATGGGCAAAATTGATCAGACGGACGATGCCGTAAATCATCGAAAACCCGATCGCGACAAGCGCATAGAGACTGCCAAGCGCAAGGCCGTTGATCAGTTGTTGGAAAAGGTATTGGCTCATGCTGCGACCCCGAGATAGGACTGTCTGACCCGGTCGTTCTGGGCAAGTTCGGCGCCGGTGCCCGAAAGCACGATGCGTCCGTTCTCCATGACATGGGCGCGGTCGGCGATATCGAGCGCCATTGCCGCGTTTTGTTCAATCAGCAAGATGGTGACGCCTGTCGCTTTCAGCTGTTCGATAATATCGAAAATCTTCTCGACAATCTGCGGGGCCAGACCAAGGGAGGGTTCATCCAAAAGCAGCATTTTCGGTTTGGCCAGCAAAGCCCTGCCAATGGCAAGCATCATCTGTTCGCCGCCGGAAAGCGAACCGGCAGCGATATGCGCTCTTTCCGACAGGATCGGAAACAGTTCATAGACGTGTTCGGTCGTCTGTTTTATCGCCGCTTTGTCCGATTGTGTGTAGGCGCCCATGGCGAGGTTTTCCGCCACGCTGAGCGACTGAAATACCTGTCGCCCTTCGGGGCATTGCACCAGCCCGGCGCGAACGATTTTTTCAGATGAAGATTGCACCAGGTCAATTGTTGTTCCGCCCGCGGTGAACAGAATTGAACCCGAACGCGCCGGCAATAGCCCCGAAAGGGTCAGCAAAGTGGTTGATTTCCCGGCACCATTGGCTCCGATCAGTGCCACCAGACTGCCCTCGTCAACGGCAAAAGCCACGTCCTTGAGCACATGCGTCGCACCTCGGAACACATTCAGATCGCGAATCTCAAGCATGGGCTTTTTCCTTTCGCCTGGTGCCGAGATAGGCCTCGATCACACCCGAGTCCTTCTGGACATCGACCGGCGTGCCCTCGGCAATCAGCGTGCCTCGGTTTAGCACCTGGATACGGTCGCACAAATCCATGACGAGATGCATGTCGTGTTCGACCACCAGAACAGCGATGCCGAAATCGGAATTGATGCGACGAATGAAATCGACCAGGTCGCGGGTTTCAGACGGGTTCAGCCCTGCTGCAGGCTCATCGAGCAGCAACGCCTTGGGCTGCCCGGCCAACGCCCGCCCGATTTCCACCCGGCGCTGATCGCCGTAGGAAAGATCGCCTGCCTTGCGGGCTGCGAGTTCCTGCAGGCCGATTCGTTCGACGATATCGCGGCTCACATCCCGCAGCTTTTCTTCCGCCCTCCAGAATGACGGAAGCTGCAGGATGGTCGCGAGCGTACTGGCGCCATGGCGCATGTGACCGCCGCACATGATGTTTTCGAGAACACTGAGATCGTCAAAAAGGCGAATGTTCTGGAAGGTCCGGGCCAGCCCGGCGCGCGCCATGACATGGGGGAGAACCGGTATGGTCACGGCCCTCGATTCGGATCGTCCCGGATGAAGGTTCCAACACGCCGGTCAGCAGATTGAAAGCAGTTGTCTTGCCAGCGCCGTTGGGGCCAATCAAGCCGACCAGTTCTCCCCTGGCCAGCTGCAATCCATAGCCATCCACTGCCAGCAAACCACCAAACCCCCGTTGCAATCCGCTCGCATCAATGACTGGTACTTCTGCCAAGTGAGTATGCTCCTTCAATTGTCGCGACGATAAGGTGCCGTCCCCATGATCGTCAACTAAAAGATACATCTTGCAATGTTTCGATTGGATTTGTACGAATTGATACAAACAGCATGGAGCGGAAAAGTGTCTGATTTGCAGGATAACACCAAGGCAATGGTGCTCTCACCCGAGGAGCCGCATCCTCTGGAGACCTTCAACCAAGATGCCACATCTGAATATTTTGTGATTTGTGAGCATGCTGGAAACCGGATTCCTGAGAGCCTTGGAACAATGGGGCTATCGGAGACCGATCGCCAGCGGCATATTGCCTGGGATATTGGCGCACGCGCGGTCGCGATCGAACTGTCGAAAATGCTCGATGCGCCGCTCTATGCTCAGCGCTACTCGCGCATTGTCTGTGATTGCAACCGCCGCCCCGATGTTGCTGCCTTCACGCCGGTTCGAAGCGAAGCCACTGATGTGCCCGGCAATATCAACCTGACGCCGGAAGCAAGCGCTGCCAGGGCGCGCGAGATATTCTGGCCATTCCACAATGCAGTAACTGAAGCGCTCGAAGACCGTCGGCAACGCGGTATCCCCACCAAACTGGTCACCGTGCATTCTTTCACGCCTGTCTATCTTGGTCAGAAACGGCCCTGGGAAATCGGGGTCCTATTCAACCGGGATCGTGATCTGGCGCCGTCGGTGGCCGATTGGCTCAAAGACAACACGGATCTGTGCATCGGCATAAACGAACCCTATGCGGTTGGCGACGATACCGATTACGCCATACCTGTGCACGGCGAACAACGCGGATTGCCCTGTGTAGAATTCGAGATTCGCAATGACCTCATTGCGGATGCCGGTACTGCCCCGCATTGGGCGGCAATCCTGCGCGACGCACTGGTCGGGAGCAGCCGTACCCCCTGACGCGGGCTTGTCTTGGGAAGCCGGATGAGCATGGCCGGTCGGCGATTTGCTCGTGTCAGCCGAAGTCGAATCGGCATCGAGCTTCGCATTTGCCGAAGGCCCAGTATTGCCCATGACTTTTACGGCTGCGCGACAGCGTTTCGGCTGCGGCTCGGTGCGGCTCGCGCCGCCAATACTATTTCACCGACGTGTCGTGCGTAACGTTCGGAACAATCGGTTTCCTGATCACTGAGTTGAGTTCGCCTTCGATAAAGGCTGCCCAGCGCAACAGCCCCATCTCGTTTCGCGGAGCGGCAACGACTTGCAGGCCCACCGGTAGCCCTGTGTCGGTGAAACCGCAGGGCATCGACAACACCGGCGCGGTTGTCAGGGTTATACCGTAGGCAATTGCAAGCCAGTCAATGTAGGTGTCGAAAGTTTTGCCGGCGCATTCGGCGACATAACGTTTGTTGACCGGGAAGGGGGGACGATCGTGGCCGGCGTCAAAAGCAGGTCGTAAGTCCTGAAGAAGTCGATCGTTCGGCGAAGGATCGCACTTCGTTTCGACTGGGCGTCAATGATTTGCGACGCGGAGAGACGCTCGCCTTTTTCCACATTCCAGATCATTTCCTGCTTTAGCAGTTCGGGAAAGTCTTGAAGCTTCTGCCTGTGAGAAGCAGCGAACTGATATGCCCGCAATGTCTGGAACACTTCATGCGCGTCGCTGAGGTCCGGATGGTCCTCGACAACGGTAACGCCCGCATGTTCCAACTTCAAAGCGGCCTTGCGGCAAATGTCCGCCACCTGTGGATCGACAGGCGTTATGCCGAGATCGGCGCTGAAGGCGATGCGGAGAGGTTTTTCCGGTCTTTGTGCGGCTTCAGCATAGCTTGCCGACAGGCGCGGCAGGGAAAGCGGATCGGCTGGATATTCGCCACACATTGCATCAAGCAATAACGCCATGTCAGCGATGTTGCGCGCCATCGGTCCGTCGACAGCCAGCAAGCTGTCGACCATTTCACCGGGGGTGCGGGCAACGCGGCCCGGCGACGGGCGCAGGCCGACCACGCCGCAAAAGGATGCCGGGTTGCGCAGCGAGCCGCCCATGTCATTTCCGTGAGCGACCCAGGCCATGCCCGTTACCAAAGCGGCTGCCGATCCGCCGGATGAGCCGGATGCCGACATGCGCGTATCCCAGGGATTACGTGTTGGGCCAAAGACCTCGTTGAACGTATTTCCGCCCGCACCGAATTCGGGAACGTTGGACTTGCCGTAAACGACTGCGCCTTCGCTCTCGAGATTTGCAACAACGATGTCGGACGTCTCAGGAATATGATCCTTGTAGATTGGTGAGCCATGCGTTGTCAGAACGCCTGCGACCTCGTTCAGATCCTTGATCGGCATCGGCAGGCCGGCGAGCCGCCCGCGCTCGCTAATCGGCTTGTCCATCAGGCGCCTAGCATGATCGCGGGCCCGGTCAAAGCAGAGTGTCGGGAGTGCGTTGACATGGGGATCGACAGCTTCGATGCGCCTTTCTGCTGCGTCGAGCAGATCGAGAGGCGTGACCTCGCCCTTTTTCAACAGGGCGACAACCTCGCATGCGGTCATGTTGGTCAGTTCGTCATGTGCCATCGTCGCTTGTCCTGTTTCCGGTCGAAAGGTATTGCCATTAAATCCCTTTGTCGGGCTACACTTTGCTGAGCTATCCCTTCGCGGTCTTCATCTCCGGCAGGATCTGACCGCCATCGACGATGATCGACGTGCCGGTGATGTAGCTGGCTTCGTCGGACGCAAGGAACGAGACGGCATTGGCAACGTCATCGGGTGCGCCGAGACGGCCGAGTGGAACAGCCGCTGTCATGTTCTCGATGAATTGCGCGGTGCGCTCGGCCTTCATGCCTTCGGTGAGTATGTTGCCAGGTTCCACCGCGTTGACCGTGATCCCATACGGAGAAAACTCGATTGCTGCGGATTTTACCAGGCCGTTGATGCCGGCCTTGCTGGCGGCATAATGGGCGTGGCCTGGGCTGGAAACCCGAGGGCCGGTAATCGAGGATGTGAAAATCAAGCGACCAAAGGCGCTATCGCGCAGATGTGGCAGGGCTGCACGTGCTGAAAGGAATGCGCCGCGGAGGTTGGTTTCCAGCACGGAGTCCCATTCATCGACCGAGATTTCTTCAATTAGCGACCAAGGGAAGATGCCGGCGTTTTGGACGAGAATGTCGAGCTGGCCAAATTTTTCGACAGCCAGCGCCACCAACCGGTCTGCTGCTGCGATGTCACGAATGTCGGCTTGGGCCGCGATGGCGCGTTCACCGACGTCGAAGCTTGCGACCGTGTTATTCGCGAGGTCGATATCCCGATCCGCGACGACGACAAACGCGCCATCGCGCACCAAGCGCGCAGCAATCGCCGCGCCAATGCCGCGTCCTGAACCGATGACAACCGCAACCCGCCCTTCCAGTTTTTCGTGGTACCGGGCTTTTTCGGTTAAGCGTCCAAACTTGTTCATTGTCGTCCGTTTCATATTTATTTGATCGGAGCCTGCGCGTGGCAGCGGCTTTAGAGGTAGACGGTCTTTTCGGTTCGGATGCTCTCGTCGGCGGCCAGTACAATGCGAAGGCTGTCGACGGCGCTGCGCATGTGATCTGTCATGTCGCGATCATTGCGGATGGCATCCAGCAGATAGGAATGCTTGCGTTCGCACATCTGTGAGTGGTTGAGGACTTCCTCAATCTCGATGTCCTCGTCACTGTTAATGAGGGCATTGTCGGAACCGAGCTCGGCGTGATGCAGGCGCAGCGGGCGGATTTTTGAATGGGTACTGATTTCCGAAGAGGTTGACACCGTCGCGCCCGCCTCCGTCGGCTGAACGTTGTCCGGCGACAGGACGCTGACCGCACCCTTCGGGCCAATTATGTCTTTGACGATGAATGCTGATTGGCTCATCATCGGTCCCCAGCCGGCCTCGTACCAGCCGACAGAGCCATCGTCAAACACGACCTGAAGCTGGCCGTAATTGTACATATCTTCGGCTATATCGTCCGAAAGCCGCGCGCCGATCGCATGGACCCGGACCGGCCGCGCACCTGTGATGTTACACATGAAGTCGACATAGTGTACGCCGCAATCGGCGATCGGCGATGCTGATTCCATAAGGCTCTGGTGCCAGTTCCAGGCCGGGCCGATCGATTGCTGGTTCAGGTTCATGCGCATCACCAGCGGCTTTCCCAGCCCGCGTGCGATGCTGTTCAGCTTGATCCACATCGGGCTGTGCGGCGGCGAAAGCCCGACCAGCAATTTCCTGTTTGCCTGCTTTGCCGCAGCAACGACCGCTTCGGCCTGTTCCACCGTCTGGGCGATCGGCTTTTCCAGGAAGACGTGCGCACCGGCCTTAAAGGCTGAGATTGCGAACTCGGCATGGGTGTCCGGGTAGGTGCAGATGGCGACAACGTCAGGCCGGACCGCTTCCAGTGCCTCGTGGAAATCGGCGTAACGGGGCAAATCGCGCCATTGTTCAGGCAGGTCATCGCGTGAAGCGATGCTGCGTGCACACAACGCGGACAGCTCGTACCCGTCGAGCTTGTCGTAGGCATGGGCATGAGACATGCCCATGTGCCCGAGACCCGCCACAAGAACCTTCAGCCCGTTTGGCATGCTTACCTCCATTGTTGTGGGGCGACGGTATGAGGGCGTGGTATATTTGTCAAGAACCTAGACTAATATGCATTTTGAAAAATGAAATCGAACTGATGCGGGTGGAAAACAGCAGCGTACGCATATAGTTTTTGCGCTGGCGGCAATTAAGGTAGATTGTCATGAGGTCGGTTGATGAATTTTGCAGCTTCTTAAATTTGCTCCCTAACAAAAGGATTTTCGCGCGTGTCGAAGAAACCGGAAGTCACGGCGCCAGTCGCGCGGCAATTGTCCATTCAGGCCGTAATTGATGTTTTTCTAGAGCGCGGATCGATTTCCCGGGCGCGCCTTTCGGAAGTGACCGGGCTGTCAAAGCAGACAATGTCGGAGGTTGTGCGGGAACTGGTCAGTCAGGGCTGGATCAAGGAGGGCGAACAGGTGACCGGCGGCGTCGGCCGGCGTGCATTGAATTACGAGTTTCAGGAAGGGGCCTGTTATGTGCTCGGGATCGACCTTGGTGGCGCCACCTTTCGCGCGGCGTTCGTCACCCTCAACGGCAAGATCTCGCTCGAAATGAGCGAAGAGACGGATCCTAGGGGCGGCATATATGTAATCGAGCAGATCGCATCGGTTGTCGAGCGAATGATTGCTTCCTCTGGTATCAACAAGCGCTCTATCCAGGTAGGTGTCATTGCCGTGTCGGGGGTGTTCCAGACATCGACTGGCGCGGTCTTGGCGGCATCAAACATATCCGGAATAAACAATATAGATTTTGCCGGCATGCTGACCGAAAGGATCGGTGTGCCGCTTCTTGTCGAGAACGCTGTGGATATGGCAACGCGGGGCGAGCGTTGGCACGGAAGCGTCAAGGGCGTCGATAATTTCATATTTGTTGCCCACGGGGCGGGCATAGGGCTTGGCGCTGTTGTCGGCGGCATGCTCCTGAAGGGGCGTCGTGGGGCCATCGGCGAGATTGCGCTGTTGCCTATCGGCGCGAACCCGTTCGATTCCCGTAATTTTGATGTCGGCACGCTGGAATCCGAGGTTGGCGCACAGGCGATTGTCCGCAAGTATGAATGTTACGGTGGCGCGCGCGGGGCAAGTGTGCGCGACATATTTGGCGCGCTCGATGATGGGTCGGAACCGGCAGAAATGGTTATTGACGAGACGGCACGCCTGGTCGCGCTGGCAATCGCTTCGTCAGCGGCGGTTCTTGATCCGGAGGTTGTCGTCATGGGTGGGCAGATCGGCGTTCATCCGGCGTTGATTTCCCGGGTGGAGCGCCATCTCAAGCGTTGTACCCCGCTACGATTGCAGCTCGAGCCGACAAGTTTGGGGCCGCGTGCTCAGCTCGTAGGGGCGTTGGGTGCCGGTATCGATTTTGCCTATGAACGATTGTTCGGTGTAGCGGCGTCGGGACACCCGCGCAGAGTGTTGTGAAAGAAAATACTCAGCCACGCAGCCAAACCGCGTCCCAAAATCCGAAATCACTGTCGATTCAGGTTCTGAACGGGTGCAGAATGGTGGATGCTGCGTGGATATTTCGATTGCCGGCATGTTAGTTTCATTAATTTAGTCTGCGTCCTTGACAAATGGTTATCCGTGATCAACTCTTGCCTTGGGAATTGATCCGATCAACGGGAATTATTTTGTTGGCACGCTACGTTTTAAGACAACTTCTGCTCTCCGTGGCGGTCATGATCGCGGTTTCGATCGTGGGCTTCATTCTGCTGCGGGCCTCAGGTGATCTGGCGTTGCGGATCGCCGGTGCGGAATCGCTTACTGAAGATGTCGAGCGCATTCGTCTGGCCTACGGGTTGGATCGCCCGGTCGTTGTTCAGTATCTGGATTGGGCCTGGAAGGCGCTTCACGGTGATTTCGGCCGTTCACTGTTCTTCCCGGAAGACGTATCCACGCTCATCGCGCAGCGTCTGCCGGTTACACTGTGGCTCGGCGCGCTCGGGCTTGGTGCCTCGATTATTATCGGTCTGCCGCTGGGAACGCTGGCCGCGCTCAAGCCGAACGGTATTCTGGACCGTGTATTGCTGGGAGGCGTTGTGCTGGGTCAGGCCATGCCTTCTTTCTGGCTCGGGTTGCTTCTGATCATTTTCTTCGGCCTGACACTCGGAATCCTGCCTGTCTCCGGCTCGGAAACCTGGAAGCATTTCATCCTGCCGACAGCCGTTCTGGCGATTGCGACCTTGCCAACGATTCTGCGGCTGACGCGATCCGGAATGATCGATGCGTTGCGCGCCGATTACATCCGTACAGCCCGCGCCAAGGGCCTGAGCCCGGCCTCGGTTATCATCAAGCATGCCCTCCGAAATGCGCTCATTCCTGTCGTGGCAATCGCGGCCGTCCAACTCGGTGCTCTGATAGGTGGATCGGTCGTCCTCGAAACGGTGTTTGGCATTCAGGGGCTCGGCTACCTCGCCTGGGAGTCGATCAATCGGGCCGACTATCCCGTGGTTCAGGCAAACGTGCTTGTGCTCGGCGCAATCTATTGCTTGCTCACCTTTGTCAGCGACGTCTTGCACGCGCTGCTCGATCCGCGTCTGAGGGATCAATAAATGACCGTCGAGAAAGTCGAAGTAGAGCCCATCGAACTGCTTGGCGCCGAAGCCGCACGCGACACCGCGCGCCGGTGGCTGTCCAACAGCGGGATCGTGATCGGAGGGGGGCTTTTCTTCCTTGTTGTTTTCTCCGCGCTGATCGGTCCGTATCTGTTGCCTCACAATGCGTTTGACCAGAGCCTCATTGCACGGCTTCGGCCGCCGATGTGGAGCGGCGGCACCGCCGAATACCCATTGGGAACGGATCACCTCGGGCGCGACTATCTTGCACGCCTTCTTTGGGGCGGTCGGCTGTCGCTGATGATCGGTTTTCTGACCATCCTGCTTGCTGGAACAATCGGTACGACGCTTGGTGTCGTCGCCGGGTTTTACGGAGGCAAGATCGATTTTGTGGTCCGCTTCCTCATCATGGTTCGCCTGGCCTTGCCGGCAGTGCTGATTGCGCTGGCGATCGCCTTCCTCGCCGGCCCATCCCTGAAGCTGCTGGTCCTGATGCTCGGGCTGCTTTTGTGGGACCGCTTTGCGGTGGTCGCGCGGGCAATGACGCTTCAACTGCGCAGCCGTGAATTCGTGACAGCCGCGCGTGCAGTCGGATGTTCGGATTTCACGATGATCCGGCGGGATATCCTTCCCAACATTCTCAACTACCTCATCATTATCGCGACCGTAGAGATGGCCAACGCCGTTCTCATCGCGTCTGCCCTGTCATTCCTCGGGCTTGGTGTTCAACCACCGTTACCCGATTGGGGTTTGATGATCGCCGAGGGCAAGGAGTACATCCTGTTCTCGCCCTATCTGATCACCCTCCCGGGGTTGGCGATGATGGTGCTGGTGCTGTCGGTAAACCTGCTGGGCGACGGGATCCGTGACGTCACCGATCCGGAGGCCAAGGGACGATGAACCAAGCAGCCAACATTCTCAGTGTACGGGATCTCGACGTCTCGTTGCCGCATCGATCCGGTCGGGTTCACGCCGTGCGCAAAATATCCTTCGATGTAAAACGCGGTGAAACCGTCTGTATCGTCGGCGAGAGCGGATGCGGAAAATCGATGTCGGCGATGGCAATTCTGAATTTGCTGCCACGCGGCGCCGAGCGAAACGCGGAAACGCTCTCGCTGTTGGGCGAAGATCTCCGCAATGCCAGCGAAAGCCGGTTGCGGCGGATTCGCGGCAACAAGATCGGAATGATTTTCCAGGAGCCGCTGACCGCACTGAACCCATCACTGACCGTTGGCGAGCAACTGATGGAAGTGTATCGCCGTCATCGTCCGCAAGAGAAAGCCAATGCGCGCGCCCGCGCCATCGAGATGCTCGGTCAGGTAGGTATTCCGGATCCGGCCGAGCGTATCAGCCAGTATCCGCACCAACTGTCAGGCGGTCTCAGGCAGCGCGTTGTCATCGCCATGGCGATGATGTGCGAGCCGGAACTGATCATTGCCGACGAGCCCACGACTGCGCTCGACGTGACGGTGCAGGCGCAAATTCTCCGCTTGCTCATCGATCTCAAACAGCGCTTCGGGCTGGCGCTTCTGCTGATCACCCATGACCTGGCAATTGCCTCGCGCGTGGCCGACCACATCGTCGTCATGTATGGCGGGCAGGTCGTGGAGCAGGCGCCAACTGCCGAGTTTTTTCGCCGACCGCTGCATCCCTATTCCAAGGGGTTGCTTGGATGCCTGCCGACTTCCCAGCCCGGACGGCACGGCCAACCTTTGCAGGTAATTCCGGGAACTGTGCCGAGTTTGATCGGTGACATGACCGGGTGCACCTTCATGAGCCGCTGCAAGGAGGCGCAGCCGGCATGCGCCGCAAATATTGAATTGCAACGGTCCGGCGAACACTGGGTTCGCTGTGATCGTGTCACATTGCCGGAGGCGCTGTGATGACCGCATTACAAACAACCGATATCGTTCTGGAGGCGCGCGGGGTCAGCAAGACCTATACGCTGAACTCCGGCCTGTTGAGCGGCAAGCGGACCATCGAAGCGGTCAAGCACTTTTCGCTCGATCTGAAAAAGAACGAAGCCCTCGGGCTGATCGGCGAAAGCGGGTGTGGCAAGTCCACGCTGTCACGCCTGCTGCTCGGCCTGGAGCCCCCGACTGAGGGGAGCGTGCTCTTGCACGGTGAGGCAATTGGCGGGATGTCGCGCAAGGGGGTGGCGCGTATTCTCCAGCCTGTATTCCAGGATCCGTATTCCTCGCTGAACCCGCGCGAAACCATCGGCGAGGCTGTTGAACGGCCGCTCTGGGTACACGGGATCAAGGATGCGGAAGTGCGGCGGAAAAAAGTGGCCGCTGTCATCGAGGCCGTTGGCCTGCCCAAGCGCACATTGTCGAGCTATCCAAACCAGCTTTCCGGCGGTCAGCGTCAGCGTGTGGCCATCGCCCGTGCGCTGGTGCTCGAACCAAGTATCCTGATTTGCGACGAGCCAACATCAGCGCTCGACGTGTCCGTACAGGCGCAGATTCTCAATCTTCTCAACGACCTTCGTCGGACAATGGGGCTTTCTCTGATCCTGATCAGCCATGATCTGCAGGTCGTGCAGTTCCTCTCGGATCGCGTGGCGGTCATGTATTTCGGAGAGCTTGTCGAAGTTGGTCGCACCGAGGCGGTAATGCAGGCGCCGCAACATGCCTATACGCAGCGGCTGCTCGCCTCCGCACTCGATATCGATCCAGATGCCGGCATTCCGGCGCTCTCTCCACCACCCGGCCCATAATCAGACCAAGCAACGAGGGAGGTTCCGACAATACGCATGCATTTTTTCGATGAAACGGTCCGATGTCTGAGGAGCCTGTCGACCGATTTTAATCCAAACAGGGAGTTCTAGAACATGAAATCCGGAATTATTTCGACGCTTGTCGCTGTACTCAGCGCCAGCGTATTCGCAGCGACCCCGGCACAGGCCGGCAAGAGCGATGACACGCTACGTATCGTATGGAAAGAATCTGTTCCCAACGTCGATCCACATTTCAACCAGCTACGTTCAGGCATCATCATCAACTCGATGGTCATGGACACGCTTTTGTTGAAGATCCCGTCCACCGGCGAATATGCGCCACTTCTGGCCGAAAGCTGGGAATGGACGGATGACACCACCATTCGGTTCAAGTTGCGCGAGGGCGTCAAGTTCCACAATGGCGAGCCGTTCGATGCCGATGACGTCGTCTATACTTTGAATTTCCTCGTCGATCCCGCCAACAAGATCCTTACGCCCAACAACAGCAGCTTCATCAAGGACGCAGTCAAGGTTGACGAGTTCACTGTTGACGTCAATCTGAAGGCGCCGTTCCCGGCCGCGCTTGAATATCTCGCCGGGCCGTTGTTCATCTATCCCAACGAGTATCACAGCAAGGTTGGGCCCGAAGGCATGGGCAAGAACCTGGTGGGCACCGGTCCCTATGTCATGAAGGAAATCGAGGGCGTCAGCCGCTATTTCATGACCCGCAACGAGAACTATTTCGACAGCCCCAAACTGCCTGCCGCGATCGGCAATATCGAAATACGCGTCGTCAACGATGAATCAACTGAAATGCTGGAATTGATCTCCGGTAAGGCCGACTGGATCTGGAAGTACAACGCCGACCAGGTCGACAAGCTGAACTCCCAGCCGAACATCGATGCGAACCTTTTTGAATCCATGCGGATCGGCTTTCTCAACTTCAATATCGTTGGTGACGGCACCGACAAGGACAATCCCATTGCCAATGTGAAAGTCCGCCAGGCAATGCTGCACGCCATCAACAAGGAAGAGTTGGTCAAGTATCTGGTCCAGGGCGATGCGCGTGCAATCGACACGCCGTGCTTTCCCGACCAGTTCGGTTGCATTGCCGATAAGGCGGTGAAGTATGACTACAACCCGGAAAGGGCCAAGGAACTCCTCGTTGAAGCCGGTTATCCGGATGGCTTTGAAACCCAGCTAATTGGCGCGCGTAGTGCACAATGGGTTGCCAAGGTGCAGGAAGACCTGACCAAGGTCGGCATCAAGACCGATGCGAGCGTGATGCAGGGCGCAGCACTGGTCGACCAATTCGGCAAGGGACAGGTACCGATCGGGTACTGGGACTGGGGCTCCTATTCACTGATGGATGTCTCGGCCATTCTGCCGGCCTTCTTCGGCGGTCAGTCGTCATCCGACCGCGTCGGGGACGCCGAAGTCGCGGAACTGGTGGCAAAGGGTGGCACCGAGGTTGATCCACAAAAGCGCGAAGAAATCTATGGTGAAGCGATCAAGCTAATCACCGAACGCGCCTTGATGGCCCCGATCCATTCGTTCGTTGTTCCTTACGCTTACACAAGCGAATTGGAATTCAACGCCACCCCAGATGAGATGCCGCGCTTCTACTGGGCGAAGTGGAAATAACACGAGTTGAGGGCGGCCTTCCGGGGCCGCCCTTTTGCCTTCTATCCAAGCGGCGGCCTGGGGGCTGCGACGACGGGACACCATGCACACCACTCCTCACATTGCGTTTCGGCTTTCCGGGTTGGAGAGCGAACTGGAAATCCTGATTGATCGCTGGGGAGTTCCGCATGTTTTTGCCGGTAGCGATCATGATGCCTTTTTCGGCCAGGGATTTGCGGTCGCCCGCGACCGGCTCTGGCAAATCGACCTCTGGCGCAAACGTGGCCTGGGACAATTGGCCAATGATTTCGGGCCGGCTTTCATCGAAGCCGACCGTGCCGCACGGCTTTTGCTGTATCGTGGGAATATGGACGCCGAATGGGAGAGCTACGGAGCGGATGCCCGCGCGATTACCGAAGCGTTTGTCGCAGGCATCAACGCTTTTATCGGCGAAACAGAAAAAGACCATGGTCTGATGCCGGTGGAATTTGTCCGAACCGGGACGCGCCCCGCCCTCTGGTGCGCAGAGGATTGCGTGCGTATTCGCAGCCACGGTCCACTTTTCAATCTGGTGCGGGAAATCACGCGATCCGACGTTATCAATACGTGCGGTGTGGATGCCGAGGCGATGCGCCGACGGCTCGAACCTGAATGGACACTTCAGATGCCCGAGGGGCTTGGCCTCGAGCCAATCCCGTCGGAAGTGCGGCGTATCTTTGAACTCGGTACAGCGCCGCCGAACTTCAACCAGGCTGTGGCTCCGACCGGGGAAAATGCCGGCGGTAGCAACAACTGGGCGATTACCGCGGCCAGAACGACGACTGGTCGTCCGATCCTTGCGAGTGACCCGCACCGCACATTGTCGCTGCCATCGCTGCGTTACGTATCCCACCTCAACGCGCCTGGCCTTGACGTGATCGGTGCGGGTGAACCGGCCGTGCCGGGCATTGCCATCGGTCACAACCAGACCAGCGCCTTTTGCTTTACGATTCATGTGGCCGATCAGTCTGATCTTTACATTTACGAGCTTCACCCGGACGACCCGGAACTCTATCGCTTCGAGGACCGGTGGGAGCGTATGAGCATTGTTTCCGAAGAAATTCCGGTGAAGGACGGGGAGCCCGAAACGGTTTCGCTGGCCTTCACGATCCACGGCCCGATGTTGTTTTCTGATCCGTCCAACCAGCGGGCCTATGCGATGCGCTCGATCTGGAGTGAGCCGGGATCAGCCCCCTATCTGGGTGCGCTGCGCTATCAGAAGGTTGATAACTGGGACGATTTTGTCGAGGCGCGGTCGCATTGGCGCACGCCAACGCTCAACCATGTTTATGCGGACACATCCGGTGATATCGGCTGGATCATGTCAGGCTTCGTGCCTGTCCGCGCCGAATGGGACGGACTGATGCCGGTCCCCGGTGACGGAAGCCGGGAGTGGCGCGGCTTTATGGCGCCCAGCGACCACCCGAAAACCTTCAATCCCGAGTGCGGCTGGGTGGCGACCGCCAATGAAATGAATTTGCCCGCCGATTTCGATTATCGCCGTCACAAGTCCGGTTTTGAATGGTGCGATCCGTGCCGCTATGAAGCTATTGCCCGCAAATTGGACGAATCCGGTACGCATTCCATCAAGGACAGCATCAGCCTGCAAACAAGCTTTGCTTCGCCAACGGCCGAACGCCTTACTGGCGTCGTCGCCAACATTGATTTTTCAGACCCCGATGCCCGGCAGGCGAAGGCATTCTTCTCCGGGTGGAGCGGCAGTATCGATGGTGACTCGGGTCCCGCCATGCTGTTTGAAATCTGGTTCCGCCGGCATCTCTTGCGCCGGGTTGCAGAACATTGTGTCCCGGGCAGTTTCGATCATTTCTCTGTCACCGATATCGCGGCGATCGACACGATGCTGGTTACGGAACTGATGGAGTCTCCCGATGCACGGTTTGGCGAGGCCCCTGAGGCCGCGCGCAATCTCATTGTCGGCGAAACACTGGCTGCTGCCTGGCGGGAAGCAGTATCTCGGGGCGGGGCGGACTGCGCCAAATGGCAGTGGGACAGTTTGCACCATTCTCTGTTTCTCCATCCGCTTTCGAGCTTGCTCGGCGATGATACGCTCAACACACGCAGGGTCGCCAAAGGTGGCTCAGGGTTGACGCCGAACGCTGCCGACTACGATCCGGATACATTCGCAATGACTGTCGGCGCATCGTTTCGGATGGTGCTCGATATCGGTGGCTGGGATGATTGCGTTTTCATCAATGCGCCCGGGCAGTCGGGTGATCCGCGCAGTCGGCATTATGACGATCATCTCGATCCGTGGGGCAGGGAGGCTTACCTGCCGATGCTTTTCTCCCGCTACAAGATCGAAGCGGCGACCCAACTGCGCATCCGGTGCATTCCGGAGAGCGCGCCAATCAGCGAATGAAACATTTGATCGGTGGGACAGAGATCAGTTCCCATGAAAAGTGAAGCCAAGATATCTGTTTGGCAGATCCGCAACGGTCGTCCGCTTATGAATGGATGGGCCATAGGCTCGGCCCACCCGGCCTAGCTCTTGTTCGGTCTGCCATATCCAGCGGAGTGCATCGGTGTGAGTTTGAAAGCTCTTAGAGTGGGGACGTTGGCCTGAGTGCCGAACGTGTGCTTGCCCTTTGTCTTTGCATTTTTGTTGGGATCCCACGTTGGGAATTCCTGTCAGTGTGACCAGTTTGTGACCGGTGGCAAACCAGGAGATATTCGCAGCTTGTTCGTCCATACATAACCCATCGTGATCATTGGATTATATTATGGTGCACCCGACAGGATTCGAACCTGTGACCTCTGCCTTCGGAGGGCAGCGCTCTATCCAGCTGAGCTACGGGTGCATCCGAGGCCTTTGGCGAAGCCGCCGAAGGCGCCGCGAAGCGGTGCGTGAGAGGTCTTCTAGCCGATCCCGCCCGACGCATCAATGTAGAAATGACGTGTATGCCAACGGTTTTTCTGCAGGGACCAATAGAGCCATGAACCGCCCTTGGCGGTGCACTTTGTGCGGTTGAGAGGCGTCGCTTTCATTTCGTCGCCGGATTCGGGTGGATCTCCGGCGCGGGACAACCAGCCTGCAACCGTGGTCAGGTATCTGCGAGTTTGGTCAGCGCCTGTTCCCGGTGTGCGGCAATGTGATCGGTCTTGTCGCTCTTGATTTCATATTGCGGGTTTTCAGCCGTGGCGCGATGGCAATGGCCCTTGTAGTCGAAATCCCGTTCGTGGATCTTGATGATGTGGCCACTGACATGACCGGCTTCCGAGTTCCAGTCGACATGATCGCCTTTCTTGAATTTGGCCATGACACTCTCCTTTCAGGATCATAACCGATAGACGCGCCAAGGGTTCCCGACAAAATTGTGTCGATTGTGTCGATTGTGTCGATTGTGTCGGTCCTGCGTCTTGCTGTCCGGATCGGATATATGGCGCTACCGGCATGCTCCCCTCCGATCGCTCGGACACAGGAGCGCGGCCCCCGACCCCGAATCGCAGGCTTGGCGTCTTAGGCGATCTTTTTGAGGCTGGTTGCCAGCCGTCGCTCGACCAAATCCGCCAGTGGTTCGGGACGATGCAGGTGAAAGCCCTGACCGAAGGTCACGCCAATCTGGCGGAGCTGTTCGACGGTCGCCTCGTCTTCGATCTTTTCGGCAACGATGTAAAGCCCGAGCTCCTTGGCGATGCCGGTCATCGAGGAAACGATGGCGCGATCGAAGCGGCTTTCCGTCAGTTTCTCCACAAAACTACCATCGATCTTGATGCAATTGATCGGGAACTGGCGCAGATAATCGAACGAACTCAGGCCCGAGCCGAAATCATCCAGGCAAACTGTGCACCCATGCTCGCGTGCGTTGCGGACGAATTGGTCAGCGGTTTCAAAACAGGTCACTGCAGCCGTCTCGGTAATTTCGAAAGCGATCCGCGCAGAGGGAGCCCCGGTTTTCTCGATAGCCGATTTGATGAACGGCCAGAGCTGCGGATCGCATAATGTCTGGGCCGAAAGGTTGAAGCCCAGCGTCAGGCCGACGGCCTCCATGACCGGACCATATTTGCTCAGCGCGGAATTGATGATCCAGCGATCCAGTGTCGATGCCATTCCGAACCGCTCGGCAGCGGGAATGAAATCGCCCGGTGGAATGATCTTGCCGTCGCGATCCTGCAGGCGGGCGAGGATCTCGATCCGCCCTGACCATTCGTGCGGGGTCTTCATCGAGCGGATTTCCTGGCCGAACAGCTTAATCCGGTTTTCCCCGATCGCTTCGGTCAGCTCGGCAACCCGCCGCGCTGCGGTAAGCCCTGAGGTGAGAAAACTGGTGTCCTCGGCAAAAGTCGAATGCCTGCTGCGCCCGGCCGATTTGGCGGCGTAGCAGGCGTCATCGGCGCGCGCCATGGCGTCTGCCGGGATGACCGAGGTGTCGTTGATGATGGCAATGCCGACGCTGCAGCCAAGTGGCTGACGAACATCGGTAAAGCGCAAGTCGACACTGCGCACTGCTTCGATAACGGTATCGGCTGTTGTTTTCGCAGACGCTTCGTTTGATGCCGGCAGCAGGATGGCAAATTCATCGCCGCCAAGCCGGGCAAACACCGCGCCGGCAGGAAGGTTCTCACTTACGCTTGAAGCAATCATCCGCAGGGCTTCATCGCCTGCGGCATGGCCGGCACAGTCGTTCAGCGCCTTGAAGTGATCAAGGTCGATGTAGAGAATGGCAAATGGTGTCTTGTCGGCGCTGACGATGGCGTTTTCGAGCTCTTCGTCAAAGGCAACCCGGTTGAGCAGTCCACTGAGCGCGTCGTGGCGTGCCGCATAGGCGAGTTCGCGTTGCCGTTTTGCTTCCTCGGTTACGTCCTGAAAGGTGCAGACGCTGCCCCACAATTCACCGTTGGATGAAAGGATCGGGCTGCGCCTGCATTTGAAGATGCCGGATTTGAGGCCGGTGACAGTACAGTCGCCATCGATGTCGACCGGGGCCTCGCTGCCAGCCTCGGCCAATTCCGCGCCGAACACTTCGGCAAACGGCTCGCCAACGAGTTCGGGCTGCGTGCGCGCCAACATTTTCGATGCAGCCGGATTGCCAAAGGTGATCCGTCCGTCGACATCAGTGCTGATTACTGCATCGCTGATGGATTCCAAGGTTACCTTGTAGCGCTCTTTTTCTGCCAGCAACGCGTCGGCGGCGCTGACCTCGTCGGTGACATCCCTGATGGTGCCGACCAGAAACCCGGAGCTGTCCTCCTCCGGCACAAATTTTGCGAGCGTTTCAACGTGACGGATTTCTCCGTCTTCACGGATGATCCGGTAGCGAAGGGTAACTTCGGTGCTGTTTGTCAGCGCCTGAAGGTGCTCGCGCTCGGTACGCTCCTGGTCATCCGGGTGAAGATGCCCGTGCCAGGCGGCTGGCACGACATCTTCCGGTCCCGGTGCCAGTCCGAATATCTCACGGGTCCGAGCGTCCCAGTTACTCTGCTGGCGGTCTATGTCGAAGTGCCAGATGCCCATTCCTGATGCTGCGAGCGTGAGCCTGAATCGCTCGTTTACCCTGCGGAGGTTTCGTTCGGCCTGCTTGTGGCGTGTGATGTCGGTCTGGACACCAACGACGCGGAGCGGCCGTCCAGCGTTATCACGCTCGACAACAGCGCCCCTGTCCAGTACCCAAATCCAGTGGCCATCCTTGTGCCGCAGGCGCAGTTCGGTTTCGATGCTTTCGGTCTCGCCGGCGATGTGCAGATCACCGCTCCGGATCGATCGTTCCCGGTCGTCGGGGTGAACAAGCATCAGCCATAGATCGGCGTCATCCGCAAAGTCGCTCCTCTGGTAGCCGAGCATCCGGCACCACGGTTCGGAGTAATCACAGCGCCCCGTGCGCAGATCCCAATTCCAGACACCCAGGCCTGCCGCATCCAGGGCGCGTTCCCAAGTGTCGGATTCGCAAGTGTGAATATCGGTCAGATTATTGATGTTCAAAACGATTTTCCGATCGTCATGGTTTGGCCTTTGAAGAAGACCTAACAGAAGAACACCAAGAACTTGTTACCGAGCAGCGCTCGCCCGTCAGGAACCACGGCCAACGCCTCCGATTGCTGGTTTTCGTATCGGTATTGTCAATTATGCGTTTATGTCGCTGAGGTGTATTCCGGCAGATCAACCGGTCATCGGCACGTAGTCGATTTCCAGGAATTCCTTGACCTCCGGCAACCAGCGGTCGCGCACGAATGCCACGTGGTCCGGGTGATTGTTGTAAAAATCGTAAGCCTCCTGATTGGCAAATTCCATCGACAGGCCATAGCTGAAGTTGTTCTTGGCGCCGGTTTGGCGCAGCACTTCGAACTGCTCGACGCCGGCAATTGCAGAGAGAATGCGCCGTGCGTCGGCAAGAAAATGCTGCTCACGATCAGAGCCTTTTTCATGTTTCAGGCTGAACGTAACTGTGTGTCTGATCATTGTGGCTAATCCTATGGCTTAAGTCAGGTTTAGGGGTATTTGATTAAAGGCGAGCTTCTTTCTGCAGGAAAAGGCAGCGTCGAAGCCAGGCGCTATTTTACATGTTTGCGCCAGTTGTGTTCCTCGACAAAACCCAGCATCTCGCGAATTTTGCGATTGGAATAGAGCGCTTCGTGCTCGCCCATCTCCCGACTGAAGGCGACACCGGGAAAAAACCGTTCGGCGATCTCGGCCGTCGGCAGGTCAACTGAATTGGTGTCATTGCCGGCATTGAAGATCTGGAAGCCCAGCCCGTCGGTCGTCAGGCATCGGTCGACGATCTGGCCCAGATCGCGGGCGTCGATGTAACAGAATATGTTGCGGCGACGCACTTCGGGGTGGGCGAAGAACCCCGGAAACAGATCATATTCGTGCGGCTCGATCACATTGCCGATGCGCAGCGCATAGATGTCGAACCCCGAACGGCGCTGGAAGCCGCGCGCCGTCTGCTCGTTGACCACCTTCGACAGACCATAGGAATCCATCGGGTTGACATCCATGTCCTCTTCCACCGGCAGGCTGGGCGGGCTGACCTCGCCATCGGCAAAGCAGACACCATAGGTGGTCTCCGACGAGGCAACGATGATTTTGGAAATTCCAAGCTTCACCGCGGCTTCCACGACATTGTAGGTGCCGATCGTGTTGATCCGGAAGGTTTCATTGTCGGGGCGAATGAGGATGCGCGGCACAGCTGCAAAATGCACCACTGCGTCGAATTTCGGCACTCCGGTCCCCGGTTCCAGTTCGTCGAAATTGGCGTAGCTGGTCATGACGTTGAACATCTCTCCCGACTGGGTGATGTCAGCGGTCAGATTGTCGACGCCGGGATGGTCAAGCGGAGTCAGGTCGACATTGACCACACGATGGCCCTGATCGAGAAGATAGGGAATGACATGCCGTCCGGCCTTGCCGGATCCGCCTGTAAACAAAATGCGCATTTTAGTCTCCCTGTCTTCAATAGAATCCATAGTGTCAGGCGTGCCGTCCGGCAGCCACGCCCGATGACCATGCCCACTGGAAATTGTGTCCGCCCAGATGGCCCGTCACATCCATGACCTCGCCGATGAAATGTAGCCCCGGGACCAGCCGGCTTTCCATGGTTTTCTGATTTAATTGCGCCGTGTCGACGCCGCCGAGCGTGACTTCCGCCGTCCGGTAGCCTTCGGTGCCGCCGGGCACCACGCGAAATTCATGAAACCTGGCCGCCATTTGCTCGATCGCCGCATTGTTCATGTCGGCCAGCCGCACCGCTGGTATTCCGGCCTCACGTTCAAGCTGCTGAACCAGCCGTTTCGGCAAGGCTTCGCCCAGTATTGTCCAGGGCGCGCTTTTCGGCCGGTTCGTCCGTTCCGATTTCAGCAGGTCTGAGAGATTTTGCTCGGGTGCCAGGTCGGCGATCACCGCATCGCCCTCGCGCCAGTACGAAGAGACTTGCAGCATCGCCGGTCCCGACAAGCCGCGATGGGTAAACAGCATCGCCTCCTTGAAGCGGGCGCCATTGCAGTGGGCATCGACATCCAGCGACACGCCCGACAGACCGCTCCAGCTTTCGGCCATGTTGGAGGCCCAGGTAAACGGCACCAGTCCGGCGCGAGTTTCTGTCACTTCGTGGCCGAACTGCCGGGCAATATCATAACCAAGGCCGGTGGCGCCCATTTTCGGGATCGATTTTCCGCCGGTGGCGATCACCAGTCGATCGGATTGCCAGACCCCGCCGCTGGTCCGGACCTCAAAACCCTCATCGATCCGGCTGACGTCGGTGATTTCGGTCGCAAGCTGGAGCCGCGCACCGGCTTCGGTCATGTCATCGGTCAGCATGGCGATGATCTGCCGGGCCGAGCCATCGCAAAACAGTTGCCCCAGCGCTTTCTCATGGAACGCAATGTTGCGGGCTTTCACCCGGTCGATGAAATCGTGCTGGGTGAAGGATTTGAGCGCGGAAATGGCAAAGCGCGGATTGGCTGACAGAAAGTTCGAGGGGCTGCAATGGAGATTGGTGAAGTTGCAGCGGCCGCCGCCCGAGATGCGGATCTTCTCGCCAGGTGCGCGGGCGTGATCGACGATGACCACCGAGCGGCCGCGACGCGCGGCTTCTATGGCGCAGATCATGCCCGCAGCACCTGCGCCAAGCACCATCACATCCACTTTGGTGGTTCTGGACATTTTTTCTCCGTTTTCGCACCGATCGGATTGTGACTGAGGCTCTAGCAGATGCAGCTTCTGCGACAAACCCCGTGACCTCCTGCGGCGCATAATCCGGCGGAAAGCCGAAAAGCAATTCCGGTCTCCAAGCCGATGTTGTAGGAATGCCGGATCGCATTCTGGAACAGACCATGACCCTTCACACGTTTGACTTCGACCCAATCACCATCAGTCTTGATGCGAGCTCCGGCCACATAGCCAGGCTCACCGTCAGCGATGGCGAGCGCACGTTGACACCGTTGCACCGGGCGCCATGGATCGATGACCCGGCCGCAACATTCCCGCCCGACACCCCGCTGACAGTCCAGCGCCTGTCTGGAGATTTCTTCTGCGCTCCGTTCGGGCGCAATGATGTTGAAGAGGCACCCTTGCATGGCTGGCCGTCCAACTGCAGTTGGGAGCATATCGGCACGACACAGGCAGAAAAACGTCTGCAAGCTGCATTCCGGCTTTCGCGGCTTGTGATGGGCGCTACCGTTGAAAAACGAATTACGTTGGTGGCAGGCCACCCGTTTATCTACCAGGAGCATCGGTTTATTGGCGGCGCCGGCGCCGTATCGGCTGCCCACCATGTCATGGTGCATATGCAGGAGGGGGGCGAACTGGCGTTCTCGCCCAAATCATATGCGGTGAGCCCACCCGGCGCGCTGGAGCCGGATCCGGCTCACGGCCGCTCGGTGTTCGCCTATCCGGCGAAGACTCACGATCTTACCGCTTTTCCGCTGGCTGACGGCGGCACTGCCGATCTCACCCGTTATCCGCCGGCGACCAGCCATGAAGATTTTCTCACCTTGGTTGAACAACCGGGGCGGTCGCTGGGTTGGAGTTGCATTACCCGCCGAGCTGAAGCCGACCGGGTCATCATTCTCAAACAGCCGCAGGTTCTGCCCGTCACCATGTTGTGGTTCAGCAATGGCGGCCGTGATTACGCGCCATGGTCTGGCCGTCATACCGGTGTGCTTGGCATTGAAGACGCTCGCGCCTCGTCACTTGGTCATGCGGCATCGATTGCCGGCAATGATTTAAACCGTGACGGGGTGGAGACTGCGTTTGCGTTGGGGGAAGCAGGTGAAGTGGTGATTCGTCAGGTAATTGGCGCGTGCCGGGTTGCGTCCGGTGAAGGGACGGTCCGCGATATTACCATCGAAGCGGATAGCCTCACGTTGCATTTTGATAACGCGTCACCACGATCCTTGCCGTTTGACCCTGGCTATCTGGCGTAACTGAGCCGGCGCGATTTTGACATGCCTGCTGCCAAGACAAATTGAACCCCGCCCGGACGGCCTGAAAGCCGGGGCGGGGCTCAATTGTTCAGAGCAGCGCTAAATCAGCAAGCTGCCTCATAGACCCGACCGCGGGCGTCGCGGTAGCGGCACATGCCAGGAGTTGTCGCCGCACCGATGAGTGCGCCTGCTGCGCCGCCAATCAGCGCGCCGGTGGCGACACCGCGACCGCTGCTGCCGGTAGCCGCAGCAATCAGCGCCCCGGTTCCTGCCCCGACAACCGCACCGGTTCCAGCCCGCTGTTCAGTGGTGGTGCAGCCAGCGAGGGCAATGAGGGAAACCGCTGCAAGCGTTGAAATTGCGATACGTTTCATGGGTGACTCCATTGAGATGCGGCTACAAAAAAACGGAGACGGTTCTACTCGAACGAGTGCTCCCGCTTCCGGGCCAAGGTTTCATTATACAATATCACGATGGCTGACACCATCATGGCGATGCTCATTGCAAGTGCAAGCGTAGAAATCAACATGGTCAGTCCTTTCGGTCCATTCATTGATCGTTAAACGCTGCAGAGAGCCGTTTGGTTTCCTTTTGCCTGAAATAATGTTTCCGCCTTCACCCGCGCTTGCCTCTTCCGGCCATCCTTGTAGGCTTCGCGGTGCCACCAGCACGGAGCCCGAGATGAGCAAGCCAATCCGCCTGATTGAGACCGAATGGCCCGATTACGACGCCGCACCGTTGCCTGCCGTCCGCGATGCTGCCGTGTACCGCCGGCGGCTGCAGGCCACGCGTGAGCGGATGGAGCTTGTCGGCCTGGATACGCTGGTCGTCTACGCTGATCGCGAGCATTTCGGCACCATGGTATGGCTGACGGGCTTCGATCCACGTTTCGAGGAAGCCTTGCTGGTTCTCAGCAAGGACCGCCTGCCGCTGTTCATCGTCGGCAATGAATGCGAGAATTATCTTGGCGCCAGTCCGATGTTTGCCGTCGGCGAAATCCGGCACGAGCGCTACCAGCCATTCTCCCTGATCAGCCAGCCGCGCGCCGACAGCCGCCAATTGGCCGAAATTCTGGCCGGCGAGGGGATAGGCAGCGGATCCCGCGTCGGCGTAGCCGGCTGGAAGTATTTTACCGAGGGCGAACACCCGGATCCAGCGCACGCCATCGAGGCGCCGTCCTTCATTGCCGATACGTTGCGCGCCCTGGCAGGCTACGATGCCGTCACCAACCAGACCGCCATGTTCATGAACCCGCTGGACGGTTTGCGCACGATTGCCGATGCCGATGATATCGCCCTGTTCGAACACGCCAACTCGGTGGTATCGCGCAGCGTCCGGGCGATGATTTTTGCCATGCGCGAGGGCATGAGCGATTTCGAGGTGCTGCAGGCAGCCGGCATGAACGGCATGCCGCTGGGGTGTCATCCGACCTTTTGTACCGACGACAGCGCACCGCTGGGGCTGGCAGGCCCGAGCGGCAACACATTGCAACTCGGCCAGCCACTGTCTTTCAACATGTGTGTCTGGCGCGCCAATTGCTGCCGCGCCGGCTGGCTGGCGCATGGTGCTAACGACCTTCCCGAGCCGTCACGCGATTATGTGGAAGCCTTCGCTGGGCCCTATGTGCAGGCGCTCGACCGCTGGTTCTCGATGATGCGCCCGGGCGTGTCGGGCGGCGCGGTGAAGGCAGAGATCGACCGTCTGTTGCCCTTTGAGAAATTCGGCGTGTTTCTCAATCCAGGTCATCTCATCGACACCGATGAATGGTTGTCGTCGCCGATATTTGAGGGGTCCCAAATGCCGCTGCGCTCGGGCCACGTCATGCAGGTCGACATCATTCCTTCGTCACCAGTCTATTTCTCCACCCGCATGGAGGACACGATTGTCATCGCCGACGATAGCCTGCGCGCCGATCTCAAGGCCCGGCATCCCGATGTTCATGCGCGCATAACCGCGCGGACATCCTTCATGCGCGATGTCATGGGGTTCGATGTGCCCGATTCCATGCTGCCGCTGTCGGACATGGCGGGCATCGCCCCGCCGTTCTTGTTCAGCCCCGAAAAACTGATCGCACTCGGGTGATCTGTTGAGCGGCATGACGGCCGGATGGGCTGTCGCCTCTCACCTGCACAAAGTTTGGGCTGGTTGCCTGTTGTTTGGCCGGTATTCGGTGCTTCGCGCACACGAAACGCCCTTGCGCCGAAACCATCCATTCTTGATTATCGGACCCGATGATCCGCGCTGATCGAAATAGGATGCCCATGACCTCCATATTTCCAGTTCCGACAACCGCAGCCAGCGTTGCCATGCAGCGCACGCGCGGCGAGGGGCGGCTATCCGTCAAGCTGTCGGATGGCCAAAGCCGCATCGATCGCCTGTATCAGGAAGGCTCGGCGCGCATCCGCTTGCCGCGTGTACCTCGCGGCGTGCCCCTTGAGGCGGTGCTGATAAACACCGCCGGTGGCCTGACCGGCGGCGACTGCATGGATTGGAGCTTCGAGGCCGGCGAGGGCACGCAGATGAGCCTGACCACTCAGGCCTGCGAAAAGACGTATAAGGCCGAGGGGCTCAGCGAGGCGGCGGTATCGGTAAGGTTGGCGCTGGCGCCATCAAGTGCGCTCATCTGGTTGCCGCAGGAGACCATCCTGTTTGATCGCGCGCGGTTGCGGCGAACCATTGACGTCAACATGGCGCCCGGCGCGCGGCTGCTGATGATCGAGCCGCTGGTGTTTGGCAGGCTGGCGATGGGCGAAGCGGTTGTCTCCGGAAACGTTCGTGATCGCTGGCGTGTGCGCGGTTCGGGTGGGTTGCTGCACGCCGAAGAGACACGGCTTGGCCCCGATATCGCCGCTGCGCTGACGCGCTCGGCAATCGCCAACGGCGGGCTCGCCATGGCAACCGTGCTGATGATTGCTCCGGAAGCCGAATCGAAGCTCGACCGGCTGCGCGACATCATCGGTATCTCCGGCGGTGCCAGCTTTATGCCAGGCAGGGAGGCTGGAACTGGCAAGCTTCTTGCGAGGCTGGTCGCCAAGGATAGCTATGAATTGCGCAAGATCCTTGTCCCGCTGATCCACCATCTCAACCGCGATGGCGGTGTGCCGAAAGTCTGGTCGCTATGAAAGACATGCCATGAACCTGACACCGAGAGAAAAAGACAAGCTGCTGGTCGCCATGGCGGCAATCGTCGCGCGCCGCAGGCTCGAGCGCGGTGTCAAGCTCAACCACCCCGAGGCAATTGCGCTGATCACCGATTTTGTCGTCGAGGGCGCGCGTGACGGCCGCCCTGTGGCCGAATTGATGGAGGCGGGTGCACATGTCATTACCCGTGACCAGGTGATGTCGGGCGTCGCCGAGATGATTCACGATATACAGGTGGAAGCCACGTTCCCCGATGGCACCAAGCTGGTGACCGTGCACCAGCCAATCCGCTAAGCCCGGTGCGGCCGCGTCCGGATGTGGGGTCGCCAAATCGTGGGTGAAGCAACAAAAGACGCGGGCCGGAGCCCGCGCCTGTCGGATAGCGTCGTTGTACGCTTAGCGCACGTATACCTTCAACTGTCCGTTGGCATCCGCCTTGGCCGCAACAACGCTGGCGATATTGACGCCTTCGGCCTCCAGTTTTTCGGAAACGGCGGCATTGGCGCGTAATGAAGTCTGCAGTTCGTCAACCGCCTCGCGGTTTTCCTTCAGCGCCGTATCGATGCCGTTGGCGGAAGCTTCAGCCGCGGTGTCGACGTGAACGACAGTCACAGCTTCAGCGTCGGTCATGGTCTGGACTTCCTTTGCCGCCTCGGCGTTGCCCTTGATCAGAGCCGCGACATTGGCGTCGCTGGCGGCCTGTCCGGTTGCGCCGGCGCTGGCTGAAAGATCGGTTGCGGCACCGGTGTTCGCGCCGGCGGATGAACCGGTATCGGCCGTGATGCCTGCGGCGGTGTCGCCGCCGACGGTGGCGCCAACCGAGCCGGCGACCGCCGGTGCGGCAGCCAGGGTGGTGGTGATCAGTGCGGTCGTGATAATCTTGCTCATGGATTTCATTGGATTGCGTCCTCTATTGATTTCCAGAATCACCCACCTCGACGGTGCGTGACAGGGCAAGAACGGTACCGGCGCGATATTGTTTCATCTTCGCTCAAGGTCATTTGGTGCATATTTCGTGACCAGACTGTGCCTGGTTTTTGACCATTTGCCTTATTTGATGGCAGCGGTGACGCTGACGTGGTCGTCGTTCAAACCACGTGGAAGTTCTGCGCCTATTGTTTCCGCGTTATGTGCTACAAGAGAAGCGTTCCGTTGTTGCCGGTAGAACCGTTTGCCGCATACTTCGGGTCAACCGATCCAAATCTGCCGGGTCCATCTCACTTCACGTTCATTCGGCAGCCTTCGTCTGCGCACCACCAAACTTCATGGAGAACCGCCTATATGATCCCAGGTGAAATCATCACGCCGGATGGCGATATCGAGCTCAACAGTGGCCTGGAGGCCATCACGCTCAAGGTTGCCAACACCGGCGACCGGCCGGTTCAGGTCGGCAGCCATTACCACTTTTTCGAATCCAATCCGGCGTTGAGCTTCGATCGCGCGCAAAGCCGCGGCAAGCGGCTGGATATTGCAGCTGGCACTGCTGTTCGCTTTGAACCCGGGCAGCAGCGCGATGTATCGCTGGTGGCGTTGTCGGGCGAGCGCACCGTCTACGGCTTCCGTCAGCAGATCATGGGCAAGCTGTAATGGCGAAGAAGCCGGTGACCCCGGCGCAGATCTGGCAGTCCTGGTCCGGCCTCGGCGTGCTGGCGTTCGAAGCCCAGTCGGTGATCAACATGCGGATGCTCGGGATGGCCGGGCTGTGGCCGGTTGGCAAAGCCGAAAACCAGAAAATGCTTTCGGAAAAGCCAGTCGCCTTTGCCAAGGCCTCGCAGGCTGCGGCGAAGATGGCCGCGTCCGGAGGCAGGCCCGATGAAATCCTTGCCGCAGCGATCGCACCGCTGACCAGAACTGCACGCGCCAACCGCAAGCGCCTGACCGGCGGTGTCGGCGCACGTCAAAAGAAAAGCTGATACGGGTTCCTCAAATAACGCGATGTTTGCCACACCCGGTCTTGCTTGGTTTGACCGGGATGGCTTGCTCGACTGCTTTCAAAACGAGGTGCATGCGTAAAATGTATGGATGGAATGTCAGAAGTTTCCGCTAAAAAGAAACCTGGAGTGTTTCGTTACTCACCGGTTGTCATGGTTTTGACGCTGTATGTTTTCTTGACTTTGTATAATATTGGAATGGTGAGCCTGGGAGATGGGCAATATGCATACTGTCATTTTGATGGTGTGAACATGGCTTATGTATTTGCTGGGGTTGCATTTGTCTGGATCGGAGGTGCGTCGATCATCCTTATAGGGTCGGCATTGGTCATGTATCTCCGGAAATGCGTACCCGACTGGGAGTGCTACCTATGGTCGACACTCACGCTGCCATTCCTATTGTATAGCATGGCTTTGATCAGGGGAGCTCGTTGTTCCGGTTTTGGGGCGATGTGACTATGGCTGACGCGATGGCCGCATTTGCCGGCAATGGCGACTGGCAGCTTGGTGTGATGAACATTTCCTTGGTGTTGAGCGCCATCGCCGCTCTGATGGGGATCAAATGGAGCATAAACCGGCATCGGGTCAGGTAAGATGATCTGCGTGTTTTTTGTGCCGGCAAATGGCCAGTTTTCGGCCAGGAAGGGAAATATCATGTTTGTCTTGCGGATGGTTGCGCGCCCTCTTTCGTTTTTGACTGTATTTGCAGTGCCTGCCTTGGCCGACGAAATGCCCGATTGCGTTAATCCGCAGTCCCAGTACGGAATGACCTATTGTGCCAGCGTGGACTACGAAGACGCAGACAATGATCTCAATGCACTGTGGCCCAGCATTGTCGCGGCTGCCAAGGCCAATGATGAATACGTGGCCGAGCAGGTAGAGGGCACTGATGTGCCCACCACGCTCGAAGCATTGCGCACGGCCCAGCGCGCCTGGATCAAGTTTCGCGACGCCCAATGTGAGTATGAAGCCTATGAGGTGTTCGGCGGAACCGCGCAGCCAATGGTTGGTAGCCTGTGCCTGGCGCGGCTGACGCGCGAGCGCATTGAAGTGCTTTCACAGGGTTTGTACAGCCGCTGAAGCATGGACGGACGGGGCGCATTCGGACGATAGCGTATATGGCTCATTCTGGCGTCAAGTCGCGCCTGCGCTTTCGGGAGAAGTTTGCATTGATATGAACGTGCTGGACTCTTGTGGCCCGGTTTTTGCTTCGCATTGTGTGTCCACTGTGAACGCCCTGAGGAACCGACCATGCCCGCCAGCATTTCCCGCGCCGCCTATGCCGCCATGTATGGCCCCACCGTCGGCGACAAGGTGCGGCTTGCCGACACTGAATTGTTCATCGAGGTGGAACGCGATTTCACCACCTATGGCGAAGAGGTCAAGTTTGGCGGCGGCAAGGTGATCCGCGACGGCATGGGCCAATCCCAGGTGACGCGCGCCGATGGCGCGGTCGATACTGTCATTACCAATGCGCTGGTTGTCGATTACACCGGCATCTTCAAAGCCGATATCGGGCTTCGTGACGGACGCATTGTCGCCATCGGCAAGGCCGGCAATCCTGACACCCAGCCCGGCGTCGATATCATCATCGGACCCGGCACCGAGATCATCGCCGGCGAAGGCAAGATCCTCACCGCCGGAGGCTTTGACAGCCATATTCATTTCATCTGCCCGCAGCAGATCGAGGAAGCACTGATGAGCGGCCTGACCACCATGCTCGGCGGCGGCACCGGGCCTGCCCATGGCACGCTGGCAACTACCTGCACCCCCGGCCCCTGGCATCTCGCCCGGATGATCGAAAGCGCCGACGCCTTCCCGATGAACCTGGCTTTCGCCGGCAAAGGCAACGCCTCGTTGCCTGGCGCGCTTGAAGAAATGATCCTCGGTGGCGCTTGTGCGCTCAAGCTGCACGAGGATTGGGGCACGACACCCGCGGCCATCGACAATTGCCTCACCGTGGCCGACCGGTTTGATGTCCAGGTGATGATCCACACCGACACGCTCAACGAAAGCGGCTTTGTCGAAAGCACGGTGGACGCACTCAAGGGCCGGACAATTCACGCCTTTCACACCGAAGGCGCCGGCGGCGGCCACGCCCCCGATATCATCAAGGTTTGCGGGCTCACCAACGTGATCCCGTCTTCGACCAACCCGACCCGACCCTATACCGTCAACACCATCGCCGAGCACCTCGACATGCTAATGGTCTGCCACCATCTCGATGCCTCGATCCCCGAGGATATCGCCTTTGCCGAAAGCCGAATCCGCAAGGAGACCATCGCCGCCGAGGATATCCTGCACGATATCGGCGCTTTTTCGATCATTGCCTCGGACAGTCAGGCCATGGGCCGCGTCGGCGAGGTGATCATCCGCACATGGCAGACCGCCGACAAGATGAAACGCCAGCGCGGACCTCTGCCCGGCGAGACCGGAGATAACGACAATCTCAGAGTCCGGCGCTATATCGCCAAATACACCATCAACCCGGCCATCGCCCAAGGCCTGTCTGGTCATATCGGCTCGATCGAGGTCGGCAAACGCGCTGATCTGGTGCTGTGGAACCCGGCCTTTTTCGGCGTCAAACCCGACATGGTGCTGCTCGGCGGTATGATCGCTGCGGCACCGATGGGTGATCCCAATGCCTCGATCCCGACCCCGCAGCCGGTGCACTACCGGATGATGTTCGGCGCTTACGGCAAGGCGCGGACCAATTCGTCGGTTACCTTCGTCAGCCAGGCAGCAATCGAGGACGGGCTGGCCCACAAGCTCGGCACCGCCAAGCAGATGTGCGCGGTTGAAAACACCCGCGGTGGCATTTCCAAGGCATCGATGCAGCTCAACGACGCCCTGCCGCATATCGAAGTCGATCCGGAAACCTACGAAGTCCGCGCCGATGGTGAACTGCTGACCTGCGAGCCCGCGACCGAACTGCCGATGGCGCAAAGGTATTTCCTGTTTTGATATCTTTTGCCACCATTGATCCCGGTCAAGCCGTAAATCCCCGAAATGGGGTTGGATGGGCCTCCAGCAATTCAGGATGGAGAGTTCAATGTCCGGAATAAGATTGAAGCACAAGGGTTGGGTCGTGGTTGCAGACGGCGAGAAGGCGCTGTTCCTGGAAAACGCAGGCACACCGAATAATCCGGCGCTGCAAGTATTCAATGCCTTTGAGCAGCCAAACCCGAAAACCGCCGCTCAGGGAACGGATCGTCCAGGCAGGGTGTCCAATGGCGCCGGCAATGCCCATCGCAGCGCGGTGCAAGAGACTGACTGGCATCGCCTGGCCAAGCATGAATTCGCCCGCGAGATCGCTTCAGTTCTTGAGAACAGTGCTCGTGCTGACCGTTTCGAACAACTGGTCCTTGTTGCGCCCGCCGTCGTCATCGGTGAACTGCGCAAGTTATTGTCGGGTTCCGTCGCTGACCGGATCATCTCCGAGTTGAACAAGGATCTTACCAGGCATCCAATACCTGAAATTGAAAAACTGCTCTTTGAATAGAAGCGCGCATGGTCACGGAACGGCCATCTGAACAGGAACAGCCAGCCATGCGCCAATTGCATGGCTGGCACACCCTTCAGGTGATTGTGCGGTGCAATATGAGGTTTACGATGGATTCGATCCAATATTCAGGAAAAACGTCATGGCTTACAATTATCGTTCCGTTCTCACCAATATCGGTCGCGCATTCGACGGTGTCGCCACGACCATTTCCGTCGCGCGCGAGGTGGACATGCTCTACAAGACTCCTGAATCGACATTCCGCGCCCGTGGTACCACCCGCGCTGCAGCTGTCCGCGCCGCTACGGATCGGCTCTAGGGCTGACGTCACAATCTTAGGCACAGCGGTAACGTCGCGGCTGGCGAAAATGGCTTCCCAGCAGTTGGCGGTGCTGAAGTGGGACCCCGGTTCAGACGCCGGGTCGTGCTGATGTTGACCTGCTCTTCTGTCATCCGCCATTTCCATGATCCGGTCGCATCCATCACGCTGGATGAAACCGCGCGGCACCGCCGCCGCATGCGGATGGTCTCGGATCGGCTGGAAAACGGCTCGACAATCGCCTTCCTGCTCGATCTGCCCGAAGCAAGGCTGCTGCGCCATGGCGACGGCCTGGTGCTTGACGATGGCCGCATCATCGAAGTGCGCGCCAAACCCGAGGCGTTGATGGAAGTTCGCGCCCGCGACCCGCGGCACCTGCTGACGCTGGCCTGGCAGATCGGCAACCGTCATCTGGCAGCGGAAATTACGGAACAAACAATTCGGCTCCGGCGGGACCACGTCATCCGCGACATGCTCATTGGACTCGGCGCCAGCGTCGTTGATATCGATGCACCGTTTGACCCTGAAGGTGGCGCCTATGGTGGCGCACATGCGGGCCATCATCATGACGATGGCCATGCGCATTCGCACGGGCACAGCCATGACTGACCGGCGGGACTGGCACAGCGATCCGATCACCAGCAAGACCGTGATTGATTCAGGCTACCGCAACACGCAAAACGTGCGCCGCTTTTTCACCGCAGAGATTGGCGATCATTTCAGGTTCGATCGATCCTTCATGGCCTGGATGAAGGCGCATACAGGATCGACCATGGGCGATGCGGTCGCTGAATGGCTACGCCGCGAGGGCGGCAGATGACGGACACAAAGGCACTTTTGCGGCTGATGAGCTGGTTGTCACCGGTGTTTCCGATCGGCGGTTTTGCTTACTCCGCCGGGCTTGAGCAATCGGTTCACGCCGGCCATGTCCATGATCTTAGTACGTTGGCGGACTGGATCACCGCGCAGATCACTCACGGCGCCCTGTGGAACGACACGGTCATTCTGGTTGAAGCACATCACAGTGCCAGTGATCGACAGGCGATAAGAGAAGCGTCCGAGCTATGCCTGGCGCTATGCGTCGGGCTGGAGCGGTACAATGAGACGATCAATCAGGGCACATCCTTCATTCAGGCTGTCTCCCATTGGGTGGAGCGCGGCGCAATGCCCGACAAGTCTACTCCGCTTCCAGTGGTTGTTGGCGTGGCGGCTGGGCTTGAGCGGATTGACCTGCAACTGACCGTAAGCGCCTATCTGCACGCCTTCGTCTCCAACCAGTTGCAATGCGCCATAAGACTGTCGATTGTCGGCCAGGAAGGCGCCGCTGAGGCTCTTGCCAGCCTCGAACCCGTCATCGAGCGCGCTGTCGAACGTGCCGCTGTGGCGACACTGGACGATCTTGGCGGGGCGGCGTTCATCGCCGACATCGCCGCCATGAACCACGAAACCTTGCAACCACGGCTGTTCCTGTCATGACCATATCCAATGGCCCTCTGCGCATCGGCATCGGCGGTCCCGTCGGCTCGGGCAAGACGGCGCTGACCGCGCAATTGTGCCAGGCGATGCGCGCGCACTACTCGCTGGCCGTCATCACCAACGACATCTACACCCGCGAGGACGCCGAGGCGCTGGTGCGGATGCAGGCGCTGCCGTCAGACCGGGTGATCGGTGTTGAAACCGGGGGCTGCCCGCACACGGCGATCCGCGAGGACGCCTCGCTCAATCTGCGCGCCATCGACGCGCTCAATCAGCGTCATCCAGATCTGGATGTGATTTTCATCGAATCCGGTGGCGACAATCTCGCCGCCACCTTCTCGCCGGATCTCGCCGACCTGACCATCTATGTTATTTCGGTGTGCCAGGGCGAAGATATCCCGCGCAAGGGCGGTCCGGGGATCACCCGCTCGGATCTGCTGCTGATCAACAAGATGGATCTGGCGCCCCATGTCGGCGCCGATCTCAAAGTGATGGAGCGTGATGCCGGTACTGGCCGGGCAGGGCGGCCCTATCTGTTCACCGACATGCGCCGCGGCGCCGGTGTTGACGCAGTGGTGGCCTTCATCGAGGAAACTGGTGGGCTGGCCCGCCGTGCGGTGGCCGAATAATTCTCAGTTCCGTTGGAAATGCTTAGTCCCGCTGGAAATCCGGCAGGCTATCGAAGGCCGAGCGCAGCGCGTCGGACCAACCCTCTGAGATTTCCCGGTAGTAGGGATCGTTGGCCTCAATCCGCTTCTCGTAGCCCTTGTTGAGGCTGTCGCGTTCATAAAACTGCAAATCCAGCGGCAGTCCGACCGACAGGTTGGATTTCAGCGTTGAATCGAACGAGACATAAAGCAGCTTGGCCGCCTTCTCAAAGCTCATGTCGAGATCGAGCGCGCGCACGAGAATGGGCTTGCCGTATTTGTGCTCGCCGACCTGGAAGAACGGGTTATCATCAGTGGCCTCGATGAAATTGCCTTCCGGATAAATCAGGAACATCCGCATTTCGCCGCCGGCAATCTGGCCGCCGACAATGAAGGTGGCACTGAAGGCCGCTTCGCTCTGCAGGCCGCCATCGGTCGCAGACTTGATCACGTCGCGCACGGTTTCGCCGATCAGCCGGGCCACCTGAAACATCGACGGAACATCCATGATGTCGGGGTTGCGGTCACTGGCAGCCTTCATGTGCTCTTCCAGCATGCCGACCACGGTCTGGGTGGTCGCCAGGTTGCCTGCCGACATCAGCGTGATCAGCCGGTCACCCGGCTTGCACCAGGTGTACATCTTGCAAAACGAGGAAATATTGTCGACGCCCGCATTGGTGCGGGTGTCCGACATGAATACCATGCCTGAGTTGAGGCGTAGTCCGACGCAATAAGTCATTGTCTGAGAATCCGCCCTTCAAGCCGATGAGTCGTCTTATTGCTCTACTGTTATGTGAACTGCAAGCTGTTCTTCACCGGCGCCGATGCGGATACCTGAAATCGGCGCCGCATCCTTGTAATCCAGGCCGTAGGCAATGTGGACATAACGGTCATCGGGGGACATGTCGTTGGCCGGATCGAAGCCGACCCAACCCAAACCGTCAATATGCGCTTCCGCCCAGGCATGGCTTGCGGCCTGATCCGGCGTTTCTTCCATCATCAGATAGCCCGAGACATAGCGTGCCGGAAATCCCATCACCCGCGCGCAAGCGGCGAACGCCTGGGCATGGTCTTGGCAAACCCCTTGCCAGAAGCCAGCGCATCTTCTGCTAGTGTCTGGGTCTGGGTGGCGCCGGGCACATATTCCATGGCCTGATGCAGCGCCGTCTTCAAGGCGTGCAACTGGTCCAGTGGCGGGCCTTTTTCGATGCTGCGGGCCAGATCGCGGATCATCTTGCCGGGTTTAGTCAGTGCGGATTCGCGCTGGTACAGCCACAGCGGCATGTAGCTGTGATGCGGACCCAGTACCCCGATCTTGTCGAATGTCTCCACCACCCCGGTGGCCACCACCCGAATGGCACTTGTGTCGCGGCTGGCGCTGACCAGTTCCACGACATTGTCGAAATGGTCCTGATAATGCGCTTCCACCTGGCCGCCTTCGACATGCATCGACCATGAACTGACCGTCTGTAGCGGGCTGTTTCGCGGGGTCAGCCGCAAGCGTTGCAGCGCATAGCTGACCGGATGGGCATAGACATAATCGGTAACGTGGGAAATTTTCAGGTGCATGTCATCAGTCCTGGTCGAACCGGTAGGCATTGGCGATTTCGGCAGCAACCCGGCTGTTCTGGCTGATGAAATCCTGAAGGAATTCGTGCAGGCCCCTGTCCATAATGGCCTGAATTTCATGTTCGCGCAGCATCCCCAGCGTCGCCGCCGCGGTATCCTGCACGGGATGCCGCTTTCCGTATTCCCGCTCCAGATAGGACAGATTGGCGTTGATCTTGTCGTAGCAATAGGCCAACGAACGCGGCATACGGCCGTTCAGGATCAGAAAATCCGCAATGTTGGCGGGCTTGTAGTTGCCCTCATAAACCCAGCCATAAGCCCGATGCGCAGAGACCGATCGCAGGATCGTTTCCCATTGCACATTGTCGAGCGACGAGCCGACATAGGATGCCGCCGGCAGCAGTAGGTAGTATTTCACATCGAGAATGCGTGCCGTGTTGTCGGCGCGCTCGATAAAGGTGCCGATACGTGAAAAATTGTAACGATCGGTTCTCAGCATGGTGCCGTGGAAGGCGCCACGGATAAGACCCGTATACTGCTTGATCTTGTCGATGATCGCCGGCAATTCGGCCTCGGCGGTCTTGCGCGACAGCAGCGTCTTCATTTCCAGGTAGCACTCATTGGTCGCTTCCCAGGCTTCGCGGGTCAGCGCGGTGCGCACCATGCGGCCGTTGTTGCGTGCTGATTCGATCGCCGAAAGAACGCTTGACGGGTTGGCCTTGTCGCGCAGCAGAAAATTGACCGCATTGGCGCTGGTCACTTCCGGGTAGTTATCGCTGAAAGCCGCAAAAACGCCCGAGCTTCTAAGCACTGATGCCCATTCCTCCTCGCGGTCGTGCAGGCTGGTCAACGACATGCGCAGACCGGCGTCGATCAGGCGGGCAGTATTTTCGGCGCGCTCGATGTAGCGGAACATCCAGAACAGGCCGTTTGCGGTTCTTCCCAGCATGTTCAGTCCTCCAGCACCCAGGTGTCCTTGGTGCCTCCGCCCTGGCTGGAATTGACCACCAGCGATCCTTGCTTGATCGCCACCCGGGTCAGTCCTCCAGGGATGATCTGGATCTTGTCGGAGACGAGAACGAAGGGCCTGAGATCGACATGCCGCGGCGCGATGCCCTTCTTGACCAGGATCGGCACGGTCGACAGCGACAGCGTCGGTTGGGCGATATAGTTCGCGGGTCGAGCCTTGAGTTTGAGAGCGAACTCGGCGCATTCGCGCTTGCTGGCTGCAGGCCCCACCAACATGCCGTAGCCGCCCGATCCGTGCACTTCCTTGACCACCAGTTCGCGCAGATTGTCGAGTACATATTGCAGCGTGTCCGGCTCGGAGCAGCGATAGGTCGGCACATTTTCCAGAATCGGCTTGCGGCCGGTGTAGAACTCGATGATCTCCGGCATGTAGGAATAGATTGCCTTGTCATCGGCAATTCCGGTTCCCGGAGCATTGGCGATGGTGATGTTGCCTGCCCGGTAGACATCCATGATCCCCGGCACGCCGAGGTTGGAATCGGGGCGGAATGTCATCGGATCCAGAAAGTCGTCATCGACCCGGCGATAGAGCACGTCAATGGCTTCGAAGCCCTGGGTGGTCCGCATCGCCACCTTGCCGTTGATGACCCTGAGATCGGAGCCCTCGACCAGTTCCACGCCCATCTGATCGGCGAGATAGGCATGTTCGTAAAACGCCGAATTGAAGATGCCAGGAGTCAGCACCGCAATCCGTGGTTTGCCGTTGCAGCCGGGAGGGGCGACGGCGGCCAGGCTCTGGCGCAGCAGTTTTGGATAGTTTTCAACCGGACGTACCTTGTTGAGGTGAAACAGCTCGGGAAACATCTGCATCATGGTTTCGCGGTTTTCGAGCATGTAGGACACGCCCGAGGGGGTCCGTGCATTATCCTCGAGCACGTAGAACTGGTTCTCGCCGGTACGCACGATATCCGTGCCGATGATGTGGGTGTAGACGCCGCCGGGCGGGCGAAAGCCAATCATTTCGGGAAGAAAGGCGGCGTTGTTCTCGATCAGCTCGCGCGGCACTCGACCCGCCTTGACGATCTCCTGCTTGTGGTAGATGTCGTCAAGAAACGCATTCAACGCCACCACGCGCTGTTCGATGCCTTGGGCCAGCTTCCGCCACTCCGAGCCGGAGATGATCCGCGGCACGATGTCGAACGGGATCAGCCGTTCCGCGGAATCTTCCTTGCCGTACACAGCGAAGGTGATGCCGGTTTTCCGGAAAATGTTTTCCGCATCCCGTGATTTCTTGATCAGGTCGGAATTTTTCTGTTCGGAATACCAGTCAAAATAGCGTTGGTAGGGCGGGCGAGGCTCGGCCTCGTTGGACAGCATTTCATCAAATGGCACGTTTTTGGTGCTCCCCTTTGAAGTTCATAAGATCGCATCACAGGAAAGAAAGCAAGAACCATGCAGTATTGTCTGCTGCCAGGAAAACATGTGGTTTTTTCTTGTGTGTGTGGCCGTAAGGTCGCAGTTGCATGCGAGCCCGACTGTGACCGATTGCCACCGAAGGACATCCCGCTTGCGCATACATGCAGCCGCGACTATCGCTGCGCAATTACCTTGTTCCGCACGGGCAGGGTCGCTGGCTCGACGTTAGCAGTCCGAATTCCGGACCTGATATCCGACAAGCCTGAAGCATGGTTTCAAACAGCTGAAGAGTGCCGACCTATTGCCATAGGCCAGCGAAGCCTCAGCGCCGACGAGGACAGTTCGTGACCCTCTACCGCATCGCTCCAGCCCTGTTTGTCGTGCTCTGGTCCACCGGCTGGATAGTCGCCAAATACGCAAGCCCCTATGCAGATCCGCTGACCTTCCTGAGTCTGCGGTTCACGCTGGCAGCCATCCTGTTTGCCGTGATCACGCTTGTCAGCCGTGCGACCTGGCCGTCAACCAGAAGCGGCTGGGCGCATGCGGTCTTTTCCGGGGTTCTCCTGCATGGCATTTATCTGGCCGGCATCTGGTGGGCGATTGATCAGGGGGTGCCATCCTCGGTCTCCGGTCTGATCGCGGCACTGCAGCCGTTGATGACGGCACTGGCTGCGCCCTACATTGTCGGTGAGCGGCTGACTGGGCCGCAGAAACTTGGCGTTTTCCTAGGCTTCGTCGGTCTGGCTGTTGCGATTTTGCCAAGGCTGCTGACGCTTGATGCTGCCACGCTGCAGATCGCGCTGGTACCGCTGCTGGTCAATGTGATCGGCATGATCTCGGTGACGGCTGGTACTCTTTACCAGAAGCGTCATCTGCAAGAGGGCGATTTGAGGGCGATCGCCACCCTGCAATATGTGGGCGGCTTTCTGGTGGTGATGCCGCTTGCGCTGCTCTACGAGCCGATGCAGATCGACTGGACCCTTGAATTCGTCCTCGCTATGGGCTGGTCGGTGTTCGGTCTGTCGCTGGTGTCGATCATGCTGCTGCTCTATCTCATCCGCCGTGGTCAGGTATCCCGCGCCGCCTCGCTGACCTATCTGGTGCCGCCGGCGGTTGCCGTCGAGAGCTGGTTTCTGTTTTCCGAAAAACTGACCCTGCCGATGATCGCCGGTACCCTGATTGTTGTCATCGGGGTATGGCTTACCAACCGCAAGACCCGGCTTGTGGCCTGATCAGAAATCCGTCGCCACGCCGCCTTCGCGTTTGCGCCGGTTGACGAAATCGTCGAGTTCATCAGCGATGCCCGGATCAAGCGCAGGCGCTTCGTAATGGGCCAGTGTTTCCTTCCAGACACGGTTGGCGTGCTCGAAAGTGGTCGGTTGACCGGCCAGGCTCCAACTCTCGAAATTACGCCAGTCCGACAGGATCGGCGAGTAGAACGCGCTCTCGTAACGCGACAGCGTATGTGCGGTTCCGAAATAATGTCCGCCCGGTCCCACTTCGCTGATGGCGTCCATCGCCAGCGCGTCGGTGCTGGTGTCGAGCGGGGTGAGGAATTCCGCCACCATCTGCAGCATGTCGACGTCGAGAATGAATTTCTCGAACGAAGCTGTCAGTCCGCCCTCCATCCAGCCCGCTGCATGCATGATGAAATTGCCGCCGCCCTGGATGACGCCCCAGAGCGACATCATCGATTCATAGGCGGACTGGGCATCAAGCGTGTTGGCCGCGCAGGTGTTGGAGGTCCGGTAGGGTATCCCGTAGCGTCGCGCCAGTTGCCCGCCCGCCATCACTGCCTTCATGTATTCCGGGGTGCCAAACGCAGGCGCGCCTGATTTCATGTCTACATTGGAGGTGAAGCCGCCATAGACCACCGGAGCGCCGGGGCGCACGATCTGTGTAAACGCGATGCCCGCCAGCGCTTCGGCGTTCTGCTGCACCAGCGCACCGGCAATGGTGACCGGGGCCATGGCGCCGGCCAGGGTAAACGGCGTGATCACCACCACCTGGTTGCGCCCCGACATTTCCATAATACCCTGCAGCATCGGCGCGTCGTAGCGAAGCGGTGACGAGGCGTTGATGATGGTAAACAGCGATGGCTCCGCATCCATCTGTTCGACGCTGATGCCGCGCCCGATGCGGGCGATCTCAAGTGCATCAAGATTACGCTCCCTGCCCAGGGAATAGGCATGGAACGGCTTGTCGGTGAGTTTGACCAGATCCGAAAGGCAATCGAGGTGGCGGACCGAGGCGTGCAGATCCGTCGGCTCGACCGGATAGCCACCGGTCATGTGGATGATATCGTAGCTCTGCGCCAGCTTGATCATGTTGCGGAAGTCGGCCTGGGTGCCGGTGCGGCGACCATTGTCCTTGTCGGAGCAATAGGGGGCGGAGGCGACCTGGCCGAATGCAATGTTGCGGCCGCCAATTTCGATGTTGCGTTCGCTGTTGCGGGCATGCAGCGTAAACGGGCCGGGGGCCTTGGTGACCAGGCTCATCACCAGATCTCGATCAAACCTCACCCGTTCGCTGCCGGGTCTGACATCCGCGCCAGCCGCCTTGAGCAATTCGCGAGCCTCCGCCAGCATGAAATCCATGCCGATTTCTTCGAGCACTTTGAGCGACGCTTCGTGGATCGCGTCGAGCCCTTCTTCCGACAGAAGCAGCGAAGGCTGCTGGGTATTGAGTATCGAACGATAGCGCAGGGTCACCGGCGCCTTGCGGCCCTTGCCCCTGTCTCCACCCCGGCCGCCACCGGCTCGTCTGCGGCGTTCCGGAGCACCGGCGGTATTTTCGATCGCGGCGGGGAAAATATCATCGATGCTGCTCATGTGGGCTGCTCCCGTTCGCTTCGCGTTGTCGAGACCGGTCAGTCAACCGGCATGTGTGGCTGTTCTGGCTTCAATCCCAACGCTATGCCGGGTTTACATTTCCCGCAAGCCGGTCAAGTGCCCATAATTCAACCCTGTCCCGCAAGCGAGATCGGTTGATCCGAACAGTTTCGCAAAAGCCGCCCGGTTTAAACCGGTGATTGTTGGTTAACACTTTCTTTAAGACCGGTCTGCAATGTGAACGGGCTGGAAAAACCAATGCATACATCGACGAGGGCGGACGAGTGGGAGACGCGGGAAGCAAAGAGAGCGATGAAACGCTGGCAAACGCCTGCGCCCAGATTGCCAGCGATCCGAATCCGGCCTTCATCAAGGATTCCGAGCTTCGCTATGTCGCGGTCAATACGGCCTATGCGAAGCTGTGGGATTGCCAGTCGGCATCTTTGATTGGCCAGCAAAGTCATCAGCATTTCGATTCGGTAGAACAGAACGACCGCGATGAAAAGGAACGGCGCAGCCTGGTATTCGGCAAGGATCAGGTGGCCTTGTTTGCGCACCCGCTCAAGGGCGGCCGTTACCGGGTGCGGATTCATCGCAAACGGCAGGCCTGCGGCAAGACCTTCATTGTCGGTCATTTCGAGGCGATTGCCGGGGTCCGGTTCGAATCAGGGCAGGGACAGAACGTGTCCACGGCTCCAAGTGTCCCGAAGCCACCCGAACAGGAAGTCGCCCTGCGCGGCCATCATAAATTGCTGCATGCGGCAATCGAAACCATGATCCAACCGGTTGCTGTGCTCGACGCAGACAGAAACCTGATTGTTACAAGCCGTCATTACCATCATGCCGAGGGTCCATGGCAGGAGACGCCGTTGCCAGACGGTGGCGTTCTGCGCACCGCCGTGGCGAGCGTGGACGACGACAGTGATCGCCAAGCCGGCGACGAACAGGTCCGGCGCGATCATTCGCCCGGCAGCATGCTTGCACGGCAGGACGAAAATTCGCTGCTGGCGCGGTTAAACGAAATGTTCGACCAGATCGACGTCGGCATCGTGCTGTTCGATCCCGATGACATGCTGGTTTATCTCAACCCGGCGATGCATGCGATCACCGCGCCTGATTACAGTCTGCAGGTAGGCACATCCTTGCTGACAGTGCTCGAGACAACCTGCCCGGTCAGCGCCGAAACCGACGCTGTCGGTCGGAAGGCCTGGATAGAGCGGCGGCTGGTTGCGCATCGCCAGTTTGGCCGTGCAACTGTTGAGCAGCTTCGCAACGGTCGCTGGTTGCGCATCGTCAACCGCACGTTCGGCGATGGCTACACGCTCGGCCTGCGCGTTGATGTCACCGAACTTAAGGAACGGGAGGCCGCCCTTCAGACCCATGTCGCGCAAAACGAGTTGTTCCGTGCGATCCTTGATGAAATGCCGGTCTCCAGCTTCGTCAAGGACAAGGATTTCCGCTATACCTACGTCAACCGCGCTCATGGCCAGCTGACCGGGTTCAGCCGGGACGAGATGATCGGCAAGGACGATTTCGACATTTTCGGCGAGCAAGGGCACGAACTGCGTGAGGCCGACAGCGAGGTGATGAACGGGCAAGTGCTTGTCGAGCGCGAGGTTGAACTGACCACCGGCAGCGGAAAACGTCTTCAACTGATCGACCGCAAGATCGTCTTCACCGACCCCGGCGGACAGCGGTATCTGCTGGGCACGACGCTTGATGTAAGTGAGCGCAAAAGCCGCGAAGAAGAGATATTCGAGGCGCAGCGGATCGCCGAGGTGCATCGCTCCGATCTCGAAAGCGCAATCGACGCCATGCATATGGGAGTCGTCGTCGTCGACCGCGATCTCAATATCGAGCTCATCAATGACGCGTTTTTCGATATCTGGAAGATCGCGCCGGATGACGCCTATATCGGCAAATCCTTCCGCAAGTTGATTGATGTCAATCGGCACAACGGCGTGTACGATGTCGAAGACGGAGAATTCGAAGACTACGTCGAAGCCCGGATGACGGAAATTCGTGGTGGCTATGTCGAGCCGCGCGAGTTTGCCCGTGCCGACGGTCAGACCGTTATTTTTTCAGTCCGTGCCTTGTCTGAAAACAAGCGTATGATTTCCTATTTCGACATCACCGAACTCAAGCAGCGCGAAGAAGAGCTCAAATGCGCCCGCGCCGAGATCGAGCGCACCAGCGAACTGCTGCGCGGCGCTGCCGGCGCCATGGCGCAAGGGCTGCTTGTAACCCGGGACGGCGAGATCCAGTTTTCCAATGATGCTTTCCAGGACTTGCTCGAGATACCACCGAAGGTGGTGACGCCCGGAACCCGTCTGGAGGAGTACTTTGATTATTGTCTGGCACGTGGCGATTACGGCAACGACGATAACGCTGAGGCAACCCGGGCGAAAATAGTCGACAACCATCGCAAAGCGGTGGCGCATTCACTCGAACGGCAGACAACCGGAGAACGCTGGCTCAGGATCGATGCAAAGCCGACCGCAAACCGGTCGATGATCATCACCTATACCGACATTACCGAATCCAAGAACCGCGAAGCCGAACTCAAGGATTTGCTCGGCAAGGCGGAGATCGCCGATCGTGCCAAGTCCGAATTTCTGGCCAATATGAGCCATGAAATTCGCACCCCGATGAACGGTGTGCTGGGCATGGCGGAATTGCTCTCGCGTACTGAACTGGATACCAGACAGCGCACCTTTACCGACATTATCGTCAAATCCGGCAGCGCACTGCTGACCATCATCAATGATATCCTCGATTTTTCCAAGATCGATGCCGGGCAATTGGTTCTCGATTCAGCGCCGTTTGACTTGCGCGAGACCATTGAGGATGTCGCCACGCTGATTTCCAGTCGGGCCGCGGAGAAGGACATCGAGTTGATCGTCCGGATCGATCCGGCGCTTCCGGCGCAGGTTGTCGGTGACATGGGGCGAGATCCGTCAGATCGTCACCAACCTCGCCGGCAATGCCATCAAATTCACAGAGACAGGTCACGTTCTGATCGAGTTGACCGGCACCTCTGCTGCTGAAGACATGATTGATTTCAAGTTGCAGGTTCAGGACACAGGCATGGGTATCCCGCCTGAAAAGCTTGAGGCGGTGTTCGACAAGTTCTCACAGGTCGACAATTCCTCCACCCGGCGTCACGAGGGGACCGGCCTGGGCTTGGCCATCACCTCGCGGTTGGTCAGCCTGATGGGTGGCAAGATCGGTGCCACCAGCACCCCGGGAGAGGGCTCGGTGTTCACCGTTGAGTTGCCGATGGCCATTGACCGCCAGGCTGCACCGGATCGGATCGTGCCGGTCGACGTCAGCGGGTCGCGAATCCTCGTTATCGATGACAATGCCGTCAATCGCGAGATCCTGATCGAACAGCTCACGGCCTGGGGGTTTGATGCCTGCGCCGCGGTCTCGGGACAGGAGGGGATAGATGTCCTGCGCGCAGCCAGCGATGTCGGTGTCACCGTGGATGCTGTCGTGCTTGACTATCACATGCCGGATATGGACGGAGTGGCCACCGCCTGCGCCATCCGCGAGACGCACGGTTCGCGCTCGCTGCCGATCGTCATGTTAACCTCGATGGACGTGAGATCGTCCGAGACGAATTTCTTCCATGGCGTGGTCCAGGCGACGCTGATGAAGCCTGCGAGATCGTCACTTCTGTTGGAAACCATTGTTGATATTTTGCAGGTCGCGGCTCAGCCCCGGTCAAAGGCCGCTGCGGTGCCGCCGCCGGCCGATGCCGCGTCACCTGTGGCCACCGTCGCACCGGTTTCGCAGTCCGTTTCACCGAACAAGCCCGAGTCCCGCGGTCAGGTCGATGCGCCGGCTGCTCCGGCACGCGGATCGATCGACATCCTTGTGGCCGAGGACAACGAGGTCAACCAGATCGTCTTCACCCAGATCCTTGAAGATCTTGGCGTGCGTTACAAGATTGCCGACAATGGCGGCAGCGCCTTCAATATGTGGAAGACAATGCGCCCGGCGCTGGTCCTGATGGATGTCTCGATGCCGGTGATGAATGGCCACCAGGCGACCCAGGCGATCCGCGAAGCCGAAGCAGCTGACCCCGAGCTTGGCCATACCCCGGTGATTGGCGTTACCGCCCATGCGCTCACCGGCGACAAGGAGCGCTGCCTGGCAGCGGGCATGGATGATTATCTTTCCAAGCCGATCAGCCCGGAGAAGCTGGACGCGAAAATCCACGAATGGCTTCCGGCCGAAATCGCCGCGCGCATCAATCGGGCATGAGCCAGGTGGTCTGAGCTATTTAGCCGATGAGCCGGCCCACGCTCATGTCGCGCTTTCCCACGTGTCCGGGACGTTTTTCAACGGCAAAGCCTGCCGCCTGCAGATTGCGCCGCACCCATCCGGCCGCCGAATAGGTTGCCGCAGTCCCACCTGGAGCGGTTTTCTGCGCGACCGCGCCCAGCAGCTCTGCCGACCACATTTCCGGATTGCGTGCGGGGGAAAAGCCGTCAAGATACCAGGCATCGGCTAGCAGCCGGGCCTCGCCCAGACGTAACAGCGCCTGGCCATGATGGATCCGCAGGCTCACCGTTTTTGATCCGCTGACAAACTCCAGCTCAATGTCGCCTTCCGGGCGCTGCGGCCAGGTATCGGTCAGTTGCTGGCTGCGGCCTGCAAGATCCGGCCAGGCCGAAAGTGCGCGCAACATCGTTTCGCGTGAGAGAAGATGAAGCTCGAACGAGTGAAACTCCAGCCTCGCCCCTTCCGGTGCGGCCATTTGCCAAGCCGACCAGGTCTCGATGAAGTTCAGTCCGGTGCCGAACCCGAGTTCGCCGATTGTGAACACATTGCTGCCGGCAAACCGCTCCGGCAGATCGTTTCCGGCCAAAAATACATGTCGGCACTCCGACCGGCCATCGGTCTTGGAATAATAGAAGTCGCCAAATTCCTCTGAATAAGGCATATCGCCCTCGCGCCAGGACAGTTGGTCTGGGGCGCTCGGTTTGGTTTCATTTGGGTCGGGGAGTGTGTTCATGATGGTTGGCGATAGCCGCGTGGCGCACGGTGGTCAAGCCGCGCCCGATCTGCTGATCGCCGGCGCCGGCGTGACCGGCCTGTGGCTGGCGTTGAAGGCGGCGCGCGTTGGCCTGTCGGTATTGTTGGCCGAGCGCGCCCATGTCGGCGCCGGCGCCAGCGGCGGGTTTCTGGGTGCGCTGATGCCGCACAGCCCCGAGCGCTGGAATGGCAAGAAGGATTTCCAGTTTCGCGCACTTGTCGATCTGGAGAGCGAAATCGCCACGCTGGAGGCAGAAACCGGCCTGAGTTGCGGCTACCGCCGCGTCGGCCGACTGATGCCGCTGACCAGCGAGCGGGCACGGACCACCGCGCTTGAGCGAATTGCCGAGGCGAAAGCCAACTGGGGCGATCGTTTTGGCTTTGAGGTCAACCATACCCCCGACCGTCACAATTGGCCCAACATCGTTTCCGCGCCGCGCGGGCTGGTTCACGAAACCCTGTCGGCGCGGCTGATGCCACCGGCCCTGACTGCGGCTCTGGCTGCGCGTCTGGCGACAATGCCAAATGTCGATATTCGCCTCGGCGTTGGCCTGCTCTCGATCGACAGGCAGGAAAGCGTCGCCCATCTCTCGGATGGATCGGCCATCGGTTTCGGCCATCTTGCACTGGCCAATGGCGTTGACGCTTTTGCCTTTCTGGCCGCCGCGGCGGACCAGCCATCGGTATCTCTTGGTGGCCCGATCAAGGGGCAGGCGGCGCTGTTTGACGCCGATGCATCGCCGGATCTGCCGTTGGTTTATGATGACGGCATCTATGTGATCGCCCATGACAGTGGCCAGGTTGCGGTCGGTTCGACCAGCGAACGTGAATTCGATGATCCGCACGGCACCGATGTGCTGCTGGACGATGTGATCAAGGGCGCTCGCAGGCTCTGCCCGCTGATCAGGCATGCGCCGGTGGTGCAGCGCTGGGCCGGGCTGCGGCCGCGTGCCATTGGTCGCGACCCGATGCTGGGTCCGGTGCCGGGCGCGCCGCGAATTTTGGCGATGGCCGGCGGCTTCAAGATCAGCTTTGGCGTGGCCCACCGCATGGCTGACTGCCTGGTCGCTGAAATCACCGGCGGCGGCGGCCCCGATATGCCCGATAGTTTTTCCGTCGCGCACCATCTCGGCAAGGCTCGGTGATCCGATTATACAGTCAAGCCATTGCCGTGCCGGAAATGGCAGTTATCGCCGGAACAGTTTGAGGATTTTCTTCAAAGTCCGTGCCTCGACATTTGCTAAGGTGCTGCTAGCGTGGCGTGCATAAAGAAGGCGGATTCAAATATGACCCAGGTTGTTTACCCTCGTGACATGGTTGGCTACGGGCGTACCCCACCTGACCCGCAATGGCCCGGTAGCGCTCATTGCGCGGTTCAGTTTGTTGTCAATTACGAAGAGGGCGGCGAGAGCTGCATTCTTGATGGCGATCCCGCTTCAGAAAATCTTCTGTCGGAAATTGTCGGCGCACAGCCCTGGCCGGGACAGCGCAACACCAACATGGAATCGCTCTACGAGTATGGATCGCGCGTGGGCTTCTGGCGATTGTGGCGTCTATTCACCGAGCGCAATATGCCGGTTACGGTGTACGGCGTGGCGGCTGCCATGCAGCGCAATCCCGACGCTGTAGCCGCCATGAACGAAGCCGGTTGGGAGATCGCCAGTCACGGCCTGCGCTGGCTTGAGTACAAAGATTTTTCCGAGGACGAAGAGCATCGCCACATAGCCGAATGCGTCCGCATCCACACCGAGGTTACCGGTTCGCGGCCACTCGGCATCTACCAGGGCAAGCCGTCCGTCAATACTTTGCAACTGGTCATGGAGGAGGGCGGTTTTGTCTATTCAGCCGATTCCTACGCTGATGAACTGCCCTATTGGGTCGATGGCCCCAAGGGCCCACATCTGATCGTGCCCTATACGCTGGACGCCAATGACATGCGGTTTGCCACCCCTCAGGGCTTCAACTCGGGCGACCAGTTCTTCACCTACCTCAAGGATACATTCGACGTGTTGATGGCCGAGGGCGCCGCCGGCAGCCCGAAGATGATGTCGATCGGCCTGCATTGCCGCCTGGCCGGCCGGCCAGGTCGTGCCGCAGCACTGGCGCGGTTCCTCGATTATGTCGCCTCCCACGACAAGGCCTGGGTGACCCGCCGTATCGACATCGCCAATCACTGGCACGCCCATCACCATCCGGAGAAAACGAAATGATGGACCGCGATGAGTTTGTCGGCCGGTTTGGCGGTGTGTTCGAGCATTCGCCGTGGATTGCGGAGCAGGCTTTCGACAATGGCCGCATCGTCGAGCCATTGCGCGCCGGTCCCGTACATGAGGCCTTGTGCGCCGAATTCCGCGCCGCCGACCACGACCAGAGGCTGGGCGTGCTGCAGGCTCACCCGGACCTGGCTGGAAAACTCGCCATTGCCGGCGACCTGACCGTGGAATCGAAAAGCGAGCAGGCCGGCGCCGGTCTTGACCGGCTGAATGCCGACGAACATGCCCGCTTTACCGAGCTCAACACCCGCTACATGCGCGATTTCGGCTTTCCCTTCATCATCGCGGTCAAGGGGCACGACAAGGACAGCATTCTGGCGGCTTTCGAGACCCGCGTCAGCAACGACGAGGCCACAGAATTCGAAACCGCATGTGCGCAAGTCGAGAAAATCGCCGGCTTTCGTATTTCCGCTCTCCTGCCGGAGGCCTGATCGCCGATGCAAGAACTCACACTCGAGCCGCTGACGGCCAAAGCCTTTGCTCCCTTCGGCACCGTGCTCGACACTGATCTCGCTGAAAAGCGGATGATCAATGAAGGCACAACTGAGCGTTTCCATGCGCTCGCCACGGCCGATACAGAAACAGAGGGTGGCCGCACCATTCTGTCGCTGTTTCGCGGCCAGCCCCGGGTATTTCCCTACAAGATCACCATGATGGAACGCCACCCGCTTGGCAGCCAGGCGTTTTTCCCGGTCACCAACCGGGCCTGGATTGCGGTTGTCGCTGAGGACGAGGATGGCCTTCCGGGGCCGCCGCGCGCGTTCAGGGTGCCGGGCAATGTTGGTGTTCAATACGCTCGCAATATCTGGCATCATCCGCTGATCGCGGTGGGTGAACCCTGCAATTTTCTGGTAATGGACCGTGAAGGCGACGGCACCAATCTCGAAGAGATCGGGTATCCCGCGCCCTATGTCATCACCGCGCCTTGAAGTTCCCTTCGAAGGAGAAGCCCATGCCCGCCACACCGCTCGCAACCGGACGCCTGACGACCCATGTTCTCGACACCGCACGCGGCTGTCCTGCCGCCCATCTGGTCATCGAACTCGTTCAGGTTGACGGACTGGATCGACGCCACGTCAAGACCGTGCAAACCAATTCCGACGGACGCGTCGATAGCCCGGTGCTGTCGGCTGGCGAATTGACGAGTGGAGTCTACGAGCTGGTTTTTCATGCTGGTGATTATCTGCGCTCGGTGGGCGAAGAGTTGCCCAATCCGGCGTTTCTCGATGTTATCCCGATCCGCTTCGGCATAGCCGACACCAGCGCTCATTACCACGTACCGCTGCTGATCTCGGCTTACGGCTATTCAACCTATCGCGGTAGTTGAAGTTAGCAGCTAACTGACGGCCCGGGCCGGACGCAATGCGCCCGGCAACATCTCAAACATAGAGCTGGTTTGTATCTCATCCCGCGCCACCAGATTCGCTCGTTGGCTGGCAGGCTGTGGGCTTGCAAGTGAAAACGGCAAGCCGGAAAAAGCGAAAGCCGCGTGGCAGTACATCCGTGCTCACGCGACTTTGTTTGCGATCTTCGGAAAGACCGCTGCTGGAAACCAGCTTGCAGGAAGGTGATTAACAAAAGGTTAAGACAAAATTGTGACGATTTCCCGGTCTGTTAGCGGTTCTGCTCAAACTGCCTCGCCGGCCACGTAGACTTGGCGCACCGTGCGGTCGTCGCCCAGTGTCTGCAGCAGGAACAATTCCTCTTCCAGCGTCGATACCGTTTCGCGGCGGATCTGCATCGCTGGTGTCGCCGACGAATCCAGCGCGATAATGTCGGCGTCGCTACCGGCCTCCAGCGTGCCGATCCGCTCGACCAGCCCCAGCGCTTCGGCATTGCCGCGCGTTGCCTGCCAGAAATTTTCAAGTGGCGGCAGTCGGTAGCCGCGCAATTGCTGGATCTTGTAGGCCTCGTCGAGGGTTCTGAGCAGCGAGTAGCTCGAGCCGCCGCCAATGTCGGTGGCAATCGCCGTGCGCACCCCATGCTGCTTGATCCGCTTGAGATCAAACAGGCCCGAGCCCAGGAACAGGTTCGAGGTCGGGCAATGCACGGCAACCGCACCGGCTTCAGCGATGACTGCCATCTCCCGGTCCGACAGATGGATCGCATGCCCGAGCAGCGCCTTTTCGCTCAGCAAACCGTGACGGGCATAGACATCGGTGTAGTCCTTTGCGTCGGGATAGAGTTCGAGCGTGTAGGCGATCTCGGCGTCATTCTCCGACAGATGGGTCTGGATCAATAAATCGGGATATTCACGTGCCAGCGTGCCGGCGGCATCAAGCTGCGCCGCCGTCGACGTGATGGCAAACCGCGGGGTGATTGCGACATGGTTCCGGCCCTTGCCGTGCCAGCTCTCGATAACGGCCTTGGTGTCGTCGTAACTCGATTGCGCTGTGTCGGTCAGCGGCTCCGGCGCATTGCGATCCATCATCACCTTGCCGCCGATCATCAGCAGGTTGCGGCGCGTGGCTTCGGCGAAATAGGCGTCGGCGGACCCCTTGTGAACCGAGCAATAGGCGGCCGCTGTCGTGGTGCCCTGGCGCAGCAATTCATCAAAGAACAGCTTGGCGAAACGGGCGCAGTGATCGGCATCGGCAAACCGCTGTTCCTCGACGAATGTGTAGGTGTTGAGCCATTCCAGCAGATTGGCGGCATAGCTTGCCGTCACCTGCATTTGCGGGAAATGGATATGCGGATCGATGAATCCCGCCATCAGCAACAGCGGCCGGTGGTCGATGATCTCCGTTCCTTCGGGCGCCGTCCGTTTGATATCGGCATAGGTGCCGGCAGCAGAGATCTTGCCATCCTCGATCAGCAGCGCACCGTCTTCCTCATAGATGTAACTTTCATGGTCATCCCGCGCTTGCGGGCGGGAGACAAAACTCAAGGTTCGTCCACGCAGCAGTCTGGTCGTCATTGAGCAGTCTCTCCGGCAACGGCCGATTCATACCAGGCGACGATCAGGCGACGCTCTTCGGGTTCGATGAAGCTGACATTGCCGGGCGGCATGGCGTGGCTGCGTCCTGCCTGAAGATAGATTTCCCGTGCGTGACGGGCGATCTGCGCTTCGGTTTCGAGTTTGACGTCCTTGGGCGCATGGGCGATGCCGTCCCAGAACGGCTCCGCGGCGTGGCACATCGAGCAGCGGCCGAGCACGGTCTCGCTGACGGCTTCGAAATGGGCGTTGTCGACAAACCGCTGGAAGGTCGGCGCAAGTTGGGCTTCCTCGACCGGTTCGTCGGTCCGCGGCAGGCTCGACAGCCACATGATGGCGGCAAACAGCGCCACGGTGACGGCCCAGGTCCAGTGCGGCTTGCCCTGGCGGGCGTGCACCGTGTTGAACCAGTGGCGGATGGTAACCCCCATCAAAAACACCAGCGCAGCGATCAGCCAGTTCCACTGGGTGGCAAAGGCAAGCGGATAGTGGTTGGACAGCATCAGGAAAATCACCGGCAGGGTGAGGTAGTTGTTGTGCAGCGAGCGCTGCTTGGCGATGCGGCCATATTTCGGGTCCGGCTTGCGTCCGGCCCTGAGGTCGGCGACCACTACCTTCTGGTTGGGAATGATGATCATCGCCACATTGGCGCTCATGATTGTCGCGGTGAAGGCACCCAGATGCAACAGAGCGGCGCGGCCGGTAAATACCTGGGTATAGCCCCAGGCCATCGCCACCAGCACCGCAAACAGCACCACCATCAAGCCGGTCGTGCTGTTGCCGATCGGTGATTTGCACAGAAGGTCATAGATGATCCATCCCAGCACGATCGACGCCACCGAAATGGCAATGGCGATGGGGGCGGAGACATCAAGCACATTGGCGTCGATCAGATAAAGCTCGGCGCCGGCGTAATAGACCACGCACAGCATCGCAAAGCCCGACAGCCAGGTGACGTAGCTTTCCCATTTGAACCAGGTCAGGTGTTCGGGCAGCCGTTCCGGCGCGACCAGGTATTTCTGGATATGGTAGAAGCCGCCGCCATGCACCTGCCATTCTTCGCCGTAGGCGCCTTCGGGCAGGCCCGGCCGTTGCACCAGGCCAAGGTCCAGCGCGATGAAATAGAACGATGATCCGATCCAGGCGATGGCCGTGATCACATGCAGCCAGCGTACGGCGAAGCTCAGCCATTCCCATGCCAGGGCGTATTCGTACATGTGGGTCCCCCAAAAAGCCTTTGATGTTTCGGTGCTTGCTACCGTCATGATGCGCAATGTGGCGCACAATGGGAAGCCTGAGTTGGATGTTCCGGCGTTTAATCAGTTCCGGGTTTTGCCTGAAAATCCTCGCGATTGTCGGAATATTCGCGAAAGGGCCGACGACCCCCGGATTTTCATTTTGACCGTCACATAACTGTTTTCATTTGCGCATTAGAAGGGGCAACGGTACGTTTCCCTTTCGGGATGCGTTCGTTTCACGTGTTTCCCATCTTTGGAGGAAGACTAAATGAAAAGATACATCGCTGCTGGCGTCATCGCCGCACTCATGGCTGGTGTCGCACCAGCCACCGCCGCCACCCAGGTTGATTTCTGGCATGCTTTCACCGGACGCCTCGGCGAGCTTCTTGACGAGCAGGTTTCCAAGTTCAATGCGTCGCAGGACGAGTTCGTGGTCGTTGCCACCAACAAGGGCAATTATTCCGAAACGCTCAACGCCGGCATCGCCGCCTTCCGTGCGGGCGAGCAGCCTGACATCCTTCAGGTGTTCGAAGTCGGCACTGCCACGATGATGGCAGCCAAGGGCGCCATCAAGCCGGTCTATGAAGTGATGGCCGAATCCGGCCTGCCGTTCGATCAGTCAGTCTATCTTGCCGCCGTTGCCGGTTATTACACGACCACCGAAGGCCAGATGCTGTCGCTGCCTTACAACTCCTCGACCCCGGTGCTCTACGTCAACAAGGATGCGCTGAAGGCTGCTGGTCTCGATCCAGAAATGGATCTTTCGACCTGGGAACAGGTTGGAACGGCTCTCGACGCGCTCAAGGAATCGGGCAACAAGTGCCCGCTGACGACTGCATGGCAGAGCTGGGTTCACCTTGAGAACCTTTCTGCCTATCACAATGTACCTTTTGCCTCGCAGGAGAACGGTTTTGCCGGTCTCGACACCGAACTCACCTTCAACGGTGATGTTCAGGTCAAGCACATCGAAACCATGGGCCAGTGGGCCAAGGACGGCAAGTTCATCTATTCGGGCCGTCGCAACGAAGGTGGTGCACCGTTCCGTGCCGGTGAATGCGCATTGTTCACCGAATCGTCGGCTGGCTATGCCGGCGTGAAGAAGGAAGCGACCTTCGATTTCGCCATTCGCCCGCTGCCTTACTGGAGCGATGTCGAAGGCGCACCGCAAAACACCATCATCGGCGGCGCTTCGCTGTGGGCCATGGCCGGTCAGACCCCGGAAGAATACAAGGGCGTTGCAGCCTTCTTCAACTTCCTGTCCAGCTCGGACATCCAGGCCAAGTGGCATCAGGATACCGGTTATCTGCCGATCACCATGGCGGCGTATGACGCCACCAAGGCTTCCGGTTTCTATGACGAAAACCCGGGCACCGACATCTCCATTATCCAGATGACCGGCAAGGCACCGACTGCCAACTCCAAGGGTCTACGGCTCGGCAGCTTCGACCAGATCCGCGGCGTCATCGATGAAGAACTCGAAGGTGTCTGGAACGGCTCCAAGTCGGCCAAGGATGCGCTTGACTCGGCTGTCTCGCGCGGCAATGAACTGCTCCGCCGTTTCGAGCAGGCCAACAAGTAACAACACAGTCTTCGGCGGGGTTCACAAGAGCCCCGCCGATCCCAATCTTGTTTCGGGTGAACCATGGAAAAGCGCGTCGTCTTCGACAATCGCTGGCTGCCGTATCTCTTGGTGGCGCCGCAACTGCTTGTCACGATCGTGTTCTTCTTCTGGCCCGCCGGACAGGCGATCTACCAGTCCGCCTTCATTCCCGATCCGTTCGGGCTGAAGACCCAGTTCGTCGGACTTGGCAATTTCGAATATCTGTTTTCCAACCAGTATTATCGCGAGGCGTTTCTCACCACCGGCGTCTTCTCCGTACTGGTGACGGTCTCGTCGATGTCGTTTGCTCTATGGCTGGCGGTGCTGGCTGACCGGGTGATCAAGGGCTCGGGCGCCTACCGCACTCTGCTGATCTGGCCCTATGCCGTTGCCCCGGCAATCGCCGGCGTGCTGTGGCTGTTCATGTTCAATCCGTTCACCGGCATCATCGCCTGGATGCTGTCTCAACTGGGCTATGCCTGGAATCACAATCTTGATGGCGGCGAAGCCATGGCGCTGGTGGTGGCGGCTTCGGCCTGGAAGCAGATCAGTTACAATTTCCTGTTTTTCCTCGCCGGTCTGCAGGCAATCCCCAAAAGCGTCATCGAGGCCGCGGCGATCGACGGCGCCAGCTTCTGGCGCCGGTTCTGGACCATCGTTTTCCCGCTGTTGTCGCCGACCACCTTTTTCCTGCTCGTGGTCAATGTCATCTATGCCTTTTTCGATACCTTCGGGGTCATTCACACGATTACCCAGGGCGGCCCGCAACAATCGACCACGATCCTTGTCTACAAGGTTTTCGCCGATGGCTTCATCGGCCAGGATCTCGGATCTTCGGCAGCGCAGTCAGTGGTGCTCCTTGTGCTGGTGACAATCCTGACGGTGGTCCAGTTCCGGTTCATTGAACGGCGGGTGCATTACTGATGAGCGGCATGGTCGAAAAACGAGGCGTCGGAATCTGGCTCACCCATGCCGGCCTGATTCTTGGCGTGGCGATTATCTGTTTTCCGATCTGGATTGCCTTTGTTGCCTCCACGGTGACGCAGGCCGATCTGGTGCGCCCGCCGATGCCGCTGCTGCCGGGGCCGCATTTCATTGACAACTACCTCGAAGCGCTGCTGGCGGGTGGCAATGCGCCGGTATGGAAGATGCTGTTCAACTCGCTGGTGATGGCGCTTGGCATTACCATCGGCAAGATCGCCATCTCGCTGTTGTCGGCCTATGCCATCGTCTATTTCCGGTTCCGCTTCCGGATGTTCTTCTTCTGGATGATCTTTGTCACGCTGATGCTGCCGGTCGAGGTCCGCATCGTTCCCACCTATGAGGTGGTGGCAAGCCTCGGGCTGCTCAACAGCTACACCGGGCTGATCCTGCCGTTGATCGCCTCGGCTACGGCCACCTTCCTGTTCCGCCAATTGTTCATGACCATCCCCGACGAGCTGGTCGAGGCGGCCCGTGTCGACGGCGCCGGACCGATCCGGTTCTTCATCGACATCCTGTTGCCGATGTCGCGCACCAACATCGCTGCCCTGTTTGTCATCCTCTTCATCTACGGCTGGAACCAGTATCTCTGGCCGTTGCTGATCACCACCGACCCGTCGATGAACACCGTTGTCATGGGCATCAAGCAGATCCTGCCGACCGGCGACCAGACAGTCGAGTGGCCGGTGATCATGGCCACCGCCATGCTCGCCATGCTGCCGCCGGTGCTGGTGGTGGTCGGCATGCAGAAGCTCTTCGTCAAGGGTCTGGTCGAAAGCGAGAAATGAGTTCCAATGGCTGAAATTACCCTCAAGGCAATCCGGAAGAACTACGGCCGCACCGAGGTCATCCACGGCATCGATGCAAAGATCAGCGACGGCGAGTTCATCGTCATTGTCGGCCCGTCGGGCTGTGGCAAGTCTACTCTGCTGCGCATGGTTGCCGGGCTTGAGACTATCACCTCGGGTGAGATCACCATCGGCGACCGGGTGGTCAACGATCTCGAGCCGCGTGAACGCGATATCGCCATGGTGTTTCAAAACTACGCGCTCTATCCGCATATGAGCGTGTTCGACAACATGGCCTACGGGCTCAAGATAGCCAATGTGCCAAAGCCGGATATCCTCGACCGTGTCACCGAGGCGGCGCGGATGCTCGAACTCGAGCCCTATCTCGACCGCAAGCCGCGGCAACTCTCCGGCGGCCAGCGCCAGCGCGTGGCCATGGGCCGGGCGATTGTCCGCAAACCCGCGGTTTTCCTGTTTGACGAGCCGCTGTCTAATCTCGACGCCAAACTGCGTGTGCAGATGCGCCTCGAGATCAAGGCGTTGCAGCGCAAGCTCGGCGTCACCGCGCTCTATGTCACCCACGATCAGGTCGAGGCGATGACGCTGGCTGACCGCATGATCGTCATGAATGCTGGCGTCGCCGAACAGATGGGCGCGCCGCTCGAGGTCTATGCCAACCCGCAGACCCTGTTTGTGGCGGGGTTCATCGGTTCGCCGCCGATGAATGTGCTCAAGACCGAGATCACCGATGGCACCGCCACGGTTGGCGGCGGGTATCAGGTGCGGGGCAGGGACCTTGGCGCCGGATCGGTAATCGGCGTGCGGCCCGAACACATTTCGCTCGTTGCACCGGGGGGCGGCCTGTTTGACGCGACCGTGAATTTCTGCGAGCCGCTCGGTGCGGAAACGCTGGTGCACATGCTGACTGCCACCGGCGACAATGTGGTGGTGCGCATCGACGGCGAGGTCACCCTGCCCAAGCCCGACGACAAAGCAGGATTGGCGGTGGACCCGTCACGGCTGCTGGCATTCGATGCTGAGGGCAAGCGCATCGCTGATATTATCCCGGCCGGATAGACCGACCTGCGGGTTTGGCCAATCGGGCTCGGGCCCACGCAGACCGTGCCGTAAAGGCGCTTGTTTGTAGTCTGTCAGTCCATATGCGCGGCGGGTGCACCGGCGGGAGCTGCGGCCATCTTCGGCTTGCGCAGCATCAGCGCCAGCGGAACCGCGCACAACGTCACCACCATCATCAGCTTGAAATCGTTGTTATAGGAAATCATCAGCGCCTGCTGGTTGACCAGCCCGTCGAGCACCTGCAGCATTTCCGGGCTGGATGCCGCGTTTGGAATCACGCTTTTCAGCGTTGGATTGTACGGGTTTATGAAGGCGCCGAGTTCGACATGGTTGATCTGCAGATTGCGGCTGAGGAACAGCGTCACCACCGAAATGCCGATCGATGAGCCGATATTGCGCACCAGGCTGAACATGCTGGCCGCATCGGTGCGGTACTGCACCGGCAGCGTGGCAAAAGCCACGGTCGACAGCGGCACGAACACCAGGCCGAGACCAAGCCCCTGAACGATGCCGGTGGAAATCACCGGCCAGCTGTCCATTTGCGGGGAAAAACTGGTCATCATGTGCAGCGAGTATGCCGTCAGCAGCAGCCCGGTGATGACCAGATAGCGGGCATCGACGGTGCGCACCAGCCGCCCCACCAGCAGCATCGACACCATCGTGCCCATGCCGCGCGGCGCCATCACCAGTCCCGTTGTTATGGTCGAATAGCCGAATACCCGCGACAGCATCGGCGGTAGCAACGCCAGACTGGCCAGCAGCACAATACCGACGACAAAAATCAGCACCAGACCGGTCGCGAAATTGCGGTCGGCAAAGATTTTTGGATCGACGAAGGTGTCGTCATTGCTGGCCAGATGCACGATGAACACCCAGAAACCGGTGATCGCCAGCGCCAGTTCAATCCATACTTCCCAGGCTTCGAACCAGTCCACCTCGCCGCCGCGGTCAAGCATCAGTTGCAAGGCGCCGACGCCGAGCGAAAGCATGGCGAAGCCGAAGAAATCGAAGCGCCGCAACCGCCGCGGCACTTCCGGCAAATAGCCCGCACAGCCCATGAAGGCGATAATGCCGACCGGCAGGTTGATGAAGAATACCCACCGCCAGTTCAGCGTATCGGTGAGCCACCCACCCAGCGTCGGCCCGATGATAGGACCGACCATGATGCCGGCGCCCCAGATCGCCATCGCCTGTCCGTGCCGTTCTTTCGGGTTGATGTCGAGCAGGAAAGTCTGTGACAGCGGCACGATTGCTGCGCCGAAGACGCCTTGCAGAATTCTGAACCCCACCATCACTTCAAGGTTCGGTGCCATCCCGCAGGCCATCGAGGCGATGGTGAAGCCGACAATCGACAACAGGAACAACTGTCGTCGGCCAACCCGGTCGGCGATCCAACCGGTGACCGGCGTCATGATCGCCGCTGCCACGATATAGGAGGTGAGAACCCAGGTGATGGTGTCTTGGGAGGCTTCCAGATCGCCGACCATCGACGGCAACGCCACATTGGCGATCGCCGTATCGAGCACCTGCATGATTGTCGCCAGCATGATCGAGACCGTGATCAGGCCGCGATGCGGCACATCATGGCCGGGATCGATGGAAGTGCTCATGGCTGTTGGTTTCCGGCGTGAAAATTATTCCGCGGCTTTGGCTGAACTGAAAAGGTCGCCAAAGCTGCGGCTTGCGCCGGTGTCCACGGTCACGGTGGCGCTCAGGCCCGAACGCGCCAGGATGTTGGCCTCGGGGTTGTCGAGCGTCAGTCTGACCGGGATTCGCTGCGTAACCTTGACCCAGTTGCCGGTGGCGTTCTGTGCCGGAAGCAACGAGAATTCCGCACCGGTGCCGGCGCCGATTGAATCCACTGAAGCCTTGAACCGCCGGTCTGGAAAAATGTCAAATACCACTTCGGCCGGTTGCGACGGCTTCATATGGGCCAGTTGCGGCTCCTTGAAATTGGCGTCAATCCAGGAATTTGAAGTCTCGACAATATCAAAAAGCGCCGCACCCGGTGTCACATATTCGCCCGGTCGGAACGACGAAGCCTGGTAAACCAGCCCGTCGGCGGGGGCATAAACCGTGGCTACGGCAAGATTGTAGGCGGCTTTGTCGCGCGCGGCCTTGGCGGCAACCACCATTGGGTGGGAATCGATGTCGCCATCCAGATTGCCGGCCAAAGCTGCCTTGGCGGTAGACACGCTCTGTTGTGCTGCGATCAGGTCTTCGGCCGCCTTGCGCGCGGTGTGGCGCGCATCGTCGAGTGAAGACGTGGTTGTCACGCCCTTTGTTGTCAGTGCCTTCTGGCGGTCGAGATTGTCCTGGTAAAAGGCGACATCGTCGGAAGCGATCCGCTCCTGGGTCAGTGCCTGCTTGTAGGCAGCGCGCAACTGGATGATGTTCAGGCGAGCGCTTTCAACGGCGGCATTGGCCTGGTTGAGGGCGATCTGCAACGGCTCGGGATCGACCTGAAACAGCACGTCGCCCTTCTTGACCGGCTTGTTTTCGCTGACATTGACGCTGACAACCCTCCCGGCGATTTCGCTGGCGATGCTGATCCGTGACAGCCGCAGATTGGCGTTCTCGGTCTCCTCGAACCGGCCGCCGGAGATCCAGGCATAGGCGCCACCGAGAATGAGCAGGCTCGGCACCAGCAGCATCAGTACGGTGCGTCGAGCCTTCGACTTCTTCTTTATCGGCGCCGGCTCGCCGCTCTTTGCCCCAGGGGCGTTCGATGTTGCCACCGGCGCCGCGCCTGGGCGCGCGTCTTTCGAGGTAGGAATGTCGGCATTTGCAGCGGAGAGTTTGGTCTGGGTGCTCATCAACTAGCCTGAAATTCGGCGGCATCGGCAGCCGCCTGGGGTTCATCGGAGGACAGGTTTTCAACAACAATGGTCAGTGCCGAGACCAGCGTTTGACGATGGTCGTCATCAAGTCCCGTCATCGCCATCTCGAACACATCGGCTGCCACCGCCTTGATCGTCGAATAGGCAGCCATGCTTTTTTCCGTCGGAATGATCCGGTTGGTCCGGCGATCGCTTTCATGGGCGCAGCGCTTGACCCAGCCGCCCTGTTCCATGCGGTCAATCAGTCGTGAGACGCTGATCGGTTCGATTTCCAGCAACTCCGCCAGCCGCGCCTGAGTGGCGTTTTCCTCGCGCACCGCCCGCACCAGCAGCCGCCATTGCGCTGACGACAAGCCTTGCTCCTGCACCCGCGCCTCGAAACTTTTGCGCAGCAAGCGTGCGGCGTCGTGGACCAGGAATCCGAATTGATCGATGGTGGCTGTTTTCATAAGCGCCATATATTGTAAGCATGCTTATGGAACAAGCGTCGTCCATACAATTTTCCGTGTAGAGCAGAGCATCCCCATTGCCGAAAATCCTTGGCAATAGCCTCTAAACCGCGCGGCAATTGTACGGTGGGAGGGATCTCCTTCGGGTATGCAAATCCGTTGATCGCGATGGCAAAATGTGACAACGCTGGGTCAGGCAACAGGTTGGTGCGGCGGTCTCATGGACAATCCCGATTTCATCATTGTCGGCGCCGGCTCATCCGGTTGCGTCATGGCCGAGCGCCTGTCTGCCTCTGGCCGCCACAAGGTGCTGCTGCTGGAAGCAGGCGGCGACGACAGGCGCTTTTTCGTGCAGATGCCGCTGGGCTACGGCAAGACCTTTTTCGACAAGCGGGTCAACTGGATGTACCGCGCGGAACCGGATCCGGGGCTTGCCGGCAATATCGATCACTGGCCGCGCGGGCGCGTGCTCGGTGGCTCATCCTCGATCAACGCCATGGTGTGGGTTCGCGGCGCGCGGGCTGATTTCGACGAGTGGCGCGATGCCGGCAATCCGGACTGGGGGGCGGACGAGATCTGCGCGGCTTTCCGTGAGATCGAATGTGCGGCCATTGGTGACGATGCCGTGCGCGGCCGTTCCGGTCCGCTCAAGCTGTTTGTACCCAACAAGACCGTGCATCCGCTGACCCGCAAATGGTTCGAAAGCGCGCAGGCCATCGGCTTGCCGATGAATCCCGATTTCAACGGTGATAACCAGGATGGCGTCGGCCTGTTCGAGTTCACCATTCACAAGGGCAGGCGGTTGTCGTCGGCACGGGCCTTCCTGCGGCCTGCGATGTCGCGGCCCAATCTGCGGGTGATCACCGGCGCCCACGTCACCGGTCTGACTTTCGACGGCCAGCGCGCCACCGGCGTGACCTATATGCGCCGCGGCAAGACCGTGACGATCAAGGCCGGGTGTGAAGTGATCCTGAGCGGCGGATCGGTCAACTCGCCGCAATTGCTGCAACTTTCGGGCATCGGCCCCGCCGATCATCTCCAATCCCTCGGGATCGGAGTTCGTGCCGATAACGCCCATGTCGGGCGCAATCTTGAAGACCATATCGGCACCAACTACACCTTCCGCGCCAATTGCCCGACCATCAACCAGCAACTCGGGCCCTTGTGGGGAAAACTGTCAGCCGGCATGCGCTACCTGCTGATGCGCGACGGACCGCTGTCGGTCAGTCTCAACCAGGCTGGCGGCTTCATCCGCACTGATCCGAACCGCACGCGGCCCAATATGCAACTCTATTTTCAGGCCTTCTCCACGGTTCTTCCACGACCCGGTGAACGGCCGATCCTGAGCCCCGACCCGTGGCCGGGCTTTTCCATCGGTTGGTCCAATTGCCGCCCCAAGAGCCGCGGCGAAATCATGATCCGTTCGGCCGATCCGTTCGAGCCGCCGAAGATTGCCGCCAATGCGCTATCGCATCCCGACGATGTCGCGGAGATGTTGGCGACCGGCAAGATCATACGCCGGATGGCGGCGACAAGGCCGCTGGCCGATTACATTGAGACGGAATTGCTGCCCGGTCCCGATGTGATCGAGGATGAGGCCTTGATCGAGGATTTCCGTCGCCGTTCCGGCACGGTCTACCATCCGGTTGCCACCTGCCGCATGGGGCCTGATCCTGCGCGTGCCGTGGTCGATTCACGGCTGCGGGTGCATGGTGTTGGCGGCTTGCGCGTGGTCGACTGCTCGGTGTTCCCGAATATCGTCACCGGTAACACCAATGCCGCGGCCATGGCCACGGCGTGGCGGGCATCAGAACTAGTGCTTCAGGACAATACCTGACGGGCGTCTTCGCGCCGATCAACAAGTGCGGCAATGATATCAGCGGCCACGGTCGCAGCAATCACTTCAGGCCGCTTGTCGGCAATCTTGCGCCCGATAGGACAGACCAGCCTTGCAAGCCGCGCCTTGTCGCCGCCTTCGCGAACATATTGATGCTCGAAGGTGACGCGCTTGGTATCCGATCCGATCATGCCCACCCGCGCCAGGTCATCGCGTTGAAGTGCCGCCGTGACGATCAGGAAATCCAGCGCGTGGTCGTGGGTGAGAACAATTACCGCGCTTCCCGGTGCAATATCTGCAACCAGACTTTCGGGCAGGGCGGTCAGGTGCCGGCTGGCGCCCTCGGGCATTTGTTCGAGCTCGTCGCTTCTTGTCTCGACGGCATGAACCTTGACCGGTAACAGCAATAGCGCATTCGCCAGCGCCCGGCCGACATGGCCGCCGCCAAACAGCCAGACTTCCGGGTCGGCAGCATCCTCGGTGCTGACCATCGTCGCGATTTCGTCATAACGGGGTTCGGTGACGATCTCGAACGACAGCGTCACGTGGCCGCCACAGCATTGGCCGATGGCCGGCCCCAGAGGCAGCGCCAGGTCTTTAGCACCATGGCCGGCCAGCACATCGCGCGCCTGGTCGATGGCTTCGAGTTCCAGTCGACCTCCGCCGATGGTGCCAAATAGCCCGTCTTTTGACACCAGCATCCAGGCATCGATGTCCCGCGGTGTCGATCCCTTGGCTTCGCGCACGCGAACCAGCACGAAACCGTTCCCGCCGGCTCGTTGCTCGAATTTTTGGTAGGCGGCAAGCCGTGCCATTTCGATCAGCTTTCGCTGTTCTCGGCCGGCTGTTCGTCGGCCATCGCCTTGAGCCGCTCCACCGCCATCAGCACCCGCTCCGGTGTGGCCGGGGCGTCAAGTCGCGGTGAGACCTTGTAATCGGCGATCGAAGCCACGGCCATGCCGAGTGCTTCGAGCACCGAGATCGGCAGCATGAAGGGGGGTTCGCCGACAGCCTTGGACCGGCGCACAGTCGGCTCGCGGTTTTCGGCCCAGTCCGCCAGCTTGACGTTGAAGATCTTCGGCCGGTCCGAAGCCAACGGGATCTTGTAGGTTGACGGCGCATGGGTCCGAAGCCGGCCTTTGTCGTCCCACCACAATTCTTCCGTGGTCAGCCAGCCCATACCCTGCACGAAGGCACCTTCGATCTGGCCGATGTCGAGAGCCGGGTTGAGCGAGCGTCCGGTGTCGTGCAGCACATCGACCCGGTCGACCTGGTATTCGCCGGTCAGCGTGTCGATCGAGACTTCGGAGACGGCAGCGCCGTAGGCAAAATAGTAAAACGGTCGGCCCTTGCCGGCGGCGCGGTCCCAGTGAATGTCCGGTGTCTTGTAAAACCCGGCTGCCGAAAGCTGGACCCGTTCCTGATAAGCGAGCTTGATGAAATCGCCAAATGGCATCAACTCGTTGCCCACCCGCACATGGTTGGGTTCGAATTCCACTTGGTCTTCGGGAATGTTGAATTTTTCCGCCGCGAACGCCACCAGTCGTGTCTTGATCTGCTGCGCCGCATTGGCAACCGCCATGCCGTTGAGGTCGGTGCCCGACGAAGCTGCCGTGGCCGAGGTGTTGGGCACCTTGCCGGTGGTGGTGGCGGTAATGCGGATGGTGTCGAGATCGACCTGGAACTCGTCGGCCAGCACCTGAGCCACCTTGGTGTTGAGCCCCTGGCCCATTTCGGTGCCACCATGATTGAGGTGGATCGATCCATCCTGGTAGACATGCACTAGCGCACCGGCCTGGTTGAACCAGGTGGCGGTAAACGAAATCCCGAATTTGACCGGCGTCAGCGCGATGCCGCGCCGGATCACCGGGCTGTTTTCATTGAAGTCGATGATTTCTGCCCGGCGAGCCTGATAATCAGAAGAGGTTTCGAGCTCGTCGACCACCCTTTCGATGATGTTGTCTTCCACCGTCTGGTGATAGGGCGTGAGATCACGGCCCGGTCCGCCATAGAAATTGGCCTTGCGGATTTCGAGCGGATCGCGGCCCAGCGCATAGGCCACTTCCTCGATCACGCGCTCGCCGCCGAGCATCCCCTGTGGCCCGCCAAAGCCGCGGAAAGCGGTGTTGGAGACGGTGTTGGTCATCATCGGCTTGGAGGTCAGCCGCACGTCTTCGAAATAGTAGCAATTGTCGGCATGAAACAGGGCCCGGTCGGTCACCGCCCCCGAAAGGTCTGAGGAGAAGCCGCAGCGCGCCGCGAATGTGGCGTCGAGTGCGTGGATCTTGCCGCTGTCGTCAAAGCCGACATCGTAATCGACAACGAAATCATGGCGTTTGCCGGTGATGATCATGTCGTCGTCGCGATCCGGCCGGATCTTGACGGCGCGGTTGAGTTTCTTGGCAGCAATCGCCGCAATCGCCGCAAACTGGTTGGCCTGGGTTTCCTTGCCGCCGAAGCCGCCGCCCATGCGCCGGATCTGCACGGTCACCGCGTTCGACACCGTGCCAAGCGCGTGCGCCACCATATGCTGAACTTCGCTCGGGTGCTGGGTCGAGGACCAGACAGTGACTTCGTCATCCTCGCCCGGGATCGCCATGGCGATATGACCCTCGAGATAGAAATGGTCCTGGCCGCCAATCCGCATCTCTCCCTGCAGCCGTCGTGGTGCGGCGCTGAGGCCGGCGGCGATATCGCCGCGCTCAAGCTTCAATGGGTCGGTGACAAGCGGATAATTGGCCTCTATCGCCGCCCGCACATCGGTAATGTGCGGCAGATCTTCATAACTGATCACCGCCCGTTTGGCGGCGCGGCGTGCGAGGTCTCGAGTCTCGGCAATGACGGCAAACACCGGCTGGCCGTGAAACAGCACCGTGTCGGTCGCCAGCACCGGTTCGTCGTCCCGTCCGGTCGGAGATATATCGTTGACGCCGGGCACGTCGGCGCCGGTCAGCACCGCGACCACGCCTTCGGCAGCGCGCACGGCGTCGAGATCAAGCGCGGTGATGCGCGCATGTGCCCGGTCGGTCAGGCCCAGATAGGCGTGCAAAGTGCCGGCCGGTTCGGGCATGTCGTCAATATAGTCGGCGCTGCCGGTGACATGCTTGTGGGCTGAATCATGCTGTCGCGCGACATGGGTACCGCCGGTAATTTCGGTTTTGCTGCGTGGTGTGTGAGCGCCCATGATCAAGCCTCCTCCATGGTCGGGTGGCGTTGGATGCGAACCGGCGCCCCACAGGTTTCAAGAAAGAAGCGGATCATCAGGTTTTGCGCCGAAAGCATCCGGTAATCGGCGCTTGCCCGCCAGTCACTGAGCGGCTGGTAGTCTTGCGCAAGCGCGGTGCGCGCGGTCTGAATGGTTTCCCATGACCAGGCTTGGCCGATCAGCGCGGCTTCCGCTTTTGCCGCTCGCTTGGGCGTGCCGGCCATGCCACCAAAGGCGATCCGCGCGGAGGCCACCAGTCCTTCGTCATCGAGGGCCACGAAAAACGCTCCGCACAGGGCCGAAATGTCCTCATCGCGGCGCTTGGAAATCTTGTAGACCGAGAAAAATGCTCCGTCTTCAAGCGCCGGCACAAACACGCTTTCGACAAACTCGCCGGGCTGCCGGTCCTGCTTGCCGTACTCGATGAAGAAGGCTTCAAGCGGCACAGTCCGGCGGTTTTTGCCCTTGCGCAAGGTCACCGTGGCGTTGAGCGCAATAAGCGGCGGCGGCGTATCACCGATCGGCGAACCATTGGCGATGTTGCCGCCGACCGTGCCCATGTTGCGGACCTGCTCGCCGCCAATCCGGTCCCAGAGTTCTTCCAGCTGCGGAAACAGCGCCAGCAGCGCCATCCGCGCCGAGGAGTAGGACACGCCAGCCCCGAGCGTGACGCCGGTTTCCTCGATCGACATCTGCCTGAGGCCGTCGAGATGGCTGATGTGGATGACCGGCGAAATATCGCGCATGTGCTTGGTCACCCAAAGCCCGACATCGGTCGAGCCGGCGACGATGGTGGCGTTCGGGTGAGCTTCGTAAAGTTCGGCCAGATCGTCGACATCGCCGGGGATCAGGGTCGTACCCGACTTGTGTTCGATGGTCACCCGGGCGCCGTCGGCCATCTCGTGGAGCGTGGCGATGGTGGCGTCATGGGCGGCCACCAGCCGGTCATTGTCGGCAGTCGGAATGGTCCTCGCAGCAGCCTGCGCCGCCTTGACGATGGGTTCATAGCCGGTGCAGCGGCACAGATTGCCCTGCAGTGCACGTTCGATGTCCGCGTCGGTCGGTTCCGGATCGGAGAGCCACAACCCGTGCAGCGAGGCAACGATGCCCGGCGTGCAGAAGCCGCATTGCGAACCATGATTGTCCACCATCGCCTGCTGCACGGCGCTGAGCGCGCCATCGGGCCGGTTGAGGTGTTCGACTGTTACTACATGGGTGGCATCGAGCGAGCCGACAAAGCGGATGCAGGCATTGACGCTTTCATAGACCAGCACCCCGTTTTCGATCCGCCCGACCAGAACCGTGCAGGCGCCGCAATCGCCTTCCGCGCAGCCTTCCTTGGTTCCGGTCAGACGTCGCTCGAGCCGAAGCCAGTCAAGCAACGTCAGGTCCGGGGCAAAACCGGAGAGTTCCACGGTCTGCTCGTTGAGAATGAATCGGATGGATGTGCGGTGGGACTGGGCCATGTCGCCTCGTAAAATTTTAGATCAACTGGACAAAACCTAACCCAGCCAGTCACCTTGGGAAAGACCGCCATACGCATGCAACAGTTTCAGGCAAAGCCGGTCAATCAACCTTCGGTTCCGCGTCCAGCGGGTGAATGGCGCCGGGCAATCCAAGATACTGACTTTCGAAGTTGACGGTGGAATTATTGCCGATGGCGTCTCGATTGGTTTTCAGCCAGTTCTCGGCCTCCACCCGGCCGCGGTCCCTGAGCTTGGTCAGGAACGACCATCGAACATCGAATTTGGACGAAACCGGAAGATCCTCCATCGCCTCATCCGAGCGGATCGAATGCACCAAGATATGCCGCATCTTGTCCTTGTGCTCATCCTTGAGCCAGTCCTGCTCGATCAGCCGGGTGACGAAATTGATTGCCCGCATCTCGTCGATCAGCGATGAATTGAACGAGATTTCATTGATCCGGTTGAGGATTTCCGGCGCGGTAGTCGGCAATTCGTGGCGTTCCATCGGGTTGATATGAACGATCATCACATCGCGGCTTTCGCATTCGTAGAAGAAAGGAAACAGCGCCGGGTTGCCCATGTAGCCGCCGTCCCAGAAATGCTCGCCATCAATCTCCACCGCCTTGAACAGGAATGGCAGGCAGGCCGACGCCATTACCACGTCGACGCTGACTTCATTGGTCTTGAAAACCCGCACCCGGCCGCTGCGCACATTGGTGGCGCTCAAAAACAGTTTTGTCTCGGCGCATTCGCGCAAACCATCGAAATCGATGCTGTCGACCAGAAGGTCGCGCATCGGATTGATGTCGAACGGGTTGAACTCATAGGGCGAGAATGTCCGTGTCAGCGTATCGAAAGCGGCAAAGCTTGCGGCATTGAGCAATTCCATCCCCGGCACGGTGGCATCGGGGAATGCCTGTAGCGGCGACCAGACAGACCCGGACCGGCTCGATTTGCGCCAGAAATCCTCGAGCGCGGCCTGACCACCCTTGCGTCCGCCGGACATCAGGCCATGGGCCAGCACCACCGCGTTGACCGCGCCGGCGCTGGTTCCCGACAGGCCTTCGAACCCGATATCGGTCTCGTCGAGCAACCGGTCGATCACCCCCCAGGCAAAGGCGCCATGCGCGCCTCCGCCCTGCAGTGCCAGGTTGACCATCTGCCCGCTGCCAGCCGTTGCCTTGGCGCGGGTCATTGCGCGGTCCATCCGCCATCCATCGGCAGCGCTGCGCCGGTGATCTGCGCTGTCTGGTCAGAGGCCAGATAGGCTGCAAACGCGGCGATCTGGGCGACCTTGACGAATTGCTTGGTCGGCTGCGCCTTGAGAATCACCTCGTTGACGACGTCTTCTTCGCTCATGTCGCGCGCCTTGGCGGTGTCGGCGATCTGGCCCGAAACCAGCGGCGTTTCGACATAGCCGGGGCAGATCGCATTGGCGGTTACGCCGAACTCCGCGCCTTCCAGCGCCACCGTCTTGACCAGGCCGACAATGCCATGCTTGGCCGCGACATAGGCGCTCTTGTAGGGCGAGGCGACCAGGCCATGGGCCGAGGCGATGGCGATGATGCGGCCGAATTTCTGCTTCTTCATCCCCGGCATCGCGGCCCGGATCAGATGGAAAGCGGATGACAGGTTGATGGCGATGATCGCGTCCCATTTGCCGATCGGGAAATCCTCGATCTTCTCGACATGCTGAATCCCGGCATTTGGGACGATCACCTCGACCGAGCCGAATTTCTTTTCCGCCGTGTGCACCAGATCGGCAATTTCATCTGGATTGAGCATATTGGCGCCATGAAAGATCACGTCACCGCCCCCGAGCGACGCCAGACGCATGCGGGTAGCCTCTATTTCCGCATCCTTGCCCAACCCGTTGAGAACCACATTATAGCCCGCCTGGGCGAAATTTTCAGCGATGCCAAGGCCGATACCGCTGGTGGATCCGGTAATGATCACGGTTTTCATGGGAGTGGTCCTTTCAAAAATGTTGCAACGCATTTTGGTTGCTGCACTGCAAACGTAAGAACTCATTGCTACAGTTCCAATCAAGTTTCGGTCAACTGGCGGAATTTTACGGTGATGCCGTGGCGGCTGCGGGTTGTCTCAATTAATTATCGGGTCCATTGAGAAAATCTGTTGCAACAACCGCTCGGCGCATTCGTCCTCCATGTCTCAATCTGAAATTTTCGCCACCGGCTCTGGCCATGACCGACAGATACTGGCAACGGCTGTTGCCGGATCGATCGCCATGGCAGTGGCAATGGGCCTTGGTCGTTTTTTCTACACACCGGTTCTGCCGGCCATGATGGCCGGCCTTGGCCTCAGCCCGACCGAAGCCGGATGGATCGCTTCGGCCAATTATGCCGGTTATCTGGTGGGCGCAATTCTCGCCGCATGGGGTTGGGCCGAAGGCATCGAGCGTAAGGTAGCCCTCTTCGGGCTGATCGCCACCGCCTTGCTGCTGCTGGCCATGGGGCTGTCGAGCGACGTGTTGGTAATGTCTCTGATCCGGTTTCTTGCCGGAATTGCAAGTGCCTTCGTGATGGTCTTCACCTCGGCCATCGTGCTTTCGCACGGGCTTGCGGCGGGCAAGTCCTGGGTGCAGTCGAGCCATTTTGGCGGCGTCGGCGTCGGCATCACCGCTTCGGCGTTGATGTTCGGCTTGATCATTCTCGGGCAGGGCGGCTGGCGCATGGCCTGGGTCCTGGCAGCGTTGCTGGCCTGTGTCGGAATCGCGGTTGTTACTCGCTACCTGCCGTCCGACGTGGTGCGCAGCGGCCCGGCCAAAAAGGAGCCGCAACTGGTCTGGACCGCGCCGCTGATTGCGCTGACGCTGGCCTATGGCATCTTCGGATTTGGCTACATTGTCACCGCGACCTTCCTGGTGGCGATCGTTCGCGATGGCGGTGGATCGTCGTTGTTTGAAGCCAGCGTCTGGTTGTTTACCGGCCTCGCCGCAGCCCCGTCGGTTGCCTACTGGATGCCGGTGGTAAGGCGTCTGGGGCTGATCCACGTGTTTACAATTGGCTGCGTGGTCGAGGCGCTGGGGGTAGCCGCCAGCGTGTTGCTGCCGCTGCCGGTAGGGCCGATTATCGGCGGTGTGCTGCTGGGCGGCACCTTCATCATGGTCACCGCCTTCGGCCTGCAGGTAGGCCGCCAATTGGTCGGAGAAAGCCCGCGCCGTGCCCTGGCGATGATGACCGCAGCCTTTGGCGTGGGCCAGATTCTCGGCCCGGTCGTTGCCGGGTACCTGGCAGATTGGTCGGGAACCTACACCTGGGCCAGCCTCGCCGCCGCCGCCGGATTGTTGATCTCGGGGACGATTGTGCTGCTGTTTCGCAAGCCAGTTCCCTACCGGGGCTGAATTTTCGCATTCGACTGTGGTCTAATAAGTCAAAATGACGCATATGGGGCATTCGATGCCGGTCGGTCGCTGAAACATCCCCAGCGATGACTGATTAAATGGCAAACACGCGAGCGGACCACCCAAAGGTTGTTTGGCTCGCGTTAACAGCGGCTGCCCAGCCGCGTTACCAAAGGGGGGATAACATTGTCAGATACCGATACAACTAACCTGGAGCCGAGCTCGGAGTTCGAAGCTGGCCAGGATAACATTCAGGTCATGGGCCTGGATGTCCACAATCCCGTGTTCTTTGTTTCCGCCATCATTATCGTGGGCTTCGTCATTCTGACGCTCATGTTCGGCGAATCATCCACCGCTTTCTTCAGCTGGTTGCGCCCGGCACTGACCGATTTGTTTGACTGGCCTTTGCTGATGGCCGGCAATATTTTCGTGCTGTTCAGCCTCGCGCTGATTGTCACGCCGCTGGGCAATATCCGCCTCGGCGGCGTCGATGCGGCCCCGGACTACACCTACATGGGTTGGTTTGCGATGCTGTTTGCAGCTGGCATGGGCATCGGCCTGATGTTCTTCGGTGTTTCCGAACCGCTGTCCCATTATGCAAGCTCGTTTGGCGGCGCCGTCGTTGAAAACGGGGTGCGCACCGACTGGGCGCCGCTTGCCGGTGCGGTTGGCGATGCTGAAGCCTCTCGGCTCAATGCCATGGCGGCCACCATCTTCCACTGGGGTCTGCACCCTTGGGCGATCTATGCCGTTGTGGCACTGGCTCTGTCGTTTTTCTCCTACAATCGTGGGCTTCCGCTAACCCTGCGTTCGGCATTCTATCCATTGCTGGGTGAAAAGGTCTGGGGTTGGCCCGGGCATGTGATCGACACGCTGGCGGTATTCGCCACGCTGTTCGGTCTTGCCACGTCGCTCGGTTTCGGCGCGGAACAAGCCATCGCCGGTCTCAATTTCCTGTTCGGGATCGAGATCACCGGTACATCCAAGATCGTTCTGATCCTGCTGGTTACCGCCGTGGCACTCTGCTCCGTGGTTGCTGGACTCGACGCCGGCGTCAAGCGCCTGTCCGAGATCAACATGATCCTCGCCTTCATCCTGCTAGCCTTCGTGATGATCGCTGGTCCGACGCTGGTGATTATCACCGGCGTGTTCGAAAACACCGTGGCCTACGTCAAGGAAATCATTCCGCTGTCCAACCCGTTTGGGCGTGAAGACACCAACTTCATGCACGGCTGGACTGCATTCTACTGGGCCTGGTGGATTTCCTGGTCGCCATTTGTCGGCATGTTCATTGCCCGTGTTTCGCGCGGCCGTACCGTGCGTGAATTCGTCACCTGCGTGATCCTGGTGCCGACAGCCGTCAGCATCGTCTGGATGTCGACCTTCGGCGGTGCCGCGATCGATCAGGTGATCACCCACGGCAACGAAGTGGTCAAGAATTCGGTTCAGGAAGTGATGCTGTTCGAGATGCTCAAGAGCTACCCGATCACGCAGATTGCTTCCTTTATCGGCATCGTGCTGGTGATCGTGTTCTTCGTCACCTCGTCGGATTCGGGTTCGCTCGTCATCGACACGATTACTGCTGGCGGCAAGGTTGATGCACCGGTGGCGCAACGGGTGTTCTGGGCCACGTTCGAGGGCATTGTTGCCATCGTGCTGCTGATTGGCGGTGGGCTCGGCGCGCTGCAGGCTGCAGCGGTGGCCACAGGGGTGCCGTTCGCAGCACTGCTGTTGCTGATGATCTGGTCTACCTACAAGGGTTTGATGGAAGAGCACCGAATGCTCAAGGGCAAGTAGCTCTGTTCATTGACCAGCAAAATCCGGCCCGCCCCATCTCCCTGGGGCGGGCCATTTTTTTAGCACAATGCCGTGATTGCTGAACGGCGCAATTGCCGTGCTGTTCGCAGTGTTTTAGGTAAATCCACGACTCACGACGAATCATGTTCTGCCCGCCAGGACCATTTCCAGGATCCGCCCAGTGTTTGAATCATTTTTCCCCAGACCAAAACTCTTTTTCTCGTCAATGTTGTTTTGGGCAGGTCTGGGCATCTTCATCTGGTACACGGTGGGCGATTCCATCGGCGCAGCACTTGGCTTCGACTTGCCTGCGACAGAAGGTGAACCAATTGTCGGGCTGTATTATTTCTATACCCCGTCATTTCTCTGGTTTTATATCTTTTACACCGTCTGGTCGCTGATCTTCACGGTTTTCTGGTTTAACTTTTCACCTCACAAATGGCAGCTCTGGTCGATCCTCGGTTCGATCTTCATTCTCTTCAGCACCTATTTTGGCGTGCAGGTCTCTGTCGCCATCAACAATTGGCGCCGTCCGTTTTTCGATCAGTTCCAGCAGGCATTGACCGGGGACGGTTCGGTGAGTGCTGGCGATCTCTATGGCCTGCTTCTGATCTTTGCCCAGATCGCCTTTGTCTCGCTTGGCGTCTATGTCATTACCCGCTTTTTCGTCAGCCATTATGTCTTCCGCTGGCGCACGGCGATGAATGATTTCTACATGGAGCGCTGGACCCGTGTTCGCCACATCGAAGGTGCGTCCCAGCGTGTGCAGGAAGACACCATGCGCTTCGCCTCGATCATGGAAGGCCTCGGCGTGGCCTTTGTAGATGCGATCATGACACTGGTGGCGTTTCTGCCGGTTCTGTGGGGTTTATCGCAATACGTGACGGAGCTGCCGCTGGTCGGTGAAATTCCGCACGCCCTGTTCACCGCACTGCTGTTCTGGGCGGCCTTCGGTACCGGATTGCTGGCCATTGTCGGGGTCAAGCTGCCGGGGCTCGAGTTCAAGAACCAGCGCGTCGAGGCTGCCTACCGCAAGGAACTGGTCTATGGCGAAGACAATGCGGACCGCGCCCAACCGGCCACCGTGGTCGAGCTGTTCAACAATGTCCGGAAGAATTATTTCCGGCTCTATTTCCACTACATGTATTTCAATGTTGCACGCAGTCTCTATTTCCAGGCCGACAACATCTATGTGAGTGTCCTTCTGGTGCCCACCATTGTAGCGGGCAAAATCACGCTTGGCATCTGGCAGCAGATCCTCACCGCTTTCGGTCAGGTTTCCAGCTCGTTCCAGTTTCTGGTCAGTTCCTGGACCACGATTGTCGAGCTGATATCGATCTACAAACGTCTGCACGCCTTTGAAGCCGTATTCAAAGGTCAGGAGCTTTCCGAACTTGAAATGAACTACCTCTCCAGCCAGGGCGACGGGTTTGCCCAATCGCTCCCCGACCCTGCCCCTGGTGCTGGCGGGCCGGATGCGGTGCAGACAATTGACGATCCGAAATAAACGGGTTGTTCCGACGGGGTGGGTGGCTTCCTAACTCGCCGATCCGTCTTCTGCTCTGAGCCGCCGTATCGCTTCCTGGTAGGTCACGCAGGCAACGCCCGGCCGTCCGCAGGTCTCACCAGCAAAGCGTTCGAGTGCACGCCAATAGGCGCCGCCGTTCATTTCGACGAAATGAAATCCCAGTTGCAGTGGCTTGCGTTGGCCCGAATACTCCGCTGCGAAGGCAGTCCGGAAAGCGCTCAGCGCCCGTTCTTCAAATTCGGCGGATTTCGCCGGCGTCTCGATCGCGTCGGAGTGCCGGGCAAACAGATTATAGTCCATCGCGATGATCCGCCGGTCTTTCGGCCCCTCGGCAATCAGCGGCAGCGCGAAGCGGGCGGTAAGGTGGCTGAAATCCGGCATCGCCGGCCCCCGTGATACGCTGCTGGCATCATAGGTAAAGCCGTGCTTTTCAAGCGCCGCGAACATTTCCTTGCCCGTCGACAGATAGGGTGCGCGAAACCCCTTGATGGCGGATTTGGCGAAGCTGTTCCAACCGGCAGGGGTTTTGCCGCCATTGTTGGCCCAGGCATTCAACAGCGCATCGTCGAACTGGTTAAATTCGGATTGCCATTGTGCCTCGCTCCAGCCCTTGCCGTCAAAATGGCCGCAACCGTGGCTGCCGATCTCGTGGCCGGCCCGATAGGCGGTCCAGACGTGGTCAAGCCGCGTCAGTACCTCGGCCCGATCCTTGGCAAAGCCGACATTGGACCGGCCGGCGGTATGACCCGGAGCCTTGTAGCGTCTGGCCTCGGCTTTCTCGGTCAGGAAGGTGCAGGACAGAAAATAGGTAAACCGCGCACCGCTGCGTGCCGCAAGCTTCAGGCTGCGGTCCCACAGTCTGTTGTCATGTGCGCCATCAAACGAGATGATCACCAGCTGATCCGGCAATTTGCTCGAACCAGCCCCCGAGGCAACCGAGGGCAGTGTTGCGGCAATCGTTGCCGCCAGACCGGCGATGATTGCGCAGCCTGCAGCCAGCTGGTGCCGAAATGGCAATGTCGAGGGGGCAAGGGAGTTCGCAGGGGAGTTCATTGTGTGAGAGGACCCGGGATAACGCGTGATCAGGAACGAGACCCGGTTGAGTGCCCGGCAATTGCGGCAGCGTTATGAACCTGCCGTTGCGCATTCAGGCGAGCGCGTGGCGTTTCAGCCGGAGGCGCAGTGAACGCATTTTTCGGCCATCGGGTCGATCGCCAACCGCTTGTCGGGAATCACCTCGCCACACTCGACGCACCAGCCGTAATCACCGTCGCCAAGCCGTCGCTCGGCCATTTCGATGCGCATCATGTCGCGTTTGCGGATACGCTCCTGGGCTGCCGCCATTTCCTGCTGCTGCATGGCATCCATGCGCGACAGTCGGCCAACCGACTGCTGGTCAAGCATCACCGGCGCGCGCGCTTGTTCGGTCATGGCCGATATCGTTTCCAGTTCGGCCTTCTTTTCAGCCAGCCGCTTCCGAGCGGCCTCCAGATCAGGTTCCATCCCGCCACTCTGAACCAGGCAGAGGCATGATTCAATTGCTTGATAACCCCCGCTTCTAAAACTTGAGTGCTCAGGCTATGGTCGCGCGCAAACGCGCCCTGCACAAGCTGCCGCGCGATAGGGGAGATGAAGAGATGATCTGGCTAATTGTCGGACTGGTGTTGTTCTTGGGCATTCATTCGGTTCGCATCGTCGCCCCGGCATTCCGCCAGGCTCAAATCGATGCGCGTGGGCTCAATGCCTGGAAGGGCATCTATTCGCTGGCCTCGATTGTCGGGTTTGTGGTTCTTGTCTGGGGCTTTTCGGTGGCCCGGCAGGACCCGATCGTGTTCTGGACGGCGCCCTCGTGGATGAGCCATGTGGTGGCGCTGCTGATGGTCTTCGTCATGATCCTGCTGGTTGCAGCACAATTGCCAGCCGGCCGCATCAAGGCAGCCGTCAAGCATCCGACCTTGCTCGCCGTCAAGATCTGGGCGTTCGCGCATTTGCTGGTCAATGGCGATCTTGCCTCGGTGCTGCTGTTTGGCGGCTTTCTCGCCTGGGCAGTTATCGACCGGATTTCCGAGAAGAAGCGGCTGCGGGCAGGCATCAGCAGCAACCCCGTCGCCGGGCCGGTGAAGTGGGACATCATCGCCGTTATTGGCGGTCTCGTGTTCTATGTGGTGTTTCTGGTCTGGTTGCACAGATGGCTGATTGGCGTGTCGCCAATCGTGATAAACTGACCTGAGCGGGTGCGGGCCGCCTAGCTTTCGTCACAGCCCCCCTTACAGATGCTGCAAAATCGGTTAGAAGGCCACACGGAACGCCGCGAGCGGCAAGACTTTGAGAGGACCGGCACGTGCCGGTGACGCAATGAGCGACGACAATTCAACATTCATCCGCGAGGTCAATGACGACCTGCGCTCGGATCTCATGAAAGCGCTGTGGAAGCGCTTCCGGTTCGTCATCGTCGGCGCCGCGGTTGCCATCGTGGCGATTACCGCAGGCCTGCGTGGCTGGGAACACTGGAAAGAAACCACGGCGGCAGAATCCGGCGATGCGTTTCTGGCGGCGCTCGAACAGGCGCGCGACGGCAATGCCGATGCAGCCCTTGCCGGCTTCCAGGAAATCGAAAAGAGCGGTTACGGCGCCTATCCGGTGCTGGCACAGATGCGTGCGGCCACCGTGCTTGCCGACAAGGGCGACACGGCGGCGGCAATTTCAGCGTTTTCATCGGTTGCCAAGGATTCCTCGCAGCCCCAGGCGATCCGCGACGCGGCACGGCTGCGGGCTGCCTACCTGCTGGTCGATCACGGCAGCTACGCTGATGTTTCCGCTGAAGTCGAGCAATTGGCAGTTCCGGGCAACCCGGCCCGCCACTCGGCCCGTGAAGCACTGGGAACCGCCGCGTTCAAGGCTGGCGATCTGGCCAAGGCCGCGCAGTGGTTTGGCGACATCGCCGCCGACACCCAGTCCCCCAATGGCATCGCAACGCGCGCCGGCATCATGCTTGACCTTATTGCCGCACGTGGCGGCACAACCTGAACGTCCGTGCCTTAGCCGCGCCTTCGGGCAAGGAGCAATCATGAGCCTCACTCTTGCCATTGTCGGGCGCCCCAATGTCGGCAAATCGACGCTGTTCAACCGGCTTGCGGGACGCAAGTTGGCGCTGGTTGACGACACGCCGGGTGTGACTCGCGATCGCCGTCCGGGCGACGCCAAACTGGTCGACCTGCGGTTCCGCATGATCGACACTGCGGGCCTTGAAGTTGCAGGACCTGACACGCTTGAAGGCCGCATGCGGGCGCAAAGCGAAGCGGCAATGGATGAGGCCGACGGCGCGCTGTTCTTGATTGACGCCAAGTCCGGGCTGACCCCGGCTGACGAATTGCTGGCCGATATCCTGAGAAAACGCGGCAAGCCGGTGGTTCTGGTTGCCAACAAGGCCGAATCCAAGGGCTCGGAATCAGGCATGTATGATGCCTTTCGTCTGGGCTTGGGCGAACCTTGTCCGATTTCGGCCGAACATGGCGGCGGCATGCTCGATCTGCGCGACGCCATTGTCGAAGCTTTCGGCGAAGAGCGTTGCTTTCCGTCCAAAGATGGCCCGTTGGGCGAGGCCATCACCGATGTCGACATCCCGATTCCCGGCGACGCGGATGATGAGGATGAAGGCCCCGAATATGACGAAACCAAGCCGCTGCGGGTCGCCATTGTCGGCCGCCCCAATGCTGGCAAATCGACCCTGATCAACCGTTTTTTGGGCGAGGAGCGGTTGCTGACCGGCCCGGAGGCCGGGATCACCCGCGATTCCATTGCCGTCGACTTCGAGTGGCAAGGCCGCAAGATCAAACTGTTCGACACTGCCGGGCTGCGTCGCAAGGCGCGGGTTCAGGAAAAACTGGAGAAATTGTCGGTCGCCGATGCGCTGCGCGCCATTCGCTTTGCCGAGGTCGTGGTGATCGTGTTTGATTCGACCATTCCGTTCGAAAAGCAGGACCTGCAGATCGCCGATCTGGTGGTGCGCGAGGGCCGGGCGCCGGTCATTGCCTTCAACAAATGGGACCTGATCGAAAACCGCCAGGAAAAGCTCGCCGAATTGCGCGAGATGACCGAACGCCTGTTGCCGCAGATCCGCGGCATCCGCGCGGTGACAGTGGCTGGCCAGACCGGTGACGGGCTGGACAAGCTGATGGAAAACATCGCGATGGTCCACAGGACCTGGAACAAACGCATTTCGACCGCCAAGCTCAATCGTTGGCTGGACCATACGCAGGGCCATCATCCGCCTCCGGCCGTGTCGGGGCGTCGCCTCAAGCTCAAATACATGACGCAGATAAAATCCCGCCCACCGGGTTTCATGATTTCCTGTACCCGGCCTGAAGCGGTTCCTGAATCCTACACCCGCTATCTGCTCAATTCGATGCGCAAGGATTTTGACATGCCCGGGATTCCCCTGCGTGTGGTTTATCGCAGCGGTGCCAACCCCTATGCGCCGAAGGACGGCAAGGCCAAGCGGCCTTCGCTGATGCCGAAAAAGTCGGCCAGGGCCACAAAATCGGGAAAGCTCGCGCCCAAGCGCCGCAGCAGCTGATTCAAATCACCTTCAATTGAGTTATTTCAGGCGATGACAGCCTGGACGAACTCATAAGCGCGTTGTGCCACGCGTAAGAATTGTTCTCGCAGCCAGGGACTGGGTTTGACGGTTATGCGACCACTGCGCATCCATGGCGGCTCTCAGCCTTCCGCTCAGTTTTTCGGATGATGTTGTCAGGTCGGTGCCGCGATTAACGCTCCATCAAGGTTAATGCTCCATTCTTGACCGTAGTCTCGCGTACGTGTCCTTGAGTTGCGGAGTAGTGTTTTGCGTCAGAAGAGTCGTTTGCCCGGCAGCGGTCGTTCCCTGCTTAGCCGTCTGTCCGCGCCCGTAATCTTCGGTCTCGCGGCATTTGTCTCAACCCCCACCATTACCTCCCATGCCGACATGGCCACCATGCTGGCTGGCGGCGAAAGCGCAGACAGCCGTTGGAAGACCAATCTGACAGCCTCGCCCGCCGGCTCCATCCAGGCTGCGGAACTGACCTTCGTCGACCCGATCCTGACGGCGTCTACCGCATCGGGAGCAGGCGTCACGTTGGCCAATGGCGACAAGATCGCCTTTCAGGGCAAGATCGGTGTTGCCGATCCGCGTCCGGACGAGGAGCGGGTTACCCGATCGCTCAAGAAGGGCAGGGTGATGACGGTTGCCCCGGTGCAGCCACCGAAAGACTTTTCCGCGGGTTCCGTGCTCGAGCGGCAGTCCAACCTCCTGCGTCCGGCCGATGACGCCAAGGATGCAATGGCGTTCCTGAAGCCTGACATTCGCGGCAAGGAATTCAAGATTGCCACCGCTTTCTATACCACCGGCAAGCAGAAGGCCGCGCCGCAAGTTCCGGCCATGCTGGCAAGTCTGGTGACCAACGACAACGCCGACATTCTGGCCACCGCCTATGCGCCGCCGGCGCCGGATTATGCGCGCCAGTCGCCGTTTAGCTCGGTGCTGCGCGAAGAGACCAAGCGCGGCCGCTTCATCCCGCCGGTTGGCAAGCTGGATCATGATTGGGCCGCGACGCCGCTGCCGGCCAAGGCGTTTTCAGAAGCCGAGCAACGCTGCCTCGCTGCCGGTATCTATTTCGAAGCCCGTGGCGAGAACGTCAAAGGCCAGGCTGCCGTTGCCCAGGTGATTCTCAACCGGGTCCGCAATCCGACCTATCCCAACAGCATTTGCGGTGTGGTTTATCAAAATAAAACCTGGCGCAATCGCTGCCAGTTCTCCTTTGCCTGCGACGGTATCAAGGACCGGGTCCGCTCGCCCAAGCATTGGGAAATGGCCGAGGAAATTGCGCTTGCCACCACCGCAGGCAAGATCTGGCTTGACCAGGTCGGCTCCGCCACCCACTACCACGCCACCTATGTCAGCCCTCCCTGGGCCCGCAAGATGCGCAAGGTTGGCCGCATCGGCCTGCATATCTTCTATGTCACCTATGGCGGCGGCTGGTCGTGATTATACCATGGCAGGATGCCAACAGCTCGGTGTGAGTCTCTCCGCAAGCACCAAGTTTTTCTGATACTTCCGTAGCGAGACGCCGTCGTCTCATTTCAAGTGTTTGAAAAACATGAGAAAAATTGGTCAATATGATGCACCCTCCGCGCCTTGACTATGCCCAAGCCTAAAACTATGTTGCGCCCGACTTCGAAGCGGCCTTTTTCGGCTGTCGCTGGTGTGTCGGGGATGCGCATCCATGGATGAAAAGCGCGGGTCTGACGGCCCGGAAAACCCGGGTGAAAGCGATGGCAGGGAGGCCGGCCGGTCGGAAAGCCTTGACGTCCGTCGTCAGCGCCTGGATGCCGAACTTCTCGCCCGCCGCAAGGTGGATCCGAAGAAGACCTCAAACCAGGAAGCTGCCAACGGCTATGCGCTTGCGGTCAAATTGTCGAGCGAGTTCATCGCCGGCGTGATCGTTGGAGCGCTGCTTGGCTATCTGATCGACAAGTTTATGGGCACAGCGCCCTGGGGCATGATTGTTTTTCTGCTCCTGGGGTTTTGTGCCGGAGTGCTCAATGTTCTGCGCTCGACCGGCGCGGTTGCCCAGTCAGACTCGACAGGGCGCAATATGGCCGGTGGACGCGAAGAAGACGACAGGCAATAAAGTCCGGATAGTCCGGGTAGTGAGAAAGAGGCGTCAGGTGGCCACCGATCCAATTCACCAGTTCCAGATCAGCAAGCTTGTTCCCATTGAGATTGGCGGGCTTGACCTGTCGTTCACCAATTCCTCGCTGTTCATGGTCGGTACGGTTGCCCTGGCGGCCGGATTTCTGTTCCTGACCACAGCAAATCGCGGACTGGTGCCATCGCGGCTGCAGTCGGTCTCCGAAATGTCATACGAATTCGTGGCTTCGATGCTGCGTGACGGGGCCGGATCGCAGGGCATGCGTTTCTTCCCGATGGTGTTCTCGCTGTTCATGTTCGTGCTCGTCGCCAACCTGATCGGCCTGTTTCCCTACTTCTTTACGATTACCAGCCATCTCATCGTTACCTTCGCATTGTCGATGTTCGTTGTCGGCACCGTGGTGGTCTACGGCTTCTGGAAACACGGGCTGGGCTTCCTCAAGCTGTTCGTGCCGCAGGGCGTGCCGGGCATGTTGCTGCCGCTGGTGGTGTTGATTGAAATCATCTCCTTCCTGTCGCGCCCGGTCAGCCTGTCTGTTCGTCTTTTCGCCAACATGCTGGCAGGCCACATCACCCTGAAAGTTTTTGCCGGGTTTGTCGTGTCGCTTGGCAGCATGGGCGCACTTGGCATAGGCGGCGCACTTTTGCCGCTGCTGATGACGGTGGCATTGACCGCCCTCGAATTCCTCGTTGCCTTTCTGCAGGCCTATGTCTTTGCGGTACTGACTTGCCTGTACCTCAACGACGCCCTGCATCCGGGCCACTAGGATCACTTCACCGGCGGATTGCCGCCAAACAACAGTTGCATTATCCCATTCCAAAGGAGTTCAATCATGGAAGCAGAAGCAGCAAAGTACATCGGTGCCGGCATCGCTTGCCTCGGCATGGGCGGCGCGGGCATTGGCCTGGGCAACATCTTCGGTAGCTACCTGTCGGGCGCCTTGCGCAACCCGTCGGCAGCCGACGGCCAGTTCGGCCGTCTGATTTTCGGCTTTGCCGTGACCGAAGCCTTGGGCATCTTCTCGCTGCTCGTTGCTCTCCTTTTGCTCTTCGCCGTCTAATAGACGAACGTTGATCAGGCTTGCCACGCCGGCTTTCCGGCGTGGCGGTTCATCTGGAGGTGACCATGTTTGTTGTGACCCCGGCTTACGCCGAGTCCAACCCTACCGAAGGGACCCATTCGGAAACCGGCGCGATCGGCGGCGACGCCCATGGCGGCGGCGTATTTCCGCCCTTCAACCCCGAATATTTTGCCTCGCAGTTGCTCTGGCTGGCGATCACCTTCGGTGTGTTCTATCTGCTGATGGCGCGGGTCATTGTGCCCCGGATCGGCGGAATCCTGGAACACCGGCGTGACCGGATTGCCCAGGATCTCGATGAGGCCAATCGGCTGAAGGAAGAGAGCGACAACGCAATTGCCGCTTATGAGCAGGAACTGGCAGAAGCCCGCAAAAAGGCCGCTGCCATTGCCGAAACCGCCCGTGAAAAGGCCAAGATTGCTGCCAATGCCGAACGGGCAGCGAACGAAGCCGAAATCGCAGCCAAGATGGTCGATGCCGAGAAAAGCATCTCCGCTATCAAGGCAAAGGCACTGGCCGATGTCGACGCCATCGCCGAGACAACTGCCACGGATGTGGTCAAGCATCTGCTTGGCGGCTCCGTGACCAAAGCCGAGGTCGCCTCCGCGATCCGCGCTGCATCCGGCAAGTAAGCGGGAGAGACGACCATGGACGCAACATTCTGGGCCTTTATCGGTCTTGTTATCTTCCTGGGCATTCTGGCTTACGTCAAAGTGCCTGCGATGTTGGGCGCTGCGCTGGACAAGCGATCCGACCAGATCCGCAATGAACTCGAACAGGCCACCAAGCTGCGTGAAGAAGCCCAGCAGTTGCTTGCCGAGTATCAGCGCAAGCGCAAGGAAGCTGAAGTCGAGGCTGCTGGCCTTCTCAGCGCTGCGGAAAAGGAAGCTGCGCAGCTGCGTGAAGAAGCCAAGGTGAAGACCGAGGAGTTCGTCAGCCGCCGCACAGCGATGGCCGAGCAGAAGATCCAGCAGGCCGAGGCAGATGCGATCAACGAGGTCCGGGCTTCCGCCGTGGATCTGGCGATGAAAGCGGCCGAAAACCTGATCGGCTCAAAGGTCGACAACAAGGTTTCCGGCAGCCTGTTCAAATCGTCGCTTGAGGAATTCAAGAAGCAGCTCAACTGACGCATACGCCTGATAAGCAGCATTTGAGGCCGGGATCTTATCCTGGCCTTTTTTGATTCACAGACAGCTCGCCGCAGCCGCACGCGGGACGTCTCGGTATTGGGTGTGTGCGGTGGACCTGGTGGCTAACTGACGCCGGTCGCGTGACTAAATACCCGGAGATGCTCAGCCAGGCCCGTTCGAACACTGCCCGCCCTTTTAGTCCTTGCGCAATGGACGAAATGTCATTCGGTGCAGCGGGCAGGGCCCGTGCTCGGTAATTGCCACAAGGTGACGGGCGGATCCATAGCCCATGTGGCTGTCAAATCCGTAGGCCGGGTAGATTGCGGCAGCACGCGTCATCATCCGGTCGCGCGTCACCTTGGCGATGATCGAGGCTGCTGCAATCGACAGCGAACGTGCATCCCCCTTGATCAGCGCTCGCGCCGGGCATTTGACCCCTGGCGGTATGTCGCGGCCATCGACCAGCGCATAACTTGGTATCAGCGGCAGCGAGTGCAATGCCCGGCTCATTGCAGTGAGACTTGCGGCACGGATATTGGTGGCCTCGATTTCCCGCGCCGAGGCGCTGGCGATAGAAACCGTGGATGTGACGAGGATTTCCTCGAACAACCGTTCGCGGGCCTTCTTAGACAGTGCCTTGGAATCATTGAGTCCGTCGGGCAGGGCTTGCAGGTCGAGAATCACTGCGGCAGCGACCACGGGCCCTGCAAGCGGGCCACGTCCGGCTTCGTCGAGTCCGGCCACAAGCCCATGCACCGCCAAATGTCGCTCGAAGCGGTCATCGGGCATCGCCGGGTAATCGGGAAACAGGGAATCGGGCGGGGTGCGGGCCATGTTGCGGCGAGGCTCGCACACCCGCCCGATCCTCTGCAAGGCCCGGCGGCTCGGGACGGGAGGCCGCTCGGGCGCCGGACCGCCTGGACGGGGCGGTTGGCGGTCCGGATTTCAAGAGCGTCGCGCGTCTACACAACACGCAAAGGTCGCTCGATATTCTCAACAAGCGCCACGTGCTCGCCTGATTTGGTGTAAATGGAGCTGTTGTTCCCCAGATTAGGCAAGCCTCGGGGTAAGCCTCACAGCAGGCTCAATTGTACTCCTTCACCACGGGGCGGGATGAAGTGGTCGGTTCTCAGCTGTGCCTTGCGCAGGTTGAGCCCAAGTCGCTTTGCGGTGAGATCGAAACGACGGGCAATCTGCCAGGCATAGGGCCCGGTCCCGCGCATTCGCTTGCCGAATTCGGCGTCATAATCCTTGCCACCACGCATCGAGCGGATCAGCGACATCACATGTCGATAGCGGTCAGGGTAGTGTCTGAGCAGCCAGTCGCGAAACAGCGGGCTGACCTCGATCGGCAGGCGCAGCATCACGTAACCGGCGGCATCGGCGCCCGCTGCCTTGGCAGAATCGAGAATGCGTTCGATCTCGTGGTCATTGAGACCAGGGATCACCGGGGCTGCCATCACCGAAACCGGAATGCCGGCATCGGAAAGCGCACGCATTGCTTCAAGCCGCTTTTCGGGCGTCGAGGCCCTTGGCTCCAAGGTCCGCGCCAGTTTCCGGTCCAGCGTTGTCACCGACAGCGCTACCCGCGCCAACCCCTTTGAGGCCATCCGCGACAGAATGTCGATGTCCCGCATCACCAGTGCCGATTTGGTGACGATCCCCACCGGATGCCCGGCAGCTTCAAGGACCTCGAGCAATTGCCGCATGATGCGCCATTGCCGCTCGATCGGCTGATACGGGTCGGTGTTGGTGCCAATGGCGATCGGCTGGACCTTGTAGCCTGGACGCGACAACTCGCGCTCGAGAAGCCGCGGCGCATCTGGTTTGGCAAACAACCTGGCTTCGAAATCCACCCCCGCCGACAATCCCATATAGGCGTGGGTGGGACGGGCGAAACAATAGACGCAGCCGTGCTCGCAGCCACGATAGGGATTGATCGAGCGATCAAATGACAGATCCGGCGACTGGTTCCGGGTAATGATGGTGCGCGGCTTTTCCACCTGCACTTCGGTCTTGAACGGCGCCAGCTCTTCGAGGCTGCTCCAACCATCATCGAAGACTTCGCGGGTCTTGAGCTCATAACGGCCGGTCATGTTGAGCCCGGCGCCGCGACCGCGAATCCGCTCATCGCTCACCCGAAAGCCGCTGGCTTTGACCAGCGCATCGGCTTCCACAGCCTGCAGTCCAGGCGCAAAGGCTGTCTGCTTCAAAGATGAAAGACTGGGCATGACACCTCCATGCGGCTTATCGGGACAATGGTTCGGGGCGATAATCGTGATTATATTCCTAGGCTAGAGAGACGAACAAAGCAAGAACAAAATGCGGAAGCTGTTCGCATTTCCATGATTTCACGCCAAACCAGCTTCTGGTCTATCGTCCAATCATCGACTAGAAGGGGCGATGATCAGCGTATTTATTGAATGCAAGGACCAGGAAAGCGCGCTTGCGGCGACGTTGTCGGTGCTTGTCGCCGGTGCGGTCGAAGGGTTGGTGGCTGAGGTGGTAATCCTCGATCGTGGTTCCAGCGACGGCACCGCACAGCTTGCCGATGCGGCAGGGTGCAGGTTTCTTGAAGATCCCGATCTTCGAGATGTGGTGCGTTCGGCGCGCGGCGACTGGCTGTTGCTGCTGGAGCCAGGCGCGCGCCCGCTGCTGGGTTGGATCGATCACATTGGCCAGCATCTGGCTGTCGGCGGGCAGGCGGCGCGGATGAGCCGGTCACGGGAGTACCGTTTGCCGTTCCTGGCGCGGTTTCGCCATCGCGCATCCGCATTGGAACACGGCGTGCTTGTCCCCAAGGCGCAGGCCATCGCCAATGCCAAATCTGGCTATGCGCTTGAAAGTCTGGGTCGCGGCCTGGCGATGAAGCGGCTCAAATGCGAGATCGTTCCCGCCGCAGTTCTGGCGCATCGCTGAGACAGCCGGCAGCCACGATCAGTAAGCATCCCTCGCCAGCGGTTCTGTCAGGTCACAGGGATGATGGGGCCATCCCTTTGTTTGCAGACAGGGTCCGTGTTGCAGTGACGAACCAGTCGGAGTGTGCAGCTTGGATTGACGCTGCCGCAGCACGCGCTGCCTCCGTGGTGTCATAGAGCCCGAAACAACTAGCCCCGGATCCCGACATGCGGGCAAATGCAGCACCCGATCTCGCAAAGCGCGGAAAGACAGGCAGAAATCTCCGGAAACTTCTTTCCTGCGGGCACTTCAAGATCGTTGCGGGTGGTTGTCAGAAAGGCTGTGAATGCTTCCCTGTCATCCAGCCGACCGGGATGTGGCAGCGGCAGGTTCTGACGGCATTGAAGTGCGGCAAAGACGGCCGGTGTTGACACCGCGATCCGTGGATTGACGATCACCATGTCGAGCGTAAGGCCGATATCGAGCGCAGATAGATTTTCACCGATTCCTGAAGCAATCAGCGGGCGCGACGTCAGGCACATCGGCACATCCGCCCCGAGGCTGAGTGCGATTTCCGAAAGCGTTTTGGTGTCCGGCTGAAAGCGCCAAATCTGCCCCAGTAGCCTGAGAGCAGCCGCTGCATCGGCAGAGCCGCCGCCGATGCCAGAGGCCACCGGCAGTCGCTTGTCGAGCCTGATCTGCACCGGCGGCGCCGCATGACCCGCAGCCTGTGCAGTCTGCCGCAACGCATCGCGCGCCCGGGTCACCAGATTGCCGTCCGCTGCCAGCCCCGACAAGGCGCCGGCTTCAGGCCCGCCAAGATCAAACGAATCGGTATCGGCCAGACTGACCGACACTTCGTCTCCGAGTTCGGTGAAGACCACGAGGCTCTCGATCAGGTGATACCCATCAGCCCGCTGTCCTGTCACGTGCAGCGCCAGATTGATCTTGGCCGGAGCATTAGCTGTCAGCATTGATGCTGTGTCTCAAACTATTGCCAGATAGCAAAGCCGCTCAGCCTTGCTGCAGGAGCTTGCCGTTCTCCGGTGCCAGATCACTCTTCTTGTCGGTGCCCGCAGTGCCCGCTTCTGGCACTACCGCGCCGCTGTCCTTGAGCCCGCCTTCGGCGGTCGTCGGCATTGCTCCGGCGTCAGTCGGCAACCCGTCGCGCAGCTTCTGCTCGATCTGCGGCTTGAGTTCATCACTGGGTTCATTGGCAAGCGCCCGGTTCCACTGGAATGTGGCTTCAAGTGTCCTGCCAACGCGCCAATAGGCGTCGCCAAGGTGATCATTGATGGTCGGATCGGCCGGCTTGAGCTCGACCGCGCGTTCAAGTTCACGCACCGCATCGTCATATTGGCCGAGCCGGTAATGCGCCCAGCCCAGCGAATCGACGATGTAGCCGTCATTCGGCCTCAGATCGACGGCAGCACGGATCAGATCCATGCCCTCCTTGAGGTTCATGTTCATGTCGATCCAGGAATAGCCGAGGTAGTTCATGACTTGTGGTTGATCCGGAAACAGTTCCAGCGCGCGCTTGAAATGCAGCTCGGCCCGTGGCCATTGCTTCAACCGTTCCTGGGCGATACCGGCCTGAAAGAACAGGTTCCAGTCGTTGCGCGTCGGCGTCGGTCCAACCACTGCGATGGCGGTCTCGTAATTGAGCGCCATTTCCGCATAGTCCTTGTCCTGCGACAGCACGCTGCCATAGGCGAGGTAGCTTCTGATATCCTTCGGATCCGATGCGATCAGCGCCTTGAGGTGGTCCTTGGCCTCGGCGTTACGTCCCTCGTCGGCAAGTGCCAGCCCCAATTGCAATTCTGAGACCCGGCGCATCGGCGAATTTTCCGGCACCTCCGAGTAAAGCGCGATGGCGTCGTCGATTTTGCGGAGCCTTTCCTTCAGGCTGCCAAGAATGACCAGTGTGGCCGCGTTGTTGGGGTCCAGCGCCCGGGCAAATTGCAGATACACCGCAACCGTTTCTTCTGCGCCTTCGCGATTGAGCGCGCTGCCCAGCGTGAACAATACGGCTGCCGCGCCTTGCTGTGCCGTCTTCACGCCCGGCTCGGGCTTTCCGTCGGTCATGATCACCTGTCGCAACGCAGCCAGCGGTGCATAGCCGGGCGAAAATTCCTCGCCGGCGGCCAGTGTGTCCAGCGCCGCGCGTTTGTTGCCGTCCCGTGCTTCCAGGCTGGCGAGTGCCATCACCGTGCGAATATAGGTGTCGGGTGCCGCCGCGCCGCCTTGAGGGTCGGCAACAAGTTCCTTGAAATGGGCCCGCGCTTCGGCCTTCTTGCCCATGGCGAGCGCCATTGCGCCGGCATGGTAGCGGGTGAAAACCGGGTACCAGGGCGATCCGTCCAGCGCCAGGATCGATTTCAGTGCTGCCTCGCCCTTGCCATCGCCGAAATCGGCCCAGGCCTTGAGCAGCGTGTTGAGCAGCCGATCGATCGGGTTGCTGTCTTCAAGATCAAGCAGGGTTCCGGCCTTGCGGTATTCCCGCATCGTCGTGGCTTCGACTGCAAGCGCCAGCCGCGAAACCTGGGCAACGGCCGGATCGTCTTTCAGTCCGCGCGCCAGCGCGGCGCCTTCGGTAAACCGGCCATCGGTAAACAGCGCCACCATCAGCCGTTGCTTGACGTCGGTGTTTTCCGCGTCGAATTCCAGCGCCTTGCGGTAATATTCGATAGCGTGACTGGTGTCGTTGTCGAGATCGGCAGTCCGTCCGGCCAGGAATGCGCCGGCGAAGCCAAGGAAGTTTGGCTGCTCATCTTCAGTCGCGGCAGCAGCCGGATTGACGAGTGTCTCCGTTGCTCCACCGATGGATAGAAAAACGCCCAGCGCAAGGCTGGCCGCAAACCGGGCTGTCATGTGTCGCCGCATCAAGTCGTGCCTCATGTTCGATCTGGCCATGCACCGGCCAATTGCCGAAGCATAATTACCCCACACCATGGCTTTTTTGGCGCAGTGCGACAAGGGCTGCGCGGTGCAGTGGCATGATAGCTACATCAAAGCAGGCGATACCTGCATGAAACGTCTAGCTGGCCCGGTTGACGCAAAACGCGATGACTTCCAGCAGCGCTGCCTTTTGTTCCGAGTCAGGCAACGGCGCCAGCGCATCGCGGGCGATCGATGCATAATGTTCCGCCCGTGCCGTGGTGTCTTTCAGGCTGCCATATTTGGTGATCAGTCCGAGCGCCTTTTCCAACGCCTGTTCGTCGCTGTTGCCGCCTTCGATGGCCTCGCGCCAGAACGCCCGTTCCGATTCGTTGCCACGCCGATAGGCCAGCACCACCGGCAGGGTGATCTTGCCCTCGCGGAAGTCGTCGCCGACATTCTTGCCCAGATCACGGGCCGAGCCGCCATAATCGAGCACATCGTCGATCAGCTGGAACGCCAGGCCGAGATTGATCCCGTAGGACCTGAGCGCGTTGCGTTCGGCCTTGCTGGCCTCGGCGATGATCGGTCCGACTTCGCAGGCCGCCGAAAACAGCGCGGCGGTCTTGGCCCGGATCACCGACAGGTAATCATCCTCGGTGGTTTCCATGTTCTTGGCCACCGACAGCTGCAGCACTTCGCCTTCGGCAATCACGGCCGCGGCTGTCGACAGCACGTCGAGCGCATCGAGCGAGCCCACTTCGACCATCATCTTGAAGGCCTGGCCGAGCAGGAAATCCCCCACCAGCACGCTGGCCTGGTTGCCCCAGATCATCCGCGCTGTGGAGCGCCCGCGCCTGAGGTCGCTTTCGTCGACCACGTCATCATGCAGCAATGTTGCCGTGTGCATGAATTCAACTGCTGTGGCGAGCTTTATATGGGCTTCACCATCGTAGCCGAACATGGTTGCCGAGGCGAGGGTCAGCATCGGCCTGAGCCGCTTTCCGCCCGACGAAATGAGGTGGTTGGCAACCTCCGGAATCATCGCCACGTCCGACCCGGCCTTGGACAGGATCAACTGGTTGACCCGGTCCATGTCGGCACGTGTGTTGTCGACCAGCGGCTTGACCGAGGCATCGCGGCGGTTTCCGTCTTCCAGTGATATCACTACGCCCAAGGGACTGGACTCCTGTTGCATGTTGAGCGCCACATTATTCAGCCCCGAACACCATCGCAAGCGGCGATTTGGCGCGGCGGGGCTTGATAAGTCATACATTGGGATGAAACAAAGGGATGAAGAGGAAAACCTATGCATGATCTTATCCGCACCAACGATCCTGTGCTCATTTCCTTTGTCGAGAGCCTGATGCGTGACGCCGGTATTGGCTGCATGGTGGCCGACAGCGGCATGAGCATTCTCGAGGGCTCGGTGGGTGTCATCCCACGGCGCATCCTGGTGGAGACAGAGATGGCCACTCAGGCGCGTCGCATCGTCATCGATGCTGGTCTCGAGGCCGAGCTCAGACCATGGCACGGTAGTTGATGCCGGAACCTGAGATCAGCATCGGCGTGGTTCCGGCGCCGGCTTCCGGGCAGAGCGGCGAGGGGCGTGCAACTGTTGCCGCGACCAGCGCCGGTATTGATCCCGGCTACGTGCCTGCCGGCTTTACCGTCGATGCGTTCCACAATGGCGCTTTCCACCTGTTGCAGCCGTCAGGCGCCGGCCATCGCGCCGGCATGGACGCCATGCTTTTGGCGGCGACGGTGCCTGAGGCTGCGCGTGGTTCGCTTGCCGATCTGGGCGCAGGCGCCGGCGCTGCGGGTCTGGCGGCGGCATGCCGGCTCACGGATCTTAACGTGGTGTTGGTCGAACGCGCCGCGGCGATGGCACATTGCGCGCGTGCCACACTTAAATTGCGGGAAAATGCCCACATTGCGCCACGCGCCCGCGTGATCGAGGTGGATGTGACGTTGCGTGGCGCCCAGCGGCGGGCTGCCGGGCTTGCCGACGAGGCCCATGATTACGTGATCATGAACCCGCCCTTCAATTCCAGCCATGATCGCAAGACCCCCGATCCGCTCAAAGCCGAAGCCCACGCCATGGAAATCGAGGATCTGTTCGAGCAATGGCTGAGGACCGCCAACGCCATCCTCAAGCCGGGAGGGCAGGTCTCGATCATCGCACGGCCCGAATCATTGGGCGACATCCTCATGGGGATGGGCAAGCGCTTTGGTGGAATTGAAATAACTCCCGTCCGCCCCCGCCTTGGCGACGACGCCATCCGCATCCTCGTCACCGCCATCAAGGGCAGCCGCGCGCGGTTGCTGTTGCGCGACCGGATCCTCATTCATGACGGACCGGGCCATGCCTTGTCGCCGCAGATGAATGATCTCAGCAATGGCCGCACCACCTGGCCGCGTCGCTCGAAAACACGCCCCCCACGTTGAATACTGCGTGCACCGGCGTCAAAACGTGTACCGCGCGCTTGCCACTGCCATTGCACTGAAGCCGAAAAGACATACATGGATCGTGCCGGGGAGCGACTCCCGGGTCGATGCTGCTACGCATCGCTGACAACAGGATTTGTTTGCCATGGTCTCTTTGAATTCGTTTCTGCCTGCCCGTTACCGCAAGGATGTCACTGTCATCCCGGTGGTTCGCTTGCATGGCGCGATCATGGCCGGCGGCAGCCAGTTCCGTTCCAATCTAAATATTGCCCAGGCTGCACCGCTGCTGGCGCGCGCCTTTGCTGACAAACGAGCACCGGCGGTAGCGATCATGGTCAATTCGCCGGGCGGTTCGCCGGTGCAGTCGCGGCTTATCTACAAGCGTATCCGCGATCTGGCGGCTGAAAAGAACAAGAAGGTCCTCGTCTTCGTCGAGGATGTCGCGGCCTCCGGCGGCTACATGATCGCCTGCGCTGGTGACGAAATCATCGCCGACCCGTCCTCCGTTGTCGGCTCGATCGGAGTGATTTCCGCTGGATTCGGCTTTACCGGATTGATCGACAAGATCGGCGTCGAGCGCCGGGTCTACACCGCTGGCGAGAACAAGTCGCTGCTCGATCCGTTCCAGCCGGAAAATCCTGACGACATCGCCTACCTCAAGGAACTCCAACTCGACATCCACAAGGTCTTCATCGATCTGGTCAAGGACAGCCGCGGCAGCCGTCTCAAGGAAGATCCCGCTCTCTTCACCGGTCGGTTCTGGACGGCGATCCGCGGCATGGATCTGGGCCTGATTGATGGGTTGGGCGACCTGCGCTCAACCCTGCGCGATCGCTATGGCGACAAGGTGAAAATGCGGTTGATCGCGCCGCAGCGCGGCATGTTCGGCCGTCGGTCGCCGGGTGTTTCCGCAGGAATGGCCGCCGAAGCGCTTGCCGGGATCGGCGAAGCAGGGTTGAATGCACTGGACGAACGGGCGCTCTGGTCGCGCTACGGGCTGTAACCGCAAACCGGGCTCGAACGCGGGCCGCGTGACCGGTAGACAAACAGGCCGGAAATCTGGCCCGGAAACAGGGAAAGGATCGCATATGCCGCAGCTTCTTCTGCTCGCCGCCGCGGGCGCCGTCGCCTGGCTCGGCTACAAGCGGTTCGTGGCCGAGGCTGCGCGGGTCAGCGCCCGAGTGCGCGCCGCCGAGAAGGAAACCCGGTCTGGCGCGCAGGGCACCCTGATCGAGGACCCTGAAACGGGTGAGTACCGGTTGCGCAAACCCGACGAATAGGCTTGCCGCATGGCCGCGTCAGCAACAACGCCGCGGCCTCGTGTGTGCTTCCACCCCGCAGACACCCTTGACCGTAATGACGAGCCATGGCACCTGTCGCCGCACTTCCCGGGCGCAGTAGAGGCGACGGGAAGACCATGCGTTTTATTCGGATCCAAGCCATGACCGTTGCCGATCACAACCATCCCACCCGTTCGTTCCAGGGCCTGATTCTGGCACTGCACCGCTACTGGGCGGATTATGGCTGCGTGATTCTGCAGCCCTATGACATGGAAGTCGGCGCAGGCACCTTCCACCCGGCAACCACCTTGCGGGCGCTCGGGCCGAAGCCCTGGAACGCCGCTTACGTGCAGCCTTCACGCCGCCCCAAGGATGGCCGTTACGGCGAAAACCCCAATCGGCTGCAGCATTATTATCAGTATCAGGTGATCCTCAAGCCGAACCCGTCGAACCTGCAGGAGCTTTATCTGGGCTCGCTGGCGGCGATCGGCGTCGATCCGTTGCTGCATGATATCCGCTTTGTCGAGGACGACTGGGAGAGCCCGACGCTTGGCGCCTGGGGGCTCGGCTGGGAATGCTGGTGCGACGGCATGGAAGTCAGCCAGTTCACCTATTTCCAGCAAGTCTGCGGCATCGAGTGCGCGCCGGTGGCGGGCGAATTGACCTACGGGCTCGAGCGGCTGGCGATGTATGTCCAGGGCGTCGACAATGTCTACGATCTCAATTTTAACGGCCGCGAGGGGGCTGAAAAGGTCACATATGGTGATGTCTTCCTGCAGGCTGAGCAGGAATATTCGCGCTACAATTTCGAAATCGCCGATACGGCGATCCTGCTCAAGCATTTCGAGGACGCCGAAAAGGAATGCGAGGCAATTCTCAAGGCCGGCGCGCCGACAGAACCTGGCGCGCTTCATAGATGCGTGCTGCCAGCCTATGACCAGTGCATCAAGGCGAGCCACGTATTCAACCTGCTTGATGCCCGCGGCGTCATTTCGGTGACGGAACGCCAAGGCTATATCTTGCGGGTGCGCAATCTCTCGCGGCAATGCGGCGAAGCGTTCTTGCTGACCGATGCTGGTGGCGCACAGTTCCTTCAGGCGGCGCAGTAATTCGGGTTATTGACGCCCGCGCCTGATGGGCGTGTCGCATAGACCGCGCCAGCGGCGCGGCGCGCATTCTCACGATATCAGACGCCGCGCGTCGCACCCTGCCATTTTGCCGGCATGGTTTCAGGCCGCGGAGATCGATTTGTTGATGACGGGCTTTTCTCCGTCCTTGGTAACATCGAACAAGCGGTCATTATGGTACGCGCGCTTGTCCTCATACATCAACCGGTCCGCGCGCTTGACCAGATCCTCCATCGATTCGCCATCCTGACTGGTGGCGGTACCGATGGAGACACTGATCGGCGCATTGGAATAGAACTGGTTGTTGATGTGAAGCAATTCATTGATGGTCTCGACCATGGCGGCGGCGGTTTTCTTGTCGGCGCCGGGCAGCAGCACGGTGAATTCATCGCCGCCAACGCGGGCGGCATGATTGGGACGTGACACCACCGAGTTGAGCACCTCACCAAATCGGCGCAGCAGCGCATCGCCGGCGTCGTGCCCAAGCTGGTCGTTGGCCTGCTTGAGACCATTGAGGTCCATCACGATGGCTGACACCGGACGCAGCGGCTTGCGTTCGAGGCGGTTCATTTCGTCCTTGTAGAACGCACGGTTGTGCAGCTTTGTCAGCACGTCGTGCTTGCCGAGATATTCGAGATAGGCTTCGGCCTTCTTGCGCGCGGTGATATCGGTTAGTGCGACCTGCACTTGCGCCCAGTCGTTCTCATGCCCGGGCAGCACCGAAAAATGCAAGAGAATATGCCGCACGGTGCCATCAAGGGCGTAGTTGACCACTTCCCGGGAATGAAACAACTGTCCCTCCCAGAGATCCATCAATTGTTCTCTGAACGGCTTTTCCATTTCATCGCGGAAAATTTCGACCTGGCGCTGCAGCAGCGTCTGAACGTCGGGTGCGCAGAACAGGTCGAGCGTTGCCTGATTGACATTGATGATCCGGATTTCGCTCATGCATTGCTGCACGAATTCCGGATGCACATCCATGAACACGCGAAAATCCTCGATGCCACGGTTGCGCACGGTTTCAAGCAGGTTCCGGATCTGGCTGAAGTCCTCGACCCAGAGCGATACCGGCGAATATTCAAACAGGCCTTCGGCATAACGGCGGCTCTGGACTTCGTTGCGGCGCGCATCCTCGCGCTGGGTAACGTCTTCGGTGGTCAGCAGGATCCGGTCAAGCGTCTGCTCATGGCCCGGCAGCACAGCGCCGCGGAGCAGGATGTCCATGCGTTGGCCGGAAAGCGAGTAATTGACCGTATTGCTGCGGAAGTCGGTTTTCCCGTCCCACAACTCGGCAAGTTCGTTGACATGGCTATCGAGCATTTCGTCGCGAAACACGACTGACAAATTGTCGATGAGGTGTTGCGGGCTGTCCGCTTCGAACAGGTCCAGTGTTTTCTGGTTCACCTTGAGAACCCGGATCGCCGCCGAACACGCAGCAACCCTCGCAATGTCTTCCTTCAGAAAGGCGCGGATGTCGGTAACGCCGTCAGCACGCCAGCGGTCGAACAGCAGCTTCACGCCGCTAAAATCCTCGATCCACATAGCAATCGGCGCCAAGTCGAAGATACCGGTCTCGGAATTATTCATTCAATCGGCGTCCCTGTTTCTGAAGAGGCAGCCCGGCTTGCGTCGTTGCCAGGCGCGTCTGAATCCATGTGGCCGATTATCGACTGCCAATGGTAAAGTAATGCTTGACGAAACCCCGTGGAAAATCACTGCGGCGGCCAAATTTGGCACACAGCAGTAATCTGCAGATTTCATTGTAACAACACCGGTTTACTTGCCTTGTCCCGTGGATTTTTCCGGGCTTCCGGCATAAGGTCGCAATCTTGTTCGGTCGTGCCTGGGCAAATCAATTATAAAAGGGGAGTGTGGCGCATGATGACTTGGATTATTTTGGCGGTGCTGGTTGGCATCGTGGTCTACGGGGTTTCGCTCTACAACACGCTGGTCAAGAACCGCCAGATGGCAGGTGAGGGCTGGAGCGGCATTGACGTTCAATTGAAGCGGCGGGCGGATTTGATCCCCAATCTTCTCGAAGCAGTCAAAGGCTACATGTCGCACGAAAAGGAACTTCTCGAGGAAGTAACCCGGCTGCGCAGCCAGGCTGTCGCCGGCAACACCGGTTCGCCCGAGCAAAGGGCGTCGATCGAAGGCGCGCTGAGCGGTGCGCTTGGCCGGTTGATGGCGGTGGCTGAAAGCTATCCCGACCTCAAGGCCAGCGAGAATTTCAAGGAATTCCAGCAGGCACTCGAAGAGACTGAAAACGAGATCTCGATGTCCAGGCGCTATTACAACGGCGCGGTACGCAATCTCAATGTCTCGGTGGAAACCTTCCCCTCGGTGCTGATTGCCAACCAGTTTGGCTTCGTCAAGGCCGAGTATTTCGAAATCGAGGAAGAGGCCGACCGCGCCGTTCCCAAGGTTTCTTTCCAGTAAGAAACTCTCTCCAGGGAGGCCAGACAATGCGGCATTGGCTTATCGCGATCGTTGCCTGCTGGGTGCTGCTTGTTCCGCAAGCAGCCACGGCGCGCGAGGAAATACGCTCCTACATCGCTGACATCGAGGTTCGCACCGATGCGGCGATCGAGGTCACCGAAACGATCACGGTCAATGCCGAGGGCGGCGACATCCGGCGCGGCATTTATCGCGATATTCCGCTGCGTGCGCTCGATGAGTGGGGGCTGTGGTCGAGCAATGGCTTCGATCTCATCGAGGTGCTCCACAACGGTCAGCCATCGCCCTACAACACTGAATGGCAGGGTCGCTTCTTCCGGATCTATATCGGTGATGCCGATACCATCATCCCGCACGGTGAGCACACCTACACGATCCGCTACCTGACCACCCGGCAGTTGCGGTTTTTCGATGATTATGATGAGCTCTACTGGAACGTGACCGGCAATTTCTGGAGTTTTCCGATTCTCGCCGCCGAAGCCCGCGTGCATCTGCCCGACGGCGCCCGCGCCCAACAGCTTGCCGCCTATACTGGCGGCTTTGGCGATAATGGCAGCGATTATACAGCCTCCGGGCAGGGGACCTCCGAAGCACGGTTCCAACTCACCAAGGCGCTCGATCCACAACAAGGCATGACCGTTGCCGTGGGTTTCACCAAGGGCGTGGTTTCTGCCGATGCGGACGGATCCGGGGGCGGGTTTGGCAGCAATGTCGGCATATTCCTGCTGATCCTGGGCTGGCTTATTGTGCCGTTCTATTTCCTGTTTGCCTGGAACAAGGTCGGCCGTGATCCGCCGTCGCCGCCCATTATTCCGTTGTTTCATGCGCCTGACAATCTGTCGCCGGCAGCACTTTCCTATGCCCATTTCAACCGGTTTCGCCAGGGCGCCAAGGGAGCTGACCTGTCTTTCATCGCAGCACTTTTGTCGCTGGGCGTGAAACGCTTCCTGACAATCGACGAATATCAGGATGGCAACATCGCCTTCAAACGCGGGCCTGTCGCCGGCAAGAACCCGCAGCCTGCCTTGCCTGCCGGTGAAAACGCGCTTTATGCAGGCCTGCTCGGCAATCGCTCCGAAATCTATCTCGACAAGCACAACGGACCCGCCTTGCAGAGTGCGCAGGCAGCCCTACGCAGCGCCATACAGGTCGAATATCAGGGCAAGTATTATCGTGCCAACACTGCATGGTTCGTCTTCGGCGTTGCCATCGCGATTGTCACATTCATAGTTGGCATCATTCTGCAGGACCCACCGGACGAAGGACTTGGGTATCTGATCCCGGTGCTGCTCACCTCGCTGTTCGGCGGCGTCATCCTGGTCATCGGTCGGGTTGTGTACGGCAGCCCCGGGGCAGGGAGTGTCAGCCGTTTCTTTGGTGGCCTGTTGCTGTTCATCGGCACCGCGGTGTTTTTGGGTGGCGGCGTCGCCGTGGTGGCGATGCCCGGCGAGGTGCCGATCTATCGCCTGGCCGCCGTGCTTGTTGTTATCGGCTTCGCGGTGATCATCCTGATGCATTGGTTACTGGGCGCACCGACCGCGCTTGGCGCCAAAGTTCTCACCGATATCAAGGGCTTCAAGCTCTACCTCGAAACCGCTGAAACCAACCGGCTCAATCTGCGCGACGCGCCGAAAATGTCGGAGGAGCTGTTTGAGCGGTTTCTGCCCTATGCGGCGGGTCTGGGCGTTGAAAAGCCCTGGTCGGAAGCCTGGGCCTCGCATCTGGCGCGGGTAGCCCCCGACCGCGCTGATGACTATCACCCTGGCTGGTACCACGGCAATTCATGGTCGCCCGGCAATATCGGCGCGGCAGCCGCATCCTCGGTGGCAGCGGTATCTGCGGCGATGGCCGCATCCATGCCCGAGCCCAAGAGTTCATCTGGCTCGTCCGGCGGCGGTTCTTCCGGCGGCGGTGGTGGCGGCGGCGGCGGTGGTGGCTGGTAAATCGGCCTCCATCTGCGCTTTTTTGTCTCGTTTGCCATGTTGACGCATTGTCAACCGAAGCTGTGCTTGCGCTACGTGTGCGTGTGCGTATCGTAAACCGCAATTGCTTCGAAAGACGTAGACAGGAATAGTGCCATGGCCAAAGGTCAAATCGCCGGAACCGCCCCCATTCGCATCGAGGTTGAGGCCGGAAAGAACTATTTCTGGTGCGCCTGCGGTCGTTCGGCCAAGCAGCCCTTTTGCGACGGCAGCCACAAGGGTACCGAATTTTCCCCGGTGAAATGGACCGCCGAAGCCAGTGGGGCGAAATTCTTCTGCGCCTGCAAACAGACCGACGGCCAACCCTTTTGCGATGGCTCGCACAAGGCGTTGGCTGTGTGATGACACCGGCGAGATTGACGGCACAGGCTCCGGTGATGCTGGCCTCGAATCTGATCGAGAGCGTCGAATTCTGGAAGGCCCGGTGCGGCTTTACCGCCAATCTGTGGGGGGACCCGCCGGATTTCGCCATCCTTCGCCGCGACGGCATGCATCTGATGCTGTCGCAAAAGCCTGCCGGTCACGAAATCATCCCCAACTGGCATATCAAGGACAAGCTCTGGAACGCCTATTTCTGGGTGGATGACGCCAAGGCGCTGCATGCGGAATTTGTCGCAGCCGGCGCGCCGATCGATTACGGCCCCTGCGTCCAGGATTACGGAGTGCTCGAGTTCGGTATCCAGGATCCCGATGGCCGCGACATCGCGTTCGGTCAGTCGCTCGACTGAGCCAGGTGTCCTCATTGTCCCTTTCTCGCACAGGGCGCGTCCCTGCTTGGGCGGATAATCCTCAATCGACAGATGACATTTCCGGCCGGGCTTGCTAAGTCCCGGCCGAATTCCGATTGCAGGATATCCCATGCCCGACCTACTGATTGAACTCCGCTCCGAGGAAATTCCCGCACGCATGCAGCGCAAGGCTGCCGGCGATTTGCGCAAATCCGTGACCGACGCACTGGTTGATGCGGGCCTGACCTACCAGGCCGCGCGCGAATACTGGACGCCGAGACGGCTGACGCTGGATGTTCGCGGCCTGACCGCTCGGTCCAAGGACGTCAAAGACGAGATCAAGGGCCCATCCACCAAGGCGCCGGAACAGGCAATCGCCGGCTTCATGCGCAAGGCCGGGCTCAACGACATTTCCGAAGCCCATATTCATACCGATCCGAAGAAGGGCGATTTCTATCTCGCCCGCATTTCCCGACCGGGCAGGTCCGCCGAGGAGATCATCGCCGACGTGATGCCGGGCATCATTCGCGGTTTCTCCTGGCCGAAATCAATGCGCTGGGGCAGTGCCTCTATGCCCAAGGGCGCAAGCTACAACGGCATCGAAGGCAAGGGTGGCGAAGCGCTCAGATGGGTGCGGCCGCTGCAATCGATCATCTGCACTTTCGGCCCGGAAACCGAGGACCCGACCGTCATCGATTTTGCCATTGATGGTCTTGTCGCCGGCAACCAGACCGCCGGCCACCGCTTTCACGCGCCCGATCCGTTCACCGTGCGGCGGTTTGACGATTACGCCGAAAAGCTCGAGCGCGCGCATGTGGTGCTCGACGCCGACCGGCGCAAGGAAATCATTCTTTCCGATGCCCGCAACCTCGCCTTTGCCTCCGGGCTGGAACTGGTCGAGGACGAGGCGCTGCTCGACGAAGTCTCCGGACTGGTCGAATGGCCGGTGGTGCTGATGGGCGAGTTCGAGGAGGATTTCCTGCAGATCCCCGACGACATTATCCGGCTGACCATCAAGACCAACCAGAAATGCTTCGTGCTCAGAAAGCCCGGCAACGGGCTGTCCAACAAGTTCATCCTGGTCTCCAACATCGAGGCCAGCGACGGCGGCAAGGAAATCGCCCTCGGCAACGCCAAGGTGGTGCGCGCGCGGCTTTCCGATGCACTCTATTTTTGGACCACCGACCAGGCCAATCTGCCCGACATGGCCAAGCTTGAAACTTCGGCTGAAAAGCTCGGACTCGATATGACCAAGCCGCTCGATCAGCGCATGGCGCGCCTGGATCAGTTGAACGTTACCTTCCACGCAAAGCTTGGTTCGCAGGGCGAACGCGTTCAGCGCATCGCCAAACTGGCGGCCGAACTGGCGCCAACGGTCGGTGCCGATCCGGCGCTGGCCACCCGCGCGGCACTGCTCGCCAAGGCTGATCTGACCACCGAAGTGGTCGGCGAATTCCCCGAATTGCAGGGCGTGATGGGCCGCATCTATGCCGGCCTGCAGGGCGAGAATGCGAGCGTCGCAGCAGCCCTCGAAGAACACTACAAGCCGCAAGGCCCGTCAGATGAAGTGCCGACCGACCCGGTGTCGATCGCCGTCGCCTTGGCCGACAAGCTCGACACGCTGGTCGGCTTCTGGGCCATCGACGAAAAGCCGACAGGGTCGAAGGATCCCTATGCTCTCCGCCGCGCGGCGCTGGGCATGATCCGGATAGTGGTCGAGAATCAAATAGAGTTGGGGTGGTGGCCTGGCTTTGTTATTGCCGGGCGAAGAGTCATGGGACAAATGCTGAAGACTGCGTACGCTCAGAAAATTTCGCTTCCAATTGTTGAGTTGAATAGCGAGATGGCAAAAACTGTGGCTGAGCTTGCTGACGTGTCCGACAAAGCGGTCAATGTGTTGACTAGCGAGAGTTTCCGCATTCCGCCTCAGGACTGGGAAATACAACGGTCAAATGACCTCCTATCCTTCTTCCACGACCGCCTCAAGGTTTACCTGCGTGACAAGGGTGCCCGCCACGATCTCATCGACGCGGTGATCACGCCGTCCTCCGATGACCTCTTGGACATTACCCGCCGCGTCGAGGCACTGGGTGCGTTCCTTGATACCGAGGACGGCAAGAACCTGCTGGCCGGCGCCAAGCGCGCCGCCAATATTCTTGCCGCCGAGGAGAAGAAGGGCACGGCTGTTGCCGAGACGGTTGACCCGGCGTTGTTCGAGTTCGATGCCGAGAAAAACCTCTTTGCTGCGGTGAATCAATCTGTCAGCGCAGCGACTCAAGCGATTGGGAATGAAGATTATTCCGCCGCCATGAGCGCACTTGCCACTTTACGTGAACCCGTTGATTCATTTTTTGAAGCAGTGCTGGTAAACGCAGAAGTTGAAAGTGCTCGGGCCAATCGCCTCGCGTTGCTCGCCATGATCCGTCAGGCCACCGGCGCAGTCGCCGACTTCTCCCGTATCGCCGGATAGCAACTCTCGCAAGCCGGCCCGGTTTGCCGGTCAGCCGAGGCCACAGCCTGTGGTCAGAGTTCGTGCGTGGGAAAGCTCCAATGCCCGAAGCCGGCAACCCCTGGAGGAGGGCGCCGGCCTGGTGCCTTCGCGACGACCCGGTGTTGGGGTCTGTGCGGGGCAGGGAAGGGCTAGTTCAGCCTGAGCTCGAATTTTGACGCATCAAACGGCTTGGCTGCTTCGGCGGTATCAATGCCCAGCGCCGACGTCGTGGCCTCGGTGTCGATCCCGGGCGCGGTGTTGGCGATCACCGGCTTGTACAGCGGCGGTGCCACCAGCACCGGTTCGGTCACCGGCGTTGCGGTTCGTGGCATGTCGGTTTTGATGATGGCCGCAGCAGTCATCGGCTGATCAGCCGCAACGTCGTCGGCAGCCTTGGGCAGGTCTGCAATTTGGGTTTCACTTGGCTGGGAGACACCCAGCGCAACCAGGTCCATGTCGCTGGCTTTGCGCACCATGGTCACCGGCGATCCGCCCAGCCACCCTTCGGTGCGGTAGATCATCATCTGGCCGTCGACTTCCCGGACCTCAATGATCTGCTCGCCCAGCCCGAGTTTGACTTCGGCTTCGGCGGCGGCTTTTTCCGCAGCTTCGCGCACGCAAGCCGGACAGCCGATTTCGACGATGCTGGTCCGCTCGCTCCCGGTCGCCGTGTACGGTCCGATCGATGAGGCGCTGGCTGCACTGGCACCTGCACACAGGCTCGCCGTCAGGATCAATCTCAGCATGGTGGCTACTCCCCTTTTCGCCGGAAATACCGGTTCTGGTGAGTTCACTCTAGCTCAGGGCCGTTACGATCCGGTTGTCGAAAGAGGTAACCAATTGATTAAGATGGAGTGCTTCAAACAGCCCCTGAAATTCTCTAGGACTCGCGCGCAACCGCCTGCCAGCCGATGTCGCGGCGGCAAAAGCCGTCCGGCCAGTCAATCGCGTCCACTGCGTGATAAGCCCGCGCCTGCGCGGTTTTGACGCCCGGCCCTCGCGCGGTGACATTGAGCACGCGCCCGCCATTGGCGACCAGTTCTGCGCCGTTGAGCGCTGTGCCTGCGTGAAACACCTTGGCGCCGTCTGCTTCGGCCGCTGCCAGTCCGGCAATCGGCGTCCCTTTTTTGGGTGTGCCGGGATAGCCTGAGGCCGCCATCACCACGGTCAGCGCCGCCTCGTCGCTCCAGCGTGCCGAAACATGGGCGAGGCCACCTTGGGCGGCGGCGTTGAGCAGCACCACGATGTCGTCCTTGAGCCGCATCATTAGCACCTGGCATTCGGGATCGCCGAAACGCACATTGTACTCGATCAGCTTGGGGCCGTCGGCGTCGATCATCAATCCGGCATAGAGAACACCCGTAAACGGCGCGCCGATCTCGGCCATGCCGCGCATGGTCGGCTCGATGATTTCCTTCATGGTACGCTCGATCAGTTCAGGGGTCAGCACCGGCGCCGGTGAATAGGCGCCCATTCCGCCGGTATTGGGGCCGGTGTCGCCGTCGCCCACACGCTTGTGGTCCTGGGCCGTACCGAACGGAAGCGCTGTCTTGCCGTCGCACAGGCAAAAGAAGCTGGCCTCCTCGCCGGTCAGGAACTCCTCGACCACGACTTCCGCGCCGGCTGTGCCAAACGCGCCCTCGAAGCAATCCTCGATCGCGGCCATCGCCTCCTCGATGGTCATCGCCACGGTGACACCTTTACCGGCGGCCAGCCCGTCGGCCTTGATCACGATCGGTGCGCCTTGCGCCCGTGCATAGGCCTTGGCCTTTGGCGCATTGTTGAAACGCTGATAGGCAGCGGTGGGAATGTTCTGGCTCGCGCACAGATCCTTGGTGAAGCCCTTCGAGCCTTCCAGCTGTGCCGCCTGCGCCGAGGGGCCGAACACGCGGATGCCGGCGCCAACAAGCGCATCGGCAAGACCGGCAACCAGCGGTGCTTCCGGTCCGACAACCACCAGGTCGATATTCTTGTCGCGGCAGAATGCAATCACGGCGGCATGGTCGCCGACATCGAGATCGCTCAGCGTCGCGTGCTCAGCGATGCCCGGGTTGCCGGGTGCGGCAAACAGGGTGTCGAGTATCGGCGATTGTGCCATCTTCCAGGCTAAGGCATGTTCGCGGCCGCCCGATCCAATCAGCAGGATTTTCATCTTTGCGCACTCCGTTGCAAGCTCCCGCGCGCAGTTTGCGGGCGTGGGGACGGGGTAGGGAATAGCAGCCTCAGCGTCAAGACAAGGCGTGTGTCTGCTCCCATGCCAATCGCCCGAAAGCAGGATGTTGAAGCGCGAAACTTGACGCCAGCCGGCACTGCTGCCAACAGTCGCGCCATGTCGGAAGCTCCACAAACCACCGAATCCGAAACCGAAACCGCCAGGGTCGCCGATGCGCCCTCGGGCAACTGGGTCTACCGGGTGCTGCCGCGCGCGCTCTGGCCGCATGCCCAGCTTGCCCGCTGGGACCGCCCGATCGGCTGGCAATTGCTGATGTGGCCATGTTTCTGGTCGGCAGGGCTTGCCGCCAATGTAGCCAGCCAGGCCGGCATTTGGACGCCCGCAACCACGCTCTGGCACCTTATCCTGTTCATGACCGGCGCGATTGCCATGCGCGGCGCCGGCTGCACCTGGAACGATCTGGTCGACTTCAAGATCGACGCGATGGTGGCGCGCACCCGGTCGCGGCCCTTGCCGTCGGGCCGAATTTCACGCCGTGCGGCAATTGCGTTCCTGTTCATCCAGGCCTTGGTGGGGCTTCTGGTGCTGGTCCAGTTCAATGGGTTTTCGATTGCGCTGGGCATAGCCTCGCTCGCTGTTGTGGCGATCTATCCCTTTGCCAAGCGATTTACCGATTGGCCGCAATTCTTTCTCGGCCTGGCATTTTCTTGGGGCGCGCTGATGGGGTGGGCGGCGATGTTTGGTTCCCTGTCGCTGCCGCCGCTACTGCTTTATGCCGGCGCGATCGCCTGGACCATCGGCTATGACACGATTTATGCCCATCAGGACAAGGAGGACGACGCGCTGGTCGGCGTGCGGTCCACCGCGCGGCTGTTTGGCGCCAACACCAAAGCCTGGCTGGTTGCGTTTTACGGGCTGTTTGCAGCACTTGCGTTGTCGGCTTTCGTTCTGACTGCGGTCGCATGGCCCGCCTATGCCGGACTGGCGTTGGCGATTGTCCTGCTTGGTTGGCAGATCCGGGTCATCGATATTGACGATGCCGACCAGTGCCTGGCATTGTTCAAGGCCAACAGCCATGTCGGTCTGATCGTGTTTCTTGGCCTCATTACAGCGCTGCTCGCCTGAACACCGCACTCCCGTGACAAGCAAAATCCCGGCCGCTTCTTTCAAGCAACCGGGATTTTGGGTCGTTTCGCTATGATGGTTTAGCGCCGCGCGATGATCTCGCGGCCCTCGATGCGCATGCGAATGCCCATCTTGCCGGTGGAGCGACGCACCAGAAAGCGCGGACGCCGGTCGGCAATCTGGTTGTGGCGGCGGCGGCGTGTCGGCGCCGTTGCCGGCTGGTTCTGGCCGTCGTCGAGCGGACGGGCGATGCCATCGGCCTCCACCATCATCATCGGCAGGCCATAGATTTCCGCCCAGGTGCGCCAGTCGGCGGCGATATCGTCAAGATCATGGGCAACCAGCAGCGGCACGCACAAGGCGCTGTCGCTGTGGTGCAGTTCCAGCGTTACCGTCACCGTGCCGTCGCCATGATCGATGGCGCGCGCCGCTACACCCTTGAAGGCGCGGGCAGGCAGCGCGATCGACAGCGGCAGGCCTGATTTCGACAGCATCTTCTTGACCACCGCACCACGGTGATCGAGCGTCACCGAAACTTCCTGCAGGTCGTCACGTGCCGCATAGGACACCCGTTGCGGAAAATTGCCTGGGTCCAGTCTGAGTTCGAACCCGGCCCATACGGGCTTCAAAACTGTGTTGGTCATTATTATCGCCTTCTGTAACCCTTGAGAGCCGGTTATCCGGTCTTCTCGTCCGGGGCTTTTCGCCCTCTCACAAGACGGACAATGCCCCGGCGGCCGTTCCCGCCGCCTTAAATTTTTGGGTTAAGAAAAGCTATGTTTTGGAGATGGTTAGCGAAAGAACACCGTCCCATTTCCGATTTGGAAAGGTTACCGGGAAGCAAGCACCTTGCCCGGGTTCATGATACCCTTGGGATCAAACGCCTGCTTGATGCGGTGCATCATCGCCATTTCCACCGGGGACTTGATGGCGGCCAGTTCATCGCGCTTGAGCTGGCCAATTCCGTGCTCGGCGGAAATCGATCCGTCCAATTCCAAAACAATTGCATGGACGATTTTGTTAATCTCGCCCCACCGCGCCAGAAACGTTTGCTTGTCGGCGCCGACGGGCTGGGAGATGTTGTAATGAATATTGCCGTCGCCCATGTGGCCGAAGGCGACAATCCGCGCGTCTGGGATGGCCGACAGCACGGCTCGGTCGGCAAGGGCGAGGAATTCAGGCACCCGCGCCACCGGCACCGAAACATCGTGCTTGATCGAACCGCCTTCGGGTTTTTGCGCCCAGGACATGGATTCTCTCAGTTTCCAGAATGCCTGACGCTGGGCCTCGGTTTCCGCCGCTGCCGCATCTCGGATCAGGCCCTGCGCATCGGCGGCCACGAACAGGTCCTCCAGCATTGCCCGCGCTGCCTCCTGGGACCGCCCCGATGAAATATCGATCAGCGCATACCAGGGATGGGGCGCGCTAAGCGGGTCGCGGACGCCATTGATATGGCGGGTGGTGAACTCGATGCCGATCCGCGGCAACAGCTCAAACCCGGTAAGCGACGGGCCGCACAGATCCTGGGCCAACCGGAACAGCTTCAGTGCCGTCTCGGGGCTGTCGACGCCGGCATAGATGGTTTCGTGCCCGCGCGGTGCGGCGTAGAGCTTGAGGACCGCTGCCGTGATGATCCCGAGCGTGCCCTCGGCACCGATGAACAGGTCGCGTAGATCATACCCGGTATTGTTTTTCTTGAGCGCCCGCAGGCCATGCCAGATCTCGCCATCGGGCAGCACCACTTCGAGACCCAGACAAAGCTGGCGCATGTTGCCATAGGCAAGCACCGCGGTGCCGCCGGCGTTGGACGAGAGATTGCCGCCAATCTGGCAGGAGCCTTCCGAGCCCAGCGACAATGGAAACAGCAGGCCCGCCTCGCTGGCTGCCTGCTGCGCCCGGCCCAGCACGACGCCTGCTTCGGCCACCATGGTCTGACCCAGCGGGTCGAGTGAGCGGATCCGATTGAGGCGTGACAGCGAGACCACTACTTCAGCCTTGTCCGCGCGGGGCGATTGCGCGCCCACCAGCCCGGTATTGCCACCCTGCGGCACCACCGCTGTTTCGGTCTCGTGGGCGAGCTTGAGGATAGCCGCCACTTCGTCGGTATTTGCCGGGCGCAGCACCAGCGGGCTTTCGCCCTGATAGAGACCGCGCAGCTCGATGAGATGCGGAGCAATGTCGGCGGGATCGGTAAACGCATTCGCTGGGCCGGTGATGGCGGCGAAACGATCAATCAGAGCGGGGTCTGTCAAGGGATAGGGCATGATCGGGATTTACCGCTGCGACCGGCCCAAGTCGAGAGGGCGCGTGTCACAATGATGCGGTGACAGCTATAACGCGAGCGGATCAGTCGCGCGGCGCGGCCGCCCGCGCCAGCCGGTCATTGATGGCCTCGCCAAGTCCGTGGGTAGGAACCGGCGCGATCGCGATGCCCCGACCACCGGCCTTGTCGGCACGCTTGAGCAGGGAGAATAGGTTGGCTGCGGCCTCGCGCAGATCACCGGCGGGCGAGAGGTCCATGACCGCATGCGCCTGTTCCTCGTTTGCCAGCGCCTGGCCACCAAAACGGATGACCGATTCGTCCGGCTCTGCCATCTGCACATTCAGCCGCACCGTCGATTGCGGTGCGTAATGCGAGGCCAGCATGCCCGGAGCCATCACCGCGCCATGCTGTCCGGGCGCGCGCCGCCCGACCGAAACACCGGCGACCGCTTCGATATCTTCAACGGCAACTCCGCCCGGCCGGAGCAAAGTCAGTTGTTCGTCGTTAACGGCCACGATTGTTGATTCCACCCCGATGCGGCAGGCGCCATTGTCGAGGATCAGGCCGATCCGATCACCCAGATCGTCGGCAACATGCTGTGCCGATGTCGGGCTGATCCGGCCCGAAAGATTGGCGCTGGGGGCGGCCAACGGACGGCCGAATGCGGCAATCAGCGTGCGGGCGTAGCCCTCGGGAACCCGGACCGCAGCCGTAGTAAGTCCGGCTGTCGCGAGATCGTGGATGTCGCCTTCCGGGTTGAGCGGCAGCACCAGTGTCAACGCACCCGGCCAGAAGGCCGCTGCGAGCTTTTCGGCAAGCGGTGAAAACAGCACATGCGCCCGGGCCATTTCCAGGTCCGCCATATGCGAAATTAGCGGGTTGAACCGCGGACGGCCCTTGGCTTCGTAGATCCGGGTGATCGCTGCCGGGTTGGTAGCGTCCGCCGCCAGTCCGTAGACGGTCTCAGTGGGAACCGCCACTGCTTCGCCGCTTTGCAGCGCTGAGAGTGCGGCATCGAGTGTTTTCGGGTCGGAAATCGGAAGAATGCGGGCCATGCCGGAGGTGTCCATTATATCTGCCGCCGCTCTATCAGCCGTACCACTGGTGCGCAACACACGCGTGGTCGCAGCACCATGCCCAGGCGCTGTGCCAAGCTATCTGGGATCGATCCGGCCTCGTGCCGAATGTGAAGCGACTCGGGAAGAAGCGGCAGGCAGAGGGGAGGCCTCCACACCGGTTGCGACGTCTATCCGCGGCGAAGGCGTTGGCAAAGACGGACGCGCAAAAAGGTCTTCGCCCTGGTTGGCTGCAGCACCAGACCGCCTGCCACAGTACCGGTCCAGCGCGGTCCCGCCTCGGGCATTGCCGGAAGTTGCACATGGCGGTAGGCGGCCACCTCCGGCAGTTCCCAGCGATGCGACAGCACCGGGATGGGGATGCCGCCATCTTTCAGGCGCGGCGCCGGATGCAGACCGGTGTCAGCGGCTGGCGACATAAGCCGTGCGGTGGCATTGATCGATCCGGTCAGGATCGTATCGGTATTGGTGCTGCTGGCTGCAACCAGCACTGTCGCAGCATCGCCCGGTTCGCGTTCCGGAACCAATTCACCCCACGGCCATGTCTTTTCAAGCGTCTTTCTGTCCATGGCGACGACATTGACATCAATGTCCTTGAGCGTGCCGGGCACCCGGTAGGGGCAGGATTTCCGCTTGCAATTGTGCATTGTCGAGAATTGCCACAGCGCATAGCTCTGCCAATTGCCCATCGGAAACACCCCGGCGATGGAGGGCTTGTAGCGTGCATACCACAACGGCAATCGCGCCAGCACGGGGTAGGCGTCGCGGTTGGCGGCGATGGCCTTGGCGGTGACATGGTTGGTGTAGAGCACCGGGTAGCGCCCGGTTCTCGCCTTGACGTGGCGCGCAAAGATATCCGCGTCCTCAAGCGACATGAATTTGTCGGCGTTGATGTCTTCAATGTCGATAACCATCATTTCGTCTTCAGCCGGCTCGGCGAAATCGAGAAAGTGGTTGGCTTGGTCGATCGGATTGCCGGGCCGCGCCAAATGGTAGGCGCCCCACAGCAAGCCCCTCGATTTAGCCAGCATCCGGCGGGTCTGGTAGAGCTCGCGGCTGACGGCATATTTGCGCCACATGGTGCGGCAATGCCCCAGCGTGTCACCCCTGTGGCCGTCCTTGCAACTGTAGCTTTCCGGCAACCCGTCCGATGCCTTGCTGACAAAGGCGGCAATCCGGCTGTCGCCCAGCATCTCTTCCCAATCGATGATGTTCATCTCGTAGGCGTCGATCACCAGCGCGTTGCTGGTGGTCTTCCATGGCTGCGTGTCCGCGGCTGTCGCAGGCGCTGCCAGCAAGGCCGCAACGACAAGCGCCGGCCATAGTGAAAAGCAAAATCTCATGCGTGGCTCCGTCCAGGGCCCGATCCCTTCGGGTTGCGCGAAGGGATGACTGGCCATGCTGGCGGAAACATGGTTAAAAAATGGTGTTTTGTTGCGAGGAGTCGACGCCTTGTCCAGATTGGCGCGCCCCGTAAATTGACGTTTACGTAAAAATCACTTAGCGATAACCGCGATTGGAGCCCTGCGTAAGCGGCAGGCGGCAAACAGGAGAAGACTTGATGTATCGTGCGCCGGTTGATGAAATTGCCCATACACTGAAATCCGTTGCAGGCTTGCGCAAGGCGCTTGATGCGGGTCGGTTTGGTGATCTGGGCGAGGATCTGGTCGACGCCATACTCAGCGAAGCCGGCCGCTTCGCCTCCGATGAAATAGCCCCTCTCAACGAGATCGGCGACCGCCATGGTGCGCTGCTTGAAGATGGCGCCGTGACGACACCGCCGGGCTGGAAGGAACTTTACAGGAACTGGATCGACGGTGGCTGGAACGGCCTGACCGGTCCCGAGGAATATGGCGGGCAGGGGCTGCCGATGCTGTTGTCGGTGGCGGCGCTGGAAATGTGGAACTCCGGGTCGTTGGCCTTCGGCATCGGCCCGACCCTGACTATGGGCGCGGTCGAAGCGCTCGACAAGCACGCCACTGACGATCTCAAGGCTAAGTATCTTGAAAAGCTGGTGACCGGCGAATGGATGGGGACGATGAACCTCACCGAACCGCAGGCAGGCTCCGACCTCAATGCGCTCAAGGCCCGCGCCGAACTGGTTGGCGATGGCACCTACCGGATTTTCGGCCAGAAAATCTTCATCACCTATGGCGAGCATGATTTGACCGACAACATCGTCCATCTGGTTTTGGCGCGCCTGCCGGATGCACCGGCCGGCACCCGCGGCATCTCGCTGTTTCTGGTGCCGAAATTCTTTGTTGGCGATGATGGCGAGCTGGGCGAACGCAATGACGTGTTCTGCTCGGGCCTAGAACACAAGCTCGGCATCCACGCCTCTCCGACCTGCACGATGATTTACGGCGACGGCAAGTTTGGCGACCAGCCCGGCGCCATCGGTTGGCTGATTGGCGAGGAAAATCGCGGCCTTGCCTGCATGTTCACGATGATGAACAACGCCCGCCTCGCTGTCGGCATGCAGGGCGTGGCGATCGCCGAGGCCGCCTACCAGAAGGCATTGGCCTACGCCAAGGACCGCACCCAGGGCCGCGTAGCGGGATACAAGGGTGAGGGCATGAGCCCGATCATCCAACACCCCGATGTCGCCCGCATGCTGATGACCATGAAGGCGCTGACCCAGGGTGCGCGCGCCATCTGCTATTCCTGCGCGGAGGCGCTCGACATGGCCCGCGTCAGCGAAGGCGACGAAGCCAAGGCGTGGTCGGAACGCGCCGGGCTGATCACACCGATTGCCAAGGCTTTTGCCACCGATATCGGTCTCGAGGTCGCCTCGCTCGGTGTCCAGGTACATGGCGGCATGGGCTTCATCGAGGAGACCGGCGCAGCTCGGCTGTTGCGTGACGCCCGCATTGCGCCGATCTATGAGGGCACCAACGGCATCCAGGCCATCGATCTGGTAATGCGCAAGCTGCCGCTTTCGGGTGGCGCGACGGTCGCTGCCTTCATCGCCGATTTCAAAGCCGACGCGGAGGCCGCCCGGGCCTCGAATTCACCGGCACTTGCCGGTGTCACCGAAGGACTCGATCGGGCGATTGCCGATCTTGAAACCGCCACCACCTATCTGCAATCGGCTGCCTCGGAAGGCCGTCAGGTCGACGCGCTGACCGGCGCCACACCCTATCTACGGCTGTTCGGCCTGACCGCAACCACGGCCATGCTGGTGCGCGGTGCACTGGCCGATCAGGACGCGCCGGAAGCCCAGGGACGTGCAGCACTTGCCCGCTTTGCAGCCTTCAATCTGGCGCCCGAGACCGCAGGCCTTGTGACTGCCGTGACCAGCGGGTCGGCAAGCCTCGAGCTCGCCACCGCAGCACTCGCCTGATTTTCAAGAGGATACCCATGACCGACCACATCCTGACAGAGCGCGCTGGCGCCAACGGCGCCATCAACGTGATCCGCTTCAACCGCCCGGAAAAGAAAAACGCCATTACCCGCGCCATGTACACGTCGATGGCCCGGGCGTTGATCGCCGGCGACAATGACGACAGCGTTCGCGTCCATGTCATGCTCGGCACGCAAGGCGCGTTTACCGCCGGTAATGACATGCAGGATTTTATGGCAGTCGCCATGGGTGGATCGATGGGCACCGAGGTGCTGGATTTTCTGGCAGCGCTGGCAATCGCCGGCAAGCCGATCATTTCAGGTGTCGATGGCCTGGCCGTCGGCGTCGGCGCGACCATCAACCTGCATTGCGATCTGACCTTTGCCACGCCGGAGTCGCGCTTTCACACGCCATTTGTCGATCTGGCACTGGTGCCCGAAGCCGGCTCCAGCCTGCTGGCACCCGCCGCCATGGGACATCAGAAAGCCTTTGCGCTGCTCGCCGCCGGCATCCCGTTTTCAGGTGATGAAGCAGAACGCGCCGGCCTGATCTACAAGACAGTGTCCTCGGATGAGCTTGAAGCCACGGTGATGGCCGCCGCCGAAAATCTCGCACAGAAGCCGCCCAAGGCGCTGGCCATTGCCCGCCGCCTGGTCAAACCCGATCCGGAACTGGTGATGGCGCGGATGCGCGAGGAAGCTGAACTTTTCGGCAACCAGCTCAAGAGCGCCGAAGCGCTGGCCGCGTTCCAGAACTTCATGGCGCGCAAGAAATAGCAGGGTTTCCTCCTGCCAATTGCCGGCATTCCAAGTCTCTGCATTCCCGAACGCTGGCCCGCGGGTTGGGGCGCGCACCGAAATCACCTTGTCGGGTTGGCAAGCTCGGCCATGCCAGATCCAGGCGGGGTGTCGAAGGGGCCTGCTAGAATGGGACCCCGGTGAGGTCAGGGACAGCTGGCGGCGGACATTTCGTCCCGGATGCCTTCGAGCCTTTCGTCGAGGTCTCTGATTTCGTCCTTGAGCGCCCAGTTCTCCTCATTGCCATTGTAAGCGTCCCTGTCGTCCTGGACAGCATCGAGGTCAGTCTTCAGACCTTCGCAATTTGTGTTGGCGGCAATTGTCAGAACCAACGAAAGAACCGGCAGGCTTGACGCCCCCGATGGCATTGGTCCGGCGCTGGCCGGTAACGCCAATGAAGTCAGCATGATTGCGGCCACGGCGATGGTCTTGTTCATCGTGAGTCTCCCTTGGAAGCGGATCGAAGGACCGCATGCTTTCACCGTGAAGGCTGCGCCTTGGCTTGGCAATGGCGATTGATGATTTCAGGGTGCGCTTAATGGCATCGCGCCGAGCCTTTTCATCTCGGCGCTTTGTTCCTGTTATTGCTGGGCTTGTGCAACAGGCTCCGGCCGGAATGAGAAGGCAGGAGGCAGTGGCCTACCTTTTCGGCCGTTCCAGCAGCGCCACCACTTCCACGTGGGCCGACCAGAGAAACTGGTCGATGGGGGTGATCGAGGTGATCTTGTAGCCCCCCTTGATCAGGATCTCGAGATCGCGAGCCAGCGTAACCGGGTTGCAGGAGACGGCGGCGATGCGTTTGACGGTCGAGCGGGCGATGTCCTGCACCTGCACCTCCGCGCCGGCCCGTGGCGGGTCGAATACAAGCCCCTGATAGGTCTTCAGCTCCGCTGTCATCAAGGGTCGCCGCAGCAGGTCGCGCTTTTCCACCCTTATCGGTTTGAGCCCGGGCACGCGCCGTGCGGCCTTGTCCAGCGCCGCGAGCGAGGGCCCGTCGCTTTCCACCGCATGCACATGGCTTTGCCTGGCCAGCCGCAGCGCGAAGGTGCCTGACCCCGAGAACAGGTCGAGCACCCGTTTACATTTTTGCAGATGCGCTGTAACCAGATCGCCCATCAGCGTCTCGGCCGCCTCGCTTGCCTGCACGAAACCGCCTGGTGGCGGATTGACGGCAACATCGCCAAAGACCAGTTGAGGTGGTTGAATTTCGATCAGGATCTCGCCGTTGAAGCTGAGCCGGGTCACGCCTGTTTCCTTGCGCACCGACGCGCTGATCCGCAAACGGTCTGCTTCCGACAGTTTGAATGGGGCATCAACCGCCAGATCGAAGCCCGACAGCGTGTCGAGCACGGAAAGGCGGAACGCCTCCTTGCCGACGGCAACCGCTGTCGCCAGTCGCCGGATCGCCGGCAGTGCCTGGTTGATCTCGCTCCGAGGCGACAACGCAGGTCTCAATCGGCACGATCTGGTGGCTGGAGGCGCGGTTGAAACCCAGAATCGCGCCCTTGTCGGTACGTCGTGCGGCAAACACCACCCGGCGCCGGGCGCCGGGTGCGCAGGTCACCAGTGGGGCAACTTCGGCCATGATGCCACGCCCCTCAAGAGTCGAGACCACAAGCTCGCGTTTCCAGTCGCGGTAGGCTGCATCGGCGACATGCTGCATCGCGCAGCCGCCACATCCGGCTTCGTCGCTGTCGGCGCCGAAATGCGGGCAGGGCGGGGTTGCCCGGTCAGGTGACGGCTCGATCAGCGAAATCAGCGTGCCACGCCCCTTGTCGACGGCCGCGGTGATACGGTCGCCGGGCAGCGTGAACGGCACGAAGATCTGCCCTTCCGGAGTCTCGGCGATGCCGTCTCCCTGGCCGCCAAGCCGGGTAATGTCGAGTGTGCGTGTGCTCATGCCTTGACGCCTCCAATGAGGTATTCGCGGTTGCCGTCGCCCCCTCAATAGGCGAAGGGACCGGACCTACCGCCTGCCATCCTGGCTGGGAAGCCAGCCATTGCACCAGATCCTCGGCGATCTGCCGGCCGAGCTTGGGATATTTGAGCATCCCGCCCTTGCCGATGGCGGCTCGTCCGGCTTCGAATTGCGGCTTGACCAGAAGCACGGCAAAGGCGCCCGGCGCGGCCAGTTCAAGGGCGGCGGGCAGCGCCAGTTTCAGCGATATGAAACTCACATCGGAAACGATTGCCGTGATCGTGCGGCCCTCAAGATGGGCGGCCGTCAAGTCGCGGGCGTTGACGCCTTCGAGATTGCTGACACGCGGGTCAGCGACAAGCGTGGGGTGCAACTGGTCATGGCCGACATCGACTGCCACCACATGGGTGGCGCCGGCTTCGAGCAATACCTGGGTAAAGCCGCCGGTTGATGCACCGATGTCCAGCGCATCGCGTCCGGCAGGATCGAAGTCGAACGCTTCCAGCCCGGCTTTCAGTTTCAGGGCCGCGCGCGAAACATAGTCTCGCGCCGGGTCGGAAATCTCGATTGCGGCGGTTGCGCTGACCTGGGTGCCGGGCTTGGTGACGGGGTGGCCGTCGACCACCACAGCGCCACGGGCAATGGCATCGCGCGCACGCGAGCGGCTGTCGTAATGTCCGAGTTGCACCAGCATCTGGTCCAACCGGTCTTTATCGGGCGAAGGGGGGCGAAGATATATTGGACATGACGCCGTCTTGGCCCGTAAGCGGGGTCAGGGCAAGCGCTTTATGGCAAATAGCGCGATTGTCAGTAGCGTATGATGCTGCCTAGCCGGGTGTCACCAGACGCATCGGGAGGCCAGTTGGGCGTGCCGCTGTCGGCCAGACGCTGGCGCAATCTTGGGAAAATGTGGTCCTCGGTGTGAAGATCCAGCGTGCCGCGGATGCTGCCGAGCTTGGGTTGCAGCATGCGGATCGCAGCTTCCTCAATCCGCCGGTCGTAGCGCGGTTGGCCGTCAGCTGCGACCGCGTGTGAAGCCGTTACCAGCGCCAGAACCGGCAACGCCAGAAGCCAGGCGAAAGTATCTATTTTTGGTCTGGGCAGCGTCATTGAAACATCGTCCTGAAGTCCCCGGTCATTGGCCAGAGACTAGCAGAAGGACCTTTCGGAACGCCCAAAAGACGTGGTTACGAGGCTACAAACACCTATGGTTTCAAGAAGGTAACCGGAAGCGTTCGAGCGCCGTGCAGGCTACAGTACGCGCGACGCATCGAGCTTGGCGCGCGAGGTCGACAGCGCACCAAACACGGTGTCGACAATGCCCTTGCGGTCCAGCCCTGCACGCGCATACATCGTCGCCGGTGCGGCGTGATCCATGAAGATGTCGGGCATCACCATGCTTCGTGCTTTCAGCCCGCCATCAAGCAGCCCTTCGGTACTCAGGAACTGCAGCACGTGGCTGCCGAAACCGCCGACCGAGCCTTCCTCGATGGTGATCAGCACTTCATGGTGCTGCGCGAGTTGCCGGATCAGCTCATGATCGAGCGGCTTGGCAAAACGAGCGTCGGCCACAGTGGTCGAAAGTCCGGCCACTTCCAGGTCTTCTGCCGCCAGCAGGCACTCGGCAAGCCGGGTGCCGAACGACAACAGCGCCACCTTGGTGCCTTCGCGCATGATCCGGCCCTTGCCGATCTCGAGAATCTGCCCGCGTTCGGGCATTTCTACGCCAACCCCTTCGCCGCGCGGATAGCGAAACGAGATCGGGCCTTCGTCATAGGCAGCGGCCGTGCGCACCATGTGCTTGAGCTCGGCCTCGTCAGCCGCCGCCATCACCACGAAACCGGGCAGGCAGGCGAGATAGGCGGTGTCGAACGAGCCCGCATGGGTGGCGCCATCGGCGCCCACAAACCCGGCCCGGTCAATCGGGAAGCGGACCGGGAGCCGCTGGATCGCCACATCATGGACCACCTGGTCATAGCCGCGCTGCAGAAAGGTCGAATAGAGCGCGCAGAACGGCTTCATGCCCTCTGTCGCCATGCCGGCGGAAAAGGTCACTGCATGCTGCTCGGCGATACCGACATCGAAGGTGCGTCCGGGAAATGCCTTGGCGAACTTGTCCACCCCGGTGCCCGATGGCATGGCGGCGGTGACAGCCACGATCTTGTCGTCAAGAGCGCCTTCCTGGGTCAGGGTCTCGCCAAAGACGGCGGTGTAGCTCGGCGCATTCGGCTTGGCCTTGGCTTGAGCGCCTGTGATGACATCGAACTTGTTGACGCCGTGATATTTGTCCGCCGCTGCTTCGGCGGGCGCATAACCCTTGCCCTTCTGGGTGACGACATGGATCAGCACCGGCCCGTCGCCATTGTCGCGCACATTGCGCAGCACCGGCAACAGATGCTCGAGATTGTGACCGTCAATCGGTCCGATGTGATAAAACCCCAGCTCCTCGAACATGGTGCCGCCGGTGACATAGCCGCGCGCATGCTCGACGGCGCGGGTGATTGCCCGGTCGATGTTCTTGCCGAGATAGGCCGTCAATTTCTTGCCGGCTTCGCGGAAGCCCATATAGGTGCGCCCCGAGGCCATCCGTGCCAGGTAGGCGCTCATCGCACCGGTCGGCGGCGCGATCGACATGTCATTGTCGTTGAGAATGACGATCAACCGCGCATCCAGCGCACCGGCATTGTTGAGGGCCTCATAGGCCATCCCTGCCGACATCGCGCCATCGCCGATCACCGAGATCACATTGCGTCGCGTGCCGGTCATTTCGCTTGCCACGGCCATGCCCAGCCCGGCGGAAATCGACGTCGACGAGTGTGCCGCGCCAAACGGATCGTAGGGGCTTTCGTCGCGCTTGGTGAAACCCGACAGGCCGTCTTCCTGGCGCAGGGTGCGGATTCGGTCGCGCCGTCCGGTCAGGATCTTGTGCGGGTAGCACTGGTGCCCGACATCGAAAATAAGCCGGTCATGGGGTGTGTCGAACACCTTGTGGATGGCAATCGTCAGTTCGACCACACCAAGGCCTGCGCCCAAATGTCCGCCGGTCCGCGACACCGCGTCGATCATCTCGGCGCGCAATTCCTCCGCCAGTTGCGGCAATTGCTTGTCGTCGATGTTCTTCAGGTCGGATGGTATCCGGACGGTGTCCAGAAGCGGGGTAGCTGGCAGGTTTGTCAAATTATGCCTCACAATCGATCACGCCGTAACCCGGAAAGATTGACGTGTAAACCCGGTCCAACGTCGCAACACCGCAGGGTCAACTTGCCCTGCGCGGGTTGATCCGCAAGGTAGGCCTTACAATGCAGGCGTCAATCGGGCAGCGGGATAAACTCTTCTGCATCCCCCGGGACAATGTCGAAACGGCCGCTGCGCCACTCCGCCTTGGCCTGCTCGATGCGTTCTTTCGACGAGGAAACGAAGTTCCACCAGATATGGCGTTTGGTGGGAATGCTGTCGCCGCCAAACAGCATCATGCGTGCGCCGGACGTGCCGGCAGTTATTGTGATGGCGTCGCCGGGTCGGAACACCAGCAACTGATCCGGGCCAAACCGGTCACCGGCGATTTCGACCTCGCCTTCCAGCAGATACAGCGCCCGTTCCTCCCAATTGGCATCAAACGGTGCCGAGGTCGAGGGCGCCAGTGCCAGATCCACATAGAGCGTGCCGATGTGCTGCGGCACCGGAGAGACCAGCCCGCCAAAATTGCCCATCACCACGCGGCCGTGCACGCCCGCATCGGTGATTTCGGGTAATGCCGCAATGTCGGTATGCGAGAATACCGGATCGGTTTCTTCAAGATGGTCGGGCAGCGCCAGCCAGGTTTGCAGTCCTGACATCGGCATGTCGCCGCCACGCATTTCCTCGGGCGAGCGCTCTGAATGAACAATCCCGCGACCGGCTGTCATCAGGTTCACGTCGCCGGGCTTGATCACCATTTCCGTGCCCAGACTGTCGCGGTGGCGGATCGCGCCGTCAAACAGGTAGGTTACAGTCGACAGTCCGATATGCGGGTGCGGTCGCACGTCCATGAAATCACCGGCGCGGAGAATGGCCGGGCCCATGCGGTCAAAAAAGATGAACGGACCGACCATCCGGCGGCGCGCTGTCGGCAACGCCCGCTTGACCGAAAAACCGCCGATATCGCGCGAGGATGGGATGATCAGATGTTCGATCGCATCACAGGAAAAGGCGTCGCCGGGTTCCGGGTCGCCGCCGGGGAAAAAGCTCATGCCATGCTCCTGTGTCCGCGTTTCTATTTGGTATCGAGCGGCTCGGTCGCGGTCGGCTGGCCCTGCCGGTCGAGGCGGATCTTCTCGATCCGTTTCTCGGCGGCTGACAGCAGCTTTTCGCAATGGGCCTTCAGCGCTTCGCCGCGTTCATAGATCTCGATCGACTTGTCGAGCGCCACGTCGCCGCGTTCGAGCTGCTCGACGATACGTTCGAGTTCGGAGACTGCAGCTTCGAAGCTCATCTCGGAAATGTCGTTGGCTTGGCTCATCGATCAACCTTTTTGCAGGCGCATGACATGGGCGGCCGCCGATTCGGCAAGACCAACCAGATCATACCCGCCTTCGAGCAGGCTGACGACCCGGTCATTGGCGTGACGGCCGGCGATTTCCATCACCTTGCCTGTGGCCCAGTCGAAATCGTTAGCCACCAGGTTGATTTCGGCCAGCGGGTCGCGGTGGTGGGCGTCGAACCCGGCCGAGATGATGATCAGATCCACATGCGCAGCCTCAAGCGCCGGCAGGATCCGGGTGCGGAACGCCTCGTGAAAATGGTCGCTGCCGTCATTGGTCGACAGTGGCGCGTTGAAGATGTTGCCCTTGCCGGTCTCGCCCAGCGCACCGGTGCCCGGATAAAGCGGCATCTGGTGGGTGGAGAAGTAGAACACGCTTTCGTCGTCCCAGAAAATGTCCTGCGTACCGTTACCGTGGTGAACATCCCAATCAACGATCGCCACCCGCTCTGCGCCATGAACCTTTTGCGCGTGCCGCGCAGCGATCGCCGCCTGGTTGAACAGACAGAACCCCATCGAGCGGTCTTTCTCGGCATGGTGTCCCGGCGGGCGCGTGGCGACGAAGGCGTTGTCGGCTTCCTTGGCAAACACTGCATCGACCGCCGCCATTGCCCCGCCAACCGAGATCAGGGCCGCTTCCATTGCCCGCGGGCCTGCCACCGTATCGGCATCGATTTGCGCCATGCCAGATTCGGGGATCGCCGCGCGGACCCGCGCGAGATGTGATTCCGGGTGTGCCAGCAGCACGCTTTCAGCCGCCGCCTCCGGCGCCAGATGGCGTTCGAGCGAGGCAAAATGCTCGTGTTCAAAGACTGCCTCGAGCGCCCTTAACCGGTCCGGACGTTCCGGGTGGCCGGTGGGCACTATGTGTTCGAGGCCGATGGGATTGGAATAATAAAACGTGCTCATCATTTCTATCTAGCGATGAAACCTCGACGATTCCAGTGCCGAGCGCCTTTGCCCCCTGCATCTGTTTGGCTGCAGCGGCAGACGTCCGAGGCCGGCGCCGTGGAGCCTGTGCGCCTGCAAGCCCGCAGAAGTGCCAAATTGACGCGGCTTTTCCCTGCAGCCCCTACGTGCAGATTCGTTGATCTAGATCAAAAGCCGGTATCGGCCCTGTGTTACCCCAAACCATCAGTCGAGCGATCCGATGTCGGATTGATCGCATATCCCGAAGGTTGGCGAGATGCCGCACCAGACAAGCCGCGCAGCACCGGCTCTGCCCCGGCAGTCGGTTTTTGCTGCTGACAATTTGCCAAGGCTCATCGGCAAGATCACGGCGCCACTGCCGCTGTTTCCGATTCAGTCGATCCTGCGGCGGATGGTGCGGGAAGTGGCGCGGCAGCGTCCGGAACTGTTCGAGCGGCTCGGCCCGCACATCCATTCCACCTATGTCATCGATGTTGCCGAGTTGTCATTTGTCCTGCGTTTGCGACCTGATCCGGATGCACCCGGCCTGACCGCACACAGACGCACCGAGCAACTCGACCCTGATGCCACAATTGCCGGCCCGTTTTCGGCCTTGTTTGATGTCATGGACGGCACTGCAGATTCCGACGCGCTGTTTTTCTCCAGAGATATTTCCATCAGCGGCAACACCGAAGCCGCAGTCTGCCTGCGCAGTGCGCTCGATGATCTTGAAGGCTCGATTATCGAGGATCTGGTGCATATGAGCGGGCCACTCTACGCCCCGCTGCGGTTCGCGTTGACGCGGCTGCGCAAGGCAAAACCGGGAGACCAGCCATGACCGAGCCCGCACTGAGCCGCAAACCAGAGCTGGTTTGCCCGGCGGGAACCCCGGCGGCGTTGCGCACCGCGGTCGATGCCGGCGCCGACGCGATCTATTGCGGCCTGGCTAACGAAACCAATGCCAGAAATTTTGCCGGGTTGAATTTTTCCGCCGACTCGCTGGCCCAGTCGATTGTCTATGCCCATGAGCGCAATGCCCAGGTGTTGCTGGCCGTCAACTCGTTCGCCACCGCGCCGCGCACGCAGCTGTGGAAGGATCTCGGTCGATATTGCAGCCGAACTCGGCGCCGATGCGGTCATTGTCGCCGATATCGGCGTGGCGGCTTACGTGGCGGCACGTCATCGGGGTTTGCGGTTGCATCTGTCGGTGCAGGCAGGCGCATCCTCGCCAGAGGCAATCCGATATTATTGCGAGCAGTTTGGCGTCAAGCGGGTGGTGTTGCCGCGGATTCTCACGGTCGCCGAAATCAGCGCCATCCATCGCCAGATCCCGTGCGAGATCGAGGCCTTCGTGTTCGGCAATATCGGCATGATGTCGGAAGGGCGCTGCAGCCTGACCAACTATGCCACTGGCGTGTCCACCAACATGCATGGCGTTTGTTCGCCGGCCAGCGCGGTGCAATATGTTAGCCAGCCCGATGGCGGCACATCGGCGGAACTGGGGCCGTTCGACATTGATTGCTATTCGGCCGAACAAAGCACCGGCTACCCGACAATCTGCAAGGGCCGCTATACCAATGCCGACCGGCCGGAGCCTTATTACGCGTTCGAGGAACCGATTACCCTCAACCTGTCCTCGTTGCTGCCCGATCTGATGAATGCCGGCGTTACCGCCCTGAAGATAGAGGGCAGGCAGCGCTCGCGCTCCTATGTGCAGATGGTGGTATCGGCCTTCCGCCGTGCAGTTGACGACATATCCACAGGCCAGAGACCGGATCTGAGTGGTCTCGCGCAATTGTCCGAAGGCGGCAAGGAGACCCAGGGCGCCTTCAAGACCAAGAAGTGGAGATGACGGTGACCGCAAACCTGACCATGGGACCGGTGCTGTTTCACTGGCCCGAACAGCAAAAACGAGATTTCTGGTTCCGGATCGCCGACGAGGCGCCTGTCGATGTTGCCTATCTGGGCGAAGTCGTGTGCTCGAAGCGCACGCCGTTTTTTGATCACAGCCTCGAAGCTGTTGCCGAGCGACTGCAGCGCGGCGGCAAGCGGGTGGTCTGGTCAACGCTGGTAGAGGTCGTCAACAAGCTTGACCGCAAGGTCATCGAATCTTTCTGCGGTTTTGACGAAGTCGAGGCCAATGACGTCTCGGCGCTGCACTATCTGACAGGCAGGCCGCACCGGATCGGCCAGTATCTCAACATCTACAACGAGGAGACGGTGCGCCATTTGTCCAACAACGGCGCCACCCATTTCTGCCTGCCGGTGGAATTGCCGATGCCGGCGGTGGCGGAACTGGCGAAAGCGGCTGGTGAAACCGGCGCAGGCGTCGAGGTGCAGGTGTTTGGCAAAGTATCATTGGCGCTGTCGGCGCGCTGCTACCACGCCCGTGCCCATAACCGCACCAAGGACAATTGCCAATTTGTCTGCGAAAAAGACCCTGACGGCATGGATCTGAAAACCCACTCCGGCAAACCGTTCCTGTCAGTCAACGGTATTCAGACCCTGTCGGAAAAATACCTGACCCTGTCCTCCGAATTGCCGGCGCTGGAAGAGGCAGGTGTGACGGCCTTCAGGCTGTCGCCCCACAGCTGCGACATGGTCCAGGTAGCATCAGCCTATCGGCAACTGCTCGATGGCGAGATCAGCGCCAGCGAACTCGATGCCATTCTCGACCAGACGAGCGTTCCCGCGCAGCGGATGAACGGGTTTGTGCACGGCAAGCCCGGGTTTCAATACGTGGCCAACCAGTCCTGAGGGCACGCATTTCGCCGGGGCCGCGCTGCCAGTCATGGAAGGTTCCGGGAGCAGGGGCAGGAAAGTGCGGCTTATTGCTTGAACAAACAGCGAACATGTGTACCCTCTACGCATGGTCATTGAACTATCGAACAGAGCGGCGCGGCGGATCTTTCTCGCCAAACAGGGGCTTTCAGCCCAGCCGTCACGGGCATTGTCCAAGCCCGATCTGCTGCAAATGATCCATGATCTCGGTTTCGTGCAGGTCGACAGCATCGCCACTGTCGAGCGCGCCCATCAGCAGATCATCTTCTCGCGCAACCAGACTTACAAACGCGATCACCTGCGCCAATTGCTGGAAGAGGACCGGGCGCTGTTCGAGCACTGGACCCACGATGCCTCGATTGTTCCTACTGCGTTTTATCCCTATTGGAAGCACCGCTTTGCCCGCAAGGAACAGCGGATGCGCGAGCGCTGGGCGAAATGGCACGGCAAAGGCTTCGACAAGTCATTTGATGAAACCTATCAACGCATTGTCGAAAACGGTGCTGTGCTGGCCCGCGAGGTCAGGCAGACCGGTCACAAATCCGGCGGCTGGTGGGAGTGGCATCCATCGAAGACCGCGCTGGAATTCCTCTGGCAAACAGGAAAGCTTGCGATTCGTGGCCGGGAGAATTTCCAGAAGATCTATGACCTGAGCGAACGGGTGATCCCGGATCATCACCGCGAGAGCGAGGTTACGCATGCAGCCTTCGTTGACTGGGCCTGTCGCGCCGCACTCGAGCGGCTCGGCTTTGCCACCCATGGCGAGATCTCGGCGTTTTGGGACCTGGTTTCGCCGGAGGAGGCCAAGGGCTGGGTTGCGGCAAACCGCGATACGCTCGACGATGTCGAAATCGAGTGCGTCGGCGGCGGCAAGGCGCGCGCTTGCTACGCATTCTCTCATCTGTCGGCAAATGCCGACGACTGGCCTGAACCACCCGCCCGCATCCGCGTACTCAGCCCTTTCGATCCGCTGCTGCGCGGCCGCGACAGGGCCGAGCGCTTGTTCGGCTTTCGCTACCGCATCGAGGTGTTCGTCCCCGCAGCCAAGCGCGAATTTGGCTACTACGTATTCCCGCTGCTTGAAGGCGACAGGCTGATCGGCCGCATCGACATGAAGGCCGACCGCAAGACGGGCACGCTCAATGTCACTCGGCTGTGGCTGGAACCGAAAATCCGCGCCTCAGCGGGCCGCATGGCCCGGCTCGATGCCGAACTCGCCCGCGTTGCCCGTTTCGCCGGTGTCAGCGACATTGTCTATGCGGAAGGCTGGAATCGGCCATCGTGAATTTGCTCGGCGCTCAAATTGCTTCCATTTCAAGGTGAACCGCTCTAATCCGGGTGGTCAGAAATCGAATGCGAGACAATTCCATGAGCAGGCCTGTCATCGGCGTCATCGGCAATACCTACAGTGTGGAAAACAGGTTTTCTGTTCAGATGGCCGGGGAGAACAACCTACAGGCCGTCGCCGATGTCGCGGACGCCTTGCCGCTGATTTTCGCTGGCGATCCACAAATGACGGACATATCGGACTTGCTGGACGTGGTGGATGGCATACTGCTGACTGGAGCCAGGGCAAATGTCCACCCAAGCCGGTTTGGCGCCGAACCCGATCCCCGGCATGAGCCCTATGATGAGGGGCGGGATTCAATTGCCCTGCCGCTGATCGAGGCTTGCGTCGAACGAGCTGTCCCGCTGTTCGGGATATGCCGCGGCTTTCAGGAAATGAACGTCGCAGGCGGCGGCTCGCTGCATCCGGAAATCCGCGAATTGCCGGGACGGATTAACCACCGCATGCCGCGCCTTGAAACAGGCGAAATCCACCCTGATCCAACTGTCGTTTTCGCTGACCGCCATAATGTCCGGCTGATCCCGGATGGCGTCTTCGCCCGCATTCTGGGAAGCGACCTGGTCCGAGTCAATTCGCTGCACGGCCAGGGTGTTCTCGAACTCGGCGACAAAATCATCGCCGAAGGCGTGGCTGAAGACGGCACCATCGAAGCTATTCGTTTCAAGGATGCGGACGGCTTCGCGCTCGGCGTTCAATGGCACGCCGAATACGACCCGCAGAAAAATCCGGTGAACAGGTCGCTGTTTCAGGCCTTCGGTGAGGCAGTGAAAGCTTACAAGCGTTCTAGATGATCTCGGTCGAGGCTATCTTGATGCCAAAACCTTCGAGCCCGACATAATGGCGTTCGCGCGAGGCATAGAGCTTGATAGAGGTGATGCCGAGATCCTTCAGGATCTGCGCGCCAAGCCCGATTTCCAACCATTCGTCTTCGCGCGCCTGCGCTTCGGCATGGCCTTCGCCCTCAATCACGGTGGTCCGGCGTGACGCCTGCGGCCCGACGCCGACCGAGCCCTCGCGCAGATAGATCACCACGCCGCGGCCCTCCGACGCCATCTTCTCCATCACCGCGTTCATCGGTTCCTGTTTTGAGAACACGTCATTGACCACCGATTCCTGGTGTAACCGCACTGGCACGCCAACGCCGTCGCGGATGTCGCCAAAGACGACCGCCAGATGGTGCATCGGATCCCATGGCAGCTTGTAGGTAAAGGCCTTGGCCTTGCCCGCCACAGTTTCCACCTCAAAGCTGTCGATATGCTCGATCAGCGTTTCCTTGCGCTGCCGGTAGGCGATCAGATCAGCCACCGAAACCTGCTTGAGCCCGTGCTTGGCGGAAAAACTATCGACCTGCTCGCCGCGCGTCACCGTACCGTCGTCATTGACCAGTTCGCAGATCACGGCGATCGGAGGCAGGCTGGCGAGCTTGCACAGGTCAACCGCGGCTTCCGTGTGGCCCGAGCGCATCAGCACGCCGCCCTCGCGCGCGATCAGCGGAAAGATATGACCGGGACGGGTGAAATCGCTGGCGCCGGCATTCGGATTGGCCAGATTGCGTGCCGTCAGCGTCCGGTCATCGGCTGAAATACCGGTGGTGGTGCCGTGCTTGTAGTCTACCGACACTGTGAAAGCGGTGGTGTGGGCCGAATCATTATCGGCCACCATGGCGTTCAGGTTTAGCCGCTTGGCTTCCTCGCGCGGCATCGGCGTGCAGACAATACCGGATGTGTGGCGCACGATGAAGGCCATCTTTTCGGGCGTGCAATGAACTGCGGCGACAATCAGGTCACCTTCGTTCTCGCGTCCGCCATCATCGGTGACGACAACAATTTCACCGGCTTCAAAAGCGCGAATGGCGTCAACGACGCGGGCTTGATCATAGCTCATAAGGCAGTCTCTCAATCGAGGCGGCCGGTCTGGCCGCGGTCTCTCAAATAATGGTCGGCCAGCGCGCAGGCGACCATGGCTTCACCGATCGGCACGGCGCGGATACCGACACAAGGATCATGCCGGCCTTTGGTTCGCACATCCACTTCGTTGCCATCGGCGTCGATCGAGCGACGCTCGTTGAGGATTGAGGAAGTGGGCTTGACCGCGAAACGGGCGATCACCGGCTGTCCGGTGGAGATGCCGCCCAGAATGCCACCGGCATTGTTGGACAGGAATACCGGCTCGCCATCGGCGCCGATGCGCATTTCGTCGGCATTTTCCTCGCCGCTGATCCGGGCCGCTTCGAAACCATTGCCGATCTCCACGCCCTTGACCGCGTTGATCGACATCAGGTTGGCGCAGATATCCTGATCGAGCTTGGCATAGATCGGCGCGCCGAGCCCGGCAGGCACATTCTCCGCCACCACTTCAACAACGGCGCCGACAGATGAACCGGCCTTGCGGATGGTGTCGAGATAATTCTCCCAGACAGGCACGATTTCGGGGTCGGGGGCAAAGAACGGGTTGTTGTCGACTTCTGCCCAGTCCCAGTTGGCCCGGTTGATGGAATGGATGCCGATCTGTACCAAGGCGGCGCGGATCCTGATTGTGGGCACCACCAGCCGCGCCAGACCGCCGGCGGCAACACGGGCAGCGGTTTCTCGCGCCGAAGACCGTCCGCCGCCACGATAGTCGCGCACGCCGTATTTTGTGTCATAGGTATAATCGGCGTGACCGGGCCGGTAGCGCTTGGCAATGTCCGAATAGTCCTTCGAACGCTGGTCGGTGTTCTCGATCAACAGCGAGACCGGAGTACCGGTGGTGATCAGGCCGCCGTCATCTTCGCGCATCACGCCCGAGAGCACCTTGACCAGATCGTCTTCGCGGCGCTGGGTGACAAAGCGCGACTGACCCGGCTTGCGCTTGTCCATCCAGTGCTGCAGCTGCGCTTCGGTAAAGCGCAGGCCCGGAGGGCAGCCGTCAACAACACAGCCAAGTGCCGGTCCGTGGCTCTCGCCCCAGGTGGTCACGCGAAACAAATGGCCAAATGTGTTGTGCGACATGCGGATCAACCGTGGATAGTTCGGGACGCGCCCGGATGGGGTGTTCAGCGTGACTTCTAGATGATCTGGAGCCTTCGGGGAAAGCCTTTTTGTTGATCTTGCGCCGATGCCGCACCGTTTCGTTGACATCACAATTGTTTACGGCTCAGATTGCGCCGTAAATTTTGCCACATTCAGTCCCTTCAAGAGGGGACGCAAATTGATTGATCAAGGACTTCCCGATGCGCTTTGCCATATCCGCCATATTGGCCCTTTCTGCCCTGCTTGCGCCGTTTGCTGCCTGGGCGCAAAGTGCTGATGTCGAGGCCACGATCACCGACGTCTCGACAGCTGAATTGACCATCAGCCTGGATGACGGCAAGGTCTACCAGGCCCCGACCGAGTTCAATTTTGAGGGGCTCGAATCCGGCGTCAAGGTTGTGGTGTTCTATACCGAAGTCGATGGCAAACGGCAGATTATCGATCTCGAACTGGTTCAGTAGGCTCGAAGCGGTTCATACCGTCTACGATTCTTGGGATAGCGCTGCGTCTTGATTTTCCTGCCCTAATATCCCAGCGCCTTGCGTCGCATCAGTGCCTCTCTTGGCCAAAATGCCTCAACACTCGAATAGAAGATGTCAAAAGCGGGTATGTCCGCAGGCAAGCTGACCCATGGCAGTTTCGAGCGGGTGAAAATGTGAACGTCTGGCGGCAGATTGATCGGATCATCCAGAGTGCCGACCCGCAAGAATACCATCGTCTTGCGGCGGCCGTAATCGGACCAGACAGTGGTGCCGCAAGCCTCGCAGCGATAAAGATCATGCGGGTTGCCGCTGTCGGTCGGCATGGTGAAGACCACCGTTTTTCCCTGATCGATCTCGATGTTGTCACGCTCGATGACAGCATTGACAACAAAGGCGCTGCCGGTCTGTCGTTGACAATCCTTGCAGTGGCAGCAATGCACGATCATCGGCTTCGACTTGAGCCGGTAGCGCAACGCACCGCAACCGCATCCTCCAGTCAATTCCGTAGCCATATCGCCTCCGTTTCCAACCGTCCCCGATGCTCAATAACTCCCACGCAGTCGAGTACACCAAGCCAACCGTCCGGATTTGTCCGATACTGGCTCACGATCAGGCCCTTCGCAAAGCGCTCAGATCCAGCCGATTTTGGTCCCGTCGGTCTTCAGGATGCGATCCTGCGGGATATCCAGCAGCGCGGCTTCTTCGCCATCGATCTTGCCGATACGCTCGAACATCGTCCGGATGACACCGCCATGGGCAACGCAAATGGTTGGCCGGGTGACGGTTGGCAGGTACCGGTCGATGCGCTCGGCGAGCATCGCATAGCTTTCCGCGGTAGCCCCGGGCGGGCGAAACCGCCATTTGCCGCGCTCGCGTTCGGCGATGCGCTCGGGTGAATCCACCCCGATGTCGGCCAGTGTGAAGCCTTCCCAGTCACCGAATGACAGTTCGATCAGCAACGGCTCAATGCGATAGTTGGTGGGGTCAAGAGCGGCGGCGCCGCGCACCAGTTCCATGGTTTCGCGGGTTCGACCCAGCGGGCTTGCCACCCAGTCGAATTCTTCAAGTGGCAATTCGAGCTTCGCTGCCGCGAGCGCGCGGCCATTGCCGCGGGCCTGCTCGCGCCCGGTGGCATTGAGCGGGATATCGCGCGCACCTTGAAGCCTTTCATCCCGATTATAGTCGGTCTGGCCATGTCGGATCACATAGAGAAGCATGTCACGCTTTCGGATTGGATGCGGTCAAACGATGCTGATGCTTGCCATGCCCAAATGGCATCATTTGGGCATGGCGTGCACGCATCAGATTAAAGCTAATATGCGCGTTCTACCGAACGCGCGGCCTTTCAGACGACGCTGATGTCCGGCGCGTCGACGGCTTTCATGCCCACGGTGTGATAACCCGAATCGACATGCAGGATTTCGCCGGTGACGCCACGCGACAGGTCCGAAACCAGGTACATGGCCGAATCGCCCACTTCGTCGATGGTCACGGTCCGCTTCAGCGGCGAATTGTACTCGTTCCACTTCAGAATATAGCGGAAATCGCCAATGCCGGAGGCCGCGAGCGTCTTGATCGGGCCTGCCGAGATCGCGTTGACACGGATATTGGAACCGCCCAGATCAACCGCCAGATAGCGCACGCTGGCTTCCAGCGCGGCCTTGGCGACGCCCATCACATTGTAATGCGGCATCACCTTTTCCGCGCCGTAATAGGTCAGCGTCAGGATTGATCCGCCATCGGTCATCAACGGTTCGGCGCGTTTGGCCACCGCGGTCAGTGAATAGACCGAGATTTCCATCGTCCGGTTGAAGTTCTCGCGGCTTGTCTCGACATAGCGGCCGGTGAGCTCGTCCTTGTCGGAAAACGCGATGGCGTGAACCACAAAATCGAGCTTGCCCCATTTGCTTCCAATCTCGGCGAATACAGCGTCGATGCTGTCGAGATCGGTTACGTCGCAATGACCGGCGACAATCGCGCCGAGATCGGCGGCAAGGGGTTCGACGCGTTTCTTCAACGCGTCCCCCTGATAGGTCAGGGCGAGTTCGGCGCCGGCGTCGGCGCAAGCCTTGGCGATGCCCCAGGCAATCGACCGATTGTTCGCCACGCCCATGATCAGGCCGCGTTTGCCTTTCATCAGGCCGGAAGTGTCAGCCATTGCAGTCTCCCTCGAATTGGTCGGGCAGGCTATGGCACACGGTGCCATTAGCTGCAAGTCGCGGCTTTTGGGGACACGCGATCACGACAGGTTATCCCACACTGAATGGCAGGATCATAGAAACCAGGCCTTGCGGCTTGATCGCATAAGGTCTGTCAATCGCGGATCCGGCTTTTCCGGCAACATAACCCGCAATTGGACATGAAGGGCACCGCGCTGGCCATCGGCGCGCATCAGCCCCTTGCCGGCGACACGCAGTACGGTGTCCGAGCCGGACCATTCCGGAATGGTGATCCGCACCGGACCGTCGAGGCTGTTATAGACAAAACTTCCACCCAACACTGCCTCGATCAGATCGATTGCCTGTTCGCCATGCAGGTCGGCGCCGTTTGAACGGAAGCGCGGATGGTCTTCATGGCGCAAGGTGACAATCACGTCGCCATAGGCTGAAGGATCGGGCGAGGGGACGGTGATTTCTGCCCCGTCCACCGATCCCGGAGGTGCGGAAAAGGCGACGGCCCGATCTTCGCCAAACACGATCTCGCCGCTGTATCCGGCCATCGCGGTCTCAAGACTGATGTCGATTTGCTGCCTGGTGGCCGGCAATCCGCCGCTGGACGCCTTACGGGTTTTCCACTTGGCAAACAGTGCGTCGAGTGTGGCCAACGGATCGTCGTCCAGTCCAGGTGCGTTCGTCTCGGTTCTGCGACCGGTGGTTTGGGCGGTTCGCGCAGCCTCCTCGCGGGTCTGTTTCGACGCCGCTTCGCCGAATATGTGCGCAACCATGTCGTCGAAGCTGGCTTCGTCGCGCGTATTGGTCTGGCTGTTTGCGGAATCCGCGTTCGCCGCCGTGCGGCGCGCCTGCTTGAAGGCGGCAAAGGGATTGGCGGCGAAGCCGCGTACCGGCCTGGTTCGCTTGCGTCCGCGGGCGTCGATGACACCGCTGTCGAACTTGAGCCGCAGATCCGGATCAATCAGCAATTTGTAAGCCTGCGAAATCTCGGAAAAGCGAGCGCCCGCCTGAGGGTCGTCACGCTTCTGGTCAGGATGCCACGCCTTGGCGAGATGACGGTAAGCACTCTTGATATCTTCAGCTCTGGCGGACTTACTGACGCCGAGCACCGTGTACGGACTACGCATGATACTTTCCCGTATGGGCTTGTCTTATCAAAACCTACCGGTGATTTGCTAACCATCCGTGTATGAACGAAAATTAGCGGGAGGAATGAAGTCGCGGGTCGGGAAGTGTCGGTAAAGGTTCGGCGCAGCCTCAGCTGCCGGCCCGCTCGAAGCTGTCCATGCCCCATGCGCCCGTTGTCAGGCGGCAGACGCGGCCATTGAACAGCGCTACGCCGTCAAATCCGTGACGCGTAGTCTGAAACACCCGGCAGCTTGTGGCTCCATCGTTCTGACTGACGATGTCCGAAATGACCCCGGCCGATCCGGTCAACGCATTCGACCATGGATGCGGGTTGATCAGTTGATCTTCGGTCAATTCGCCGAGCAGGTCGCCGATGACAGTTTCGTCGGACATGATTTCGCTGTCTGCCGACAGTGGCGCGATCGAACCGGTGGTCATGGGGTCGAGAGACAGGGCTGAAACCGCATCTCTGCCGCTTCGCATGCACCCCGATGCGCCGAGCAGGATCGGCAACATCAGCGCCAAAAGCGCGCGCCGCCTGTGCCTGGCCTTTTCGGCTCTGTCCGCATCTGTTAGGTCGTTTGCCAATGTGATGCCGCTCAATTCAGGATGCATGAGGCAATAGTATGACCGAAACAGGGTTAACGACTGGTGACTTTACCGCGGCAGAGGAGCCTTATCAGCTGTTCGCCGAATGGCTCGAGGATGCGACCGCATCCGAACCCAATGATGCCAACGCGCTGGCGCTCGCCACTGTGGATGCGGATGGACTTCCCAATGTGCGGATGGTGCTGCTCAAGGGCTTCGATCACCGCGGCTTTGTGTTCTACACAAATTTCGAAAGCCGGAAGGGTGAGGAAATCCTTGGCGCGATGAAGGCAGCCATGTGTTTCCATTGGAAATCGCTGCGTCGTCAGGTGCGGATTCGTGGCGCGGTCGAGCAGGTCAGCAACAGCGAAGCCGATGAATATTATGCGTCGCGTCCGCGCGGTAGCCGAATCGGGGCCTGGGCCTCAAAACAGTCGCGTCCGCTGGAAGGCCGGTTTGCGCTGGAAAAGGCGGTCGCGGAATATACCGCCAAATATGCCATCGGTCAGATACCGCGCCCGCCGCACTGGTCAGGTTTTCGAATTGTGCCGCAATCCATCGAATTCTGGCATGACCGGCCGTTCCGGCTGCATGACCGGGTGGTGTTCAGCCGTACCGATAAGACCTGGGAAAAGACTCGACTTTATCCCTGACCGCGGCCGGAAAGCGCGAACGGGATACCCGAGGCGAGGGCGCCGACATAGCGGCTCTTCTGATAATAGCCGTTCAATGAAATCCGCTTGAGAGCGTAACGTTCATTCAGGCTGCGGCGGGTAAGAACGCCGGGGTTGGTTGTTACAGCCAGCGTAAATCCCAGATCTTGCGCCGCTTGAAATTCTCGGGGCCCGGCAGCGCATGAATCGCCGTAGGGATAAGCCAGCGTTGTCGGGGATGTGCCGGTTATCATCGCAACCCTTTGTGCTGACTGGGTGATCTCCGCCATCATTCGATCGGCTTGCAAATGCGCCAGATTGACATGGGCAATGGTGTGAGCGCCAAGCCGTGCAAGCGGGGTCTCGGCAAGCGCGCGTAGTTCCTGCTCGTTCATTACTTCGCGGTCGACTATGCCTGTCGGACAGATGCCCTCTGCCCGAGCCAGATTGTCGAGTTGGGCGATTATCTCATCCTGATGGGCACAGGCCAGCGCCTTGTGCAGCCGGTCGAATGCCGCGTATTTCTCCAACAGGGTCCGTGTCCGAAGCGAGATTTCACCCTTGCCGAAGTCGAAGGTGAATTGGTCAAGGCTGCCAATCAGTTGTTCCGCCGTCTCCCACCAGATCGAGTGGGTGCGGTCAACAAAGCCACCCGAGATGAATATCGTGTAGGGAACGCCATGTTCCTCAAACACCGGGCGCGCGAACCGGTCGTTGTCGCGATATCCGTCATCCAGGGTAAAAACCATCGCCGGGCCGGGAGGATTGGGCTGCGCGAGAAATTCCGGTAGGTCCTCGAGAGCCACGGGAACATGGCCGTCGGCCTTCAGTTTGGTGATGCTCTGGTCGAGAAATTCGGGCGTGATGGTCAGGTGCGCAACCGGATCAAAGTGTTTTTCGATAGCCGGCCGTACGTGATGCAGGGTGAAAATCGCTCCCAACCCGCGGGCTGTCGGCATCAGTCCCGATTTTGCCAGCAGGGACACGGCCTCAAGCCCGCCCTGGATGGCGGCACGCTTGACCATGCGACGTGCGGCGACTGTATTCGGACCGTGCATAAACCGTTCCCGGGCGCTGAATGCGCTTACGAAGTCAGCTTAATAGCAGTCCTGACTTAACCGATGTTGAATCGAGCGCGCGTTTTTTCGCAATGCCGGTTCTTGCCGCCAGTCATCGCCGTCTTCAGGCCGTATTTCGTGGTCAGTTATCGCGTGACACTGCCTCATTAGCGGTCAGGTCTGGGTGCCACCGATGGTCATCGCGTTCATCAGCAAGTGCGGTTGCCCGACACCCACTGGAACGCTCTGGCCACCCTTGCCGCACATGCCGATGCCGGTATCGAGAGCGGAATCATCGCCGACCATGGAGATCCGCTGCATGGCTTCCGGACCGTTGCCGATCAGCATAGCCCCCGTGACCGGCGCGCCGATCTTGCCGTCCTCGATCATGTAGGCTTCGGTGCAACCGAAAACGAACTTGCCCGACGTGATGTCCACCTGGCCGCCACCGAAGGACACCGCGTAAAGACCTTTCTTCACCGAAGCGATCATCTCTGCGGGGCTCCTGTCCCCAGACAGCATATAGGTATTGGTCATGCGCGGCATCGGTTGGTGAGCGTAGGACTGGCGACGCCCGTTGCCGGTGGCTTTCATGCCCATCAGCCGTGCGTTCTGGCGGTCCTGCATGTAGCCAACCAGAATACCGTCCTCAATCAGTACATTATAGCCCGAAGGCGTGCCTTCATCATCCACCGATAGCGAGCCTCGGCGGCCCTCAAGGGTCCCGTCATCGACCACGGTGACGCCCTTCGACGCCACCCGCTCGCCGAGAAGGCCGGCAAAGGCCGAGGTTTTCTTGCGGTTGAAATCACCTTCGAGACCATGCCCGACGGCTTCGTGCAGCATCACCCCTGGCCAACCCGCGCCAAGCACCACATCCAGCGTTCCCGCAGGTGCCGGGATTGCGTCAAGATTGACCAGCGCCTGGCGCAAGGCCTCGTCGGCGCCGTGCCGCCAGCTTTGTTCGGTCAGAAAATCACCGAACAGCTTGCGTCCGCCCATGCCGTAGGAGCCGTTTTCCTGCCGGTCACCAACCCCGGCAACCACCGAAATATTGAGCCGCGTCATCGGCCGCACATCGCGCACGCGGTGACCATCGGCGCGCAGGATCTCGACAACCTGCCAATTGGCGGCGATCGAGACCGACACCTGGCGCACGCGTTCGTCCTTGCCGCGAAGGTAGGCGTCGATGCTCTGCAGCAGTTTCACCTTTTCTTCAAAGCCGGGTGCTGAGAGCGGGTTCTGTGCCGTGTAAAGCAGCTTGTTGGTGCGTTGCGGGGCGGCAGAATAGGTGCCGTTGGCGCCATGGGTAACGGCGGACACCGCGTCGGCAGCCCTCAACAGGGCTGCTTCCGAGAGCTCGCCCGAGTGCGCATAGCCCGAGCTTTCGCCCAGAACCGAGCGCAGGCCGAATCCGCGATCGGTCGAATAGTTGCCGGATTTCAGCTTGCCATTGTCAAACAGCAGCGATTCGCTTTCCTCGTATTCGAGATAGAGCTCGCCGTCGTCAGCGCCCCTCAATGCGTTGGCGACGATTCGCTCCAGTTTTGCTTCCGAGACGTCGAATTGGCTGGTGAGCGCGTCCTGCATGACAATGTCCATTTCTGATCGAATCCTGATCCTGTATATAGGTAATCTCGCAGCGATTGGAACACAGCGGCGCGTCTGCTGCCGGAGGGAGAGCGTCGATGGACAAGATCACCGTGGAAAACGTCAACCAGCCAGGCAAATCGTCACGAGTCGACGCCACCAAATATCTGGCCATGTGCGAGGCCATCGAAACAGTTCTGAAAAACGCCGATACGCCGATGACCTATGCACAGATCAAGCAGGCCATTTTGCCGATTCTGCCGCAGCAGCTGTTTCCAGCCGGAGCAACAGCCGGCTGGTGGATCAAGGTGGTTCAGCTTGATCTCGAAGCAAAGGGTAATCTGGCGCGGACGTCCTACAAGCCCTTGCGGTTTCATCTTACCGGCAGCGGGGCAGGGGACTGAGATCGCACCTTTGTCCAGGCAGTCAGCCAGTTGGCTGGTTCACGGAAGCGCGGCGTAGCCTTCTGTGAAGCCCGCGAGATCGACCGGGATGCCGATACCTTCTTCTGGAGTCTGGAACACGATGAAGGTTGCCGTAGTGCCGCCGCGCAACGTGGTCAGCAGCGTATCGTCGAGAATCACCTCGGCGTAACAGCCGTCGGAGAAGCACCGCACGAAATAGGCACGCCCGATATCCTTGCCATCGACATTGAGGCCGAGGCCGGAGGGCAGCAGCACACCAAGTGGTGCCAGCACCCTGAGAATGCGCGCCTGCTGGTCGGCTGTCTTTAGCACCACCACTGACAGACCGACTTCGGGCCGATCATCGGCGATGACATTCTGCATCAGCGCGCATTGCTCGCCGGGCGCGCCCGCCGGGGTGTCGCAGGCGATCGACCAGGAACCATGCGAGGATTTCACCTTGCCGGCCTGCTGAGCGAGCGCTGCAGACGTATTGGGAAGGCCTGTCGCAAGCGCAAACAGGGCCAGCCCCACGGCCATGGCCGGTTTCGATTTCAAAGCAAATGCCATTTTAACTCCACGGGCCGCCGAATCACCTGACAATTTGTAGATGCGCTCGGCCAAATTGGAACCCTTCAGGCCCACTCTCTTCTGTTTTCTGCGGCAAAAATGCGGCCTGGCCCCAATCCCGCACCAAAGACATACGTCTCAGACGCGCGGGACTGGCGTTCTGGAGGGGAATATGCTCAATAAAACGGGCTTCATCCACAAAAATGATGGCCCGACCGCTTTTGCCCCCATGGGCGCGAATATATGCCGCATCATCCTATAATGACGACTGTTGCGGACGGTGCCGTTCTGTGGTTTTAAGCTGCAATCATATTGAGGGATTTCGCCTGAGCCACCAGGCGGCACGATACTCGAGGGAGAAATAACGTGATCAACAAGCTTTTTGCGGGGCTTGCCGCGTTCGCTTCGCTGGGCGCAAGCTCAGCAATGGCCGCGCAACCTGTTGACTGGCAATTGGGTCTTCAGCCCGCGGCAACCGACATGATGTCTCAAGTCCGTGGATTTGAACAATATACACTCTGGTTCATCATTCCGATCACGTTGTTCGTGTTGGTGCTGTTGATCTACGTGATGGTGAAGTTCCGCGCCAGCGCCAACCCGAACCCATCCAAGACCAGTCACAACACCGCCATTGAGGTGATTTGGACGCTCGGTCCGGTGGTGATCTTGCTCGCGCTCGCGATTCCCTCCTTCAATCTGTTGACCGCGGAATTCTCGCCGCCGGAAGCCGATCTGACCGTCAAGGCCACCGGCTATCAGTGGTATTGGGGATACGAATACCAGACCGACGACGAACTCTCCTTCGATTCAATCCTGCTGCAGGATGGCGACCGCGCCGACTACGCCAAGGAAGACATGGCGGTCTATCCGCGCCTGCTCACGGTCGACAACGAACTGGTGGTCCCTGTCGGTCAGACGGTACGCGTTCTCGTTACTGCCGCCGACGTGCTGCATTCTTTTGCAATGCCGTCATTCGGCATCAAGATCGACGCCGTTCCGGGTCGCCTCAACGAGACCTGGTTCGATGCCAAGAGCGAAGGGCTGTACTACGGACAGTGTTCTGAGCTTTGCGGCAAGGACCATGCCTTCATGCCAATCGCCATCCGTGTGGTTGCGCAAGACAAGTTTGATACTTGGTTTGCCGAGGCTGCCGATGATGTCGAAGCCGCCAACCGTAATCTGATTGCCGCCATTGAAGCCGACAAGTCGGTGAATGTCGCTGTCAACGCAAAGAACTAAGAGAGGGAACGAGCAATGGCCGGTACAACTGTCGCTCATGACCACGACCACAAGCCCAAGGGCTTCGTGCGGCGCTGGCTTTATTCTACCAACCACAAGGATATTGGCACCCTCTACCTGATTTTTGCGATCATCGCAGGGATCATCGGTGGCGCTCTCTCCATTGCCATGCGCATGGAGCTGCAGGAGCCTGGTATCCAGATCTTCCACGGTCTCGCATCGCTGGTTTACGGGTTCGAGGGCGATTCCGCGATCGACGGCGGCAAGCACATGTATAATGTGTTCACCACCGCCCACGGCCTCATCATGATCTTTTTCATGGTCATGCCGGCACTGATCGGTGGATTTGCCAACTGGATGGTGCCGATCATGATTGGCGCGCCTGACATGGCGTTCCCGCGCATGAACAACATCTCCTTCTGGCTGCTTCCGCCGGCCTTCCTGCTGCTGTTGCTGTCGATGTTTGTTGAAGGCCCAGCCGGCGGCTATGGCACCGGTGGTGGCTGGACCATGTATCCGCCATTCTCGACTGTCGGTCAGCCGGGTCCGGCAATGGATTTTGCGATCCTGTCGATCCACATCGCCGGCGCATCGTCGATCTTGGGTGCGATCAACTTCATCACCACGATCTTCAATATGCGGGCTCCCGGCATGACGCTGCACAAGATGCCGCTGTTTGCCTGGGCTGTGCTCATCACCGCGTTCCTGTTGCTGCTGTCCCTGCCTGTGCTGGCTGGCGGCATCACCATGCTGCTCACCGACCGTAACTTCGACACCGCGTTCTTCTCACCTGAAGGCGGCGGCGACCCGATCCTCTACCAGCACCTGTTCTGGTTCTTCGGTCATCCGGAAGTCTACATTCTGATCCTGCCCGGTTTCGGCATCATCAGCCACATCGTGTCGACCTTCTCGCGCAAGCCGGTGTTCGGTTACCTGGGCATGGCCTACGCCATGGTCGCCATCGGTGCCGTCGGCTTCATCGTCTGGGCCCACCACATGTATACGGTCGGCCTGTCACTCAACACGCAGCGCTACTTCGTCTTCGCCACCATGGTGATTGCGGTCCCGACTGGCGTGAAGATCTTCTCCTGGATCGCGACGATGTGGGGCGGGTCGATCTCGCTGCGCACGCCGATGCTCTGGGCGATCGGCTTCATCTTCCTGTTCACCGTTGGCGGCGTCACCGGAGTGCAGTTGGCCAATGCCGGCCTCGACCGGGTCATGCACGACACCTATTATGTGGTCGCTCACTTCCACTACGTGCTGTCGCTGGGTGCCGTGTTCGCGATCTTCGCGGCTTGGTACTACTGGTTCCCGAAGATGTTCGGTTACATGTACAACTCGACGATTGCCCGGATCCATTTCTGGGTCACCTTCATCGGCGTTAACCTGGTGTTCTTCCCCCAGCATTTCCTCGGACTTGCCGGGATGCCGCGCCGCTACATCGACTACCCTGACGCCTTTGCCGGTTGGAATGCAGTCTCTTCCTATGGTTCCTACCTGTCGGGTTTTGGCGTGCTGATCTTCCTCTACGGTGTCTGGGAAGCCTTCGCCAAGAAGCGCATCGCCGGCGACAACCCTTGGGGCGAGGGTGCGACAACGCTGGAATGGCAGTTGTCTTCACCGCCGCCTTACCACCAGTGGGAAAAGCTGCCGCGCATCAAGTAGCGCTACGCAATTGATGACTTGGCCAGGCCGCCGGATAAGAGCCGGCGGCCTGGTAATTAATGACCGGGCAACACACCCGGATCCCCGGGATAGATCGGGGAACAGGGAAAGGCGGAAAGCCGATGGCTATGACCAATGAACATGAGGCGGTGAACGCCGTTACCGTGCTGGACGGCGACGCGCGAGATTTTTTCGCGCTGCTCAAGCCGCGGGTTATGTCGCTGGTGGTGTTTACCGCTTTTGTCGGCCTGCTGCTCGCACCTGGCGAAATCCATCCGGTGCTCGGCTTCATCGCGATCCTGTCGATCGCTGTGGGGGCTGGCGCATCCGGCGCACTCAACATGTGGTATGATGCCGACATCGACATCCTGATGACCCGCACGGCAAAACGTCCGGTGCCTGCTGGACGGATTTCGGCCGATACAGCGCTGGCCTTTGGTCTGGTTCTTTCGGTGTTTTCGGTCGCGGTGCTGGGTCTGATGGTCAACTGGCTGTCAGCCGGGCTGCTGGCATTCACGATTTTCTTTTATGCCGTGGTCTACACCATCTGGCTCAAGCGTTCGACGCCGCAGAACATCGTTATCGGTGGCGCGGCCGGCGCGTTCCCGCCGATCATTGGCTGGGCCTGCGTGACCAATTCGATTTCCATCGAGAGCATCGTCCTGTTTTCGATCATCTTTCTGTGGACGCCTGCGCATTTTTGGGCGCTGGCGCTGTTCAAGTCCGGTGATTATGGCCGCGCAGGCGTGCCGATGTTGCCCAATGTCGCCGGAGAGCGCGCCACAAAGCACCAGATCGTGCTCTACGCAGTGTTGACCGCGATCAGTGGCGTGGTTCCCTCGCTGATGGGGTTTGCCGGTGTTGTCTATGGCGTTTTTGCCGCAGCCCTGGGCGCGGGCTTTATCTGGTACTCTGTTCGGGTCTGGCAGATGCCGGACGGCGACGAGAAGATGGTGCCGGCCAAGAAGCTGTTTGCCTATTCGCTGGTCTATCTGTTTTTGATTTTTACGGCGCTGGCGGTTGATGGCCTTGTGTCGAAGTTTATGGGCGCTGCGGTGTAATCATGGATCAGGTTGAACTTACTCCACAGCAGAAGAAGGCACGGCGCTCGCGCTCGGTCGCATTGGCCGTGGTTCTGGCCCTGCTGGTGATCATGTTTTACGTGGTGACGATCATCAAGATCGGCCCCGGCATTATGGATCGACCTTTGTGAGGAGCAGACTATGAGCGAGCAGGGCGGGCCAGAGACCCCAAAAAAAGCGGCAATCGAACGGTTGTACTGATTTGCTCGGCATTTGTGGTGTCGATGCTCGGTGTCAGCTATGCGGCGGTGCCGCTCTACCGGATGTTCTGCCAGGTGACCGGGTATGGTGGCACGACCCAGCGTGTCGAACAGGCGTCGGATACGATTCTGGATCGGACCATCAAGGTTCGTTTCGACGGCAATGTCGCCGCTGGACTGCCTTGGGATTTCAAACCGGTCCAGCGCGAGGTCGAACTCAAGATCGGCGAGACCATCCAGATCTCCTATACTGCGCACAACGTTTCAGACACCGCGACTTCGGGGCAGGCGACGTTCAACGTCACGCCGCAGTCAGCGGGCGCCTATTTCAACAAGATCCAGTGTTTTTGTTTCACCGAGAACGAATTGCAGCCCGGCGAGACAATGGATATGCCGGTGGTGTTTTTCATCGACCCGGAGATCGTTAACGAAGTCGAGACCAAAGACATCGAGACAATAACACTGTCCTACACTTTCTTCCCGCACGAGACGGAAAAACCCGTTGCAGCTGTGGCGAAGCCGGTGCAAGACAAGGGAACTTTGTAAGCCAAACATGCGCCGGACGGATTGGTTCGGGGCGGGAATGCTGACCATCGGGGAAAAATTACATGGCCGACGCACATCAAAAGCAACACGACTTTCATATTGTTGATCCGAGCCCCTGGCCGCTGACCGGTTCAATCGGCGCACTGGTGATGGCGCTGGGCGCAATCGGCTGGATGCAGGGCATGAAGGGCGCCGAGTCGCTCCTGGGCCTGCCGATTACCAATCCGGTTCTGTTCCTGGTCGGCCTGGCCATCGTGCTCTACACGATGTTCGGCTGGTGGTCGGACACCATCAAGGAAGCGCATGAAGGCCATCACACCCGCGTCGTGGGCCTGCATCTTCGCTACGGCATGATCATGTTCATCGCTTCCGAAGTTATGTTCTTCGTTGCCTGGTTCTGGGCATTCTTCGACGCCAGCCTGTTTCCCGATGAGGCCATCCAGGTCGCGCGGACGACATTTACCGGTGGTCAGTGGCCGCCGGCCGGTATCGAGGTGCTCGATCCGTTGCACCTGCCGCTTTACAACACCATCATCCTGTTGCTGTCGGGTACCACCGTGACCTGGGCGCACCACGCGTTGCTGCATGGCAACCGCAAGGGGCTGGTCGCCGGCCTGACGCTGACGGTGCTGCTCGGCATCCTGTTCTCGTCGGTCCAGGCCTATGAATATTCGGTGGCGCCGTTCGCGTTCACGGAATCGATTTACGGCGCGACCTTCTACATGGCCACCGGTTTCCACGGCTTCCACGTGCTGATCGGCACCATCTTCCTGCTGGTCTGCCTGATCCGTGCGATGCGCGGGGACTTCACTCCCAAGCAGCATTTCGGCTTCGAAGCTGCCGCCTGGTACTGGCATTTCGTCGACGTGGTCTGGCTGTTCCTGTTCTTTGCGGTCTACGTCTGGTCGTCTTGGGGCGCCCCGATCCACCACTGACCATATGCCGGATAGGCAAAAGTTATGCGAGGCGGCGGGGAAACCTGCCGCCTCGTGCATTTGAACCGGCCGTAGTGCGGCCCGGATCTGGAGACAATCCTGATGTCTAGCGATGAAGCCCATTATCCTCCGGTAGACGCGGTCTCGGTTGGCCTCCGCGGTCGCTGTCCTCGGTGCGGGGAAGGCGCCATGTTTGATGGGTTTCTCACCGTCAAGCCGGTCTGTGGTACCTGTGGACTCGATTATGGCTTCGCCGATGCGGGCGACGGGCCGGCGGTGTTCGTCATTCTCATCATCGGCTTTGTAGTGCTGGGCTCGGCGCTCTGGCTCGAGGTTAATTACAGCCCGGCATTGTGGGTGCATATGCTCTTGTGGATCCCGCTTGCAACGCTGCTGTCGCTCACCTTGTTGCGCGGCCTCAAGGGGCTGATGATCGCGCTGCAGTATCGAAACAAGGCTGCCGAAGGACAAATTGACAAGTGACTGACGCATCCCCAACTTCCACGCCGCGTCGCCTTGGACCGGTGACGTTGATTGTCATCATGGCTGCCCTTGCTGTTTTGCTGGCGCTCGGTACCTGGCAGGTCAAGCGGCTCTACTGGAAGCAGGATTTGCTGGCCAAGATCGAGACGCGCATGGTTGCTGCGCCGGCGAACCTCGAAGAGATTGTCGCGCTCGAATCGGCAGGCGAAGACATTGAATACCGCCGGGTCTCGCTGACTGGCCGTTTCCGGCACGCAAACGAACAGTTCTTCTTCTCTACCCTGAACGGGCGCTCCGGCTATTACGTCTACACGCCGTTCGAGACCGACGCCGGACGACTGATCTTCATCAATCGTGGTTTTGTCGATGTCGGTTCAAAGGACCCTGCCATGCGCGGCCAGGGGCAGGTGGCAGGCACAGTGGCGATCGTCGGTCTGGTGCGCGATCGGCTCGACGAAAAACCTTCATGGGTGGTGCCGGACAATGATCTGGCGAAGAATATCTATTTCTGGAAGGACCTCGATGCCATGGCGGTCAATGCCGGAATTGACCCGCAGGCAGACCGACTGCTTCCATTTTTCATCGACGCCGACGACAGTCCGAACCCCGGTGGCCAGCCAATCGGTGGCGTCACCCAGGTCAACCTGCCCAACAGCCACCTGCAATACGCTGTCACCTGGTATGGTCTGGCGCTTGCCCTTCTGGGCGTTACCGTCGCGCTCTGGTGGCGTGGTCGCGGTCGCGGCAAATAGACCGTCAGGCGTTGCTTCGCTGGCCTTGACAGCGCCCCGCGCTACACTGTCAAAGGAACCCCCAACGACCCGGAGAATTCGATGCATCGGCATGCCCTGACCATTCGCCTCTGCGGACCGCGCGGCTTCTGCGCGGGTGTGGACCGTGCCATCCAGATGGTGGTGCTGGCGCTCAAGAAATACGGCGCGCCGGTCTATGTCCGCCATGAGATCGTCCATAACCGTTTCGTTGTCGAAGGACTGGAGAAGCTCGGCGCCGTATTCGTCGAGGAACTCGATGAAATCCCGGCCGAGCACCATACCCAGCCGGTGATCTTTTCGGCCCACGGCGTGCCGAAATCGGTGCCGGCGGATGCTCAGGCGCGCAACCTGTTCTTTCTCGATGCCACCTGTCCGCTGGTATCCAAGGTGCACAAGCAGGCCATGCGCCATGAGCGGCTGGGTCGCCACGTCGTGCTGATCGGCCACAAGGGACATCCCGAGGTGATCGGCACCATGGGGCAACTGCCGCAAGGCGCCGTCACGCTGGTGGAAACCGTTGCCGATGTCGATCAACTTGAACCCGTCGATCCGGCGGCCCTCGGTTTCGTCACCCAGACCACGCTGTCGGTTGATGATACCGCCGCGGTGATCGCCCGGCTTCACGCCCGGTTTCCGCAAATTACGGCACCGTCGGCGGAATCGATCTGTTACGCCACCACCAACCGTCAGGATGCGGTCAAACAGGCAGCGCCCGGTTGCGATCTTTTTGTCGTTGTCGGTGCGCCCAATTCCTCCAATTCCAAGCGTCTGGTGGAAGTGGCGTTGAAGGCCGGCGCGAAAAAATCGATTCTGTTGCAACGCGCCCACGAGATTGACTGGGAAGCTATCGGCGAGATCGGGGTGCTCGGGCTGTCTGCCGGTGCCTCCGCGCCGGAAGTGGTCGTCGATGAAATCATCGAAGCCTTCAAGGTTCGGTTCGACGCCACCATCGAATTGGCCGAGACGGTGCGTGAGACCGAGAATTTCATGGTCAGTCGCGAGCTGCGCGATGTCGAACTGACCGCGGCCGACATGGCCTTCGTCAATGGAGTGCGCTGAGCATGGCCGTTTACACCGATGTCAACGAAGAGCAACTGAGCGCTTTCCTGACCGAGTATGATGTTGGCACGCTCCTGTCCTACAAGGGCATCGCCGAGGGTGTGGAAAATTCCAATTTCCTGCTGCGTACCACCAAGGCCACTTTAATTCTCACGCTCTATGAAAAGCGCGTCAATCGCGACGATCTGCCGTTCTTCATCGGGCTGATGGACCATCTGGCGGCCAAGGGACTAAACTGCCCGCTACCGATCCAGCGGCGCGACGGCGGCCATCTTGGCGAACTGGCGGGCAGGCCTGCGGCGATGGTCTCGTTTCTCGATGGCTCCTGGCTGCGCAAACCGCGCGCCGAGCATTGCCGCGAGGTCGGCCGCGCAATGGCTGCCATGCATGTGGCCGGAAGCGATTTTCCGATCCGACGCGCCAATGCGCTGACCATGCCCAACTGGCGGCCGCTGTGGCAAAGTTCGCGAGCGCGCGCCGACGAGGTCCTGCCCGGCCTCCGCGACGAGATCGACCGCGAACTAGAGATCCTAGAGGCCGGCTGGCCGAAGGACCTGCCCGAGGGTGTCATTCATGCGGACCTGTTTCCCGACAATGTATTCTTCATCGAAGACCGGCTGTCGGGCCTGATCGACTTCTATTTCGCCTGCAATGATTACCTGGCTTATGACGTTGCCATCGGTCTCAACGCCTGGTGTTTTGAGAAGGATGGTTCCTTCAACCACACCAAGGGCATGGCGCTGATCAACGGTTATACCTCCGTGCGCAAGCTTGAGTCCGCTGAAGCCCAGGCTCTGCCGCTGTTGGCGCGAGGCGCGGCACTCAGGTTCTTCCTGACCCGTCTGCACGATTGGCTGACCACGCCCGAGGGGGCGATGGTGGTCAAGAAGGACCCGCTTGAATATCTGCAGAAGCTGCGGTTTCACGGTCAAATAGTATCGAGTTCCGAATATGGCCACCGCAACGAGGAAAACCTGTCGTGAAACAAGTTGAAATATTCACCGATGGCGCCTGCTCGGGCAATCCGGGCCCCGGCGGCTGGGGCGCGATCCTCAGGTATAATGGAACCGTCAAGGAACTTTGCGGCGGCGAGGCTGTAACCACCAACAACCGGATGGAGCTGCTGGCAGCGATCAACGCGCTCAACGCGCTCAGCAGTGCCTGTGAAGTCGAGCTCCATACCGACAGCAAATACGTAATGGACGGCATCTCGAAATGGATATTCGGCTGGAAGAAGAACGGCTGGAAGACCGCTGACAAGAAGCCGGTGAAAAACGCCGAACTCTGGCAGACTCTCGATCAGGCCAATCAGCGCCACAAGGTTAAATGGAACTGGGTCAAGGGTCACGCCGGCCATCCCGAGAACGAGCGTGCCGACGAATTGGCGCGGACCGGCATGGCGCCCTACAAAACCAGAACGGCGCCGAGAACCGGCGCCGTCAGATAGGTTTATTGCATAATCGCGATCAGAGCTGTTCGAGCAACGCTGCAGCGCCAGAGGTTATGGCCTGACCGGGCGATTCTTCGAGGTTGAGAGCGGTCACCTTGCCGTCCTCGACGATCATCGAATAGCGCTTCGAGCGCACACCCAGGGTGCCGGCTGAAAGGTCGGCGTCCATGCCGATCGCCTTGGTGAACTCAGCATTCCAGTCCGACAGGTAGCGCAGCTTGCCGGTGCCGTTGGTAGCCTTTTCCCAGGCCGCCATGACAAAGGCGTCGTTGACCGAGATGACCGCGATCTCGTCCACGCCCTTGGCCAAAATGGCGTCACGGTTTTCCAGATAGCCGGGCAGGTGGTTGAGGTGGCATGTGGGCGTGAAAGCGCCGGGTACGGCGAATACCACCACTTTCTTGCCGTTGAAAAGATCGGCGGTTGTTACCTCCATCATGCCATCGGCGGTGGTTTCCTTGAATGTGGCGTCGGGCAGTTTATCCCCAGTTGCAATTGTCACGTTGGCGCTCCCTTGATTGGCCGTTGATCTCACCCACAGACATAGGCGATTCCATCCCGGATGCGAGGGCCAACCTGCGATTTAAACTCATTCCGCCTTATGGTTTTTCGGTTGCGGCACTGGCGAGATTGGTGCCCATGGAACGCTGCCCAAGCGTGATCACCGCATCGATTGAGGACAGATCGATCGCAGCGGTCTTATTCGGCCGTCTTTCGAGCCGGACCCGCCATCTGGCCACACCATCCTCATCGCCGAGCAGTGTGGGTGGTGCGAAGGCAAACCCCTCCGGCCCCGCCACGAACAACTCCGGAGCGACGCCGCGCGGGCGGAAGCTTGGCAGGGCGGCTTCGATTTCAAATTCGCTTCCGTCGGCGGCAAGCAGCACGTTTTCGAGCCTGAAATCTGCCCCTTCAGGCTCTGGCAGCAACGCCATCGCATCGGTAATCAAAGTGCTGTCCGCATCCGAGGCTGCAAGCTGTTTCGGCAGGTCCACCGCCAACTCAGCCTGAAACGGGACACATATCTTCGCGCAAATGCCGATGAATGCCTGGGCCCGGATTTCCGCGTCGCCCGTCGCCGTGCGGCGCAAGGTCAGCGGAAACTGCACCGGTGCAGTGTAGCCAGCCCAGATCGCGTAGCCATCGTCGACCCGTACCGGGGGTGGGTAGTCAAATTTCTCCAGCGCGATGCCCTTGCTCTGCGTGAAATCCAGCGTCGGCGGAATGCCGGCGCTGCCGGGGTCGCGCCAGTATGTTTTCCAGCCTGGATCGAGATCGACATCGAGGATGGCACGGACTGTTCCATCCGCACGCGGCTCCGGATCCACCACCAGCCGCATCCGACCACCCTCTGTCTCGGCCCAGCCACTGTCGAGCGACCAGGCGGGCGAAACGGCAAGGGCCAGAATGAGTGCGGCACTGGCAACCAGACCGGTTGCGGCTGAATGGCGGCGTGTGGGGAAGAGATGCGTCATCATGCCACCAGTTTAGAGGAGTTCGGGTTTCCAAATCCATTCAATCTGGCGCTCGCTCATCATTTTTATGTGACTCTGCGGCATTGAGCCGCCAACTTCGGACCTGCGATCCGGGCACGCCATGCCGGTTAGACCTTTCCAATCCCCCAAAACTTGCTAGGCTCAGAGCATGCTTGAGATCCATGACCATATGTCTCGGCGGACGCGGGGATGCCTGGATGGGCATTTTCTGATCGCCATGCCGGGAATGACGGACCCTCGCTTTGAGCGCACGGTGATTTTCGTTTGCGCGCATTCGGAGGACGGGGCGATGGGCTTCATTCTCAACCGGCCGCAGCCGCTGCGGTTCTCGGAACTTGTCGAAAATCTCGATCTCGACAGCCACAAACGCCGTTCTGGCAGCAATAAATCACGCAAGGTCGGCGTCAGCGATTGCGCTCGCGATTTTCCGATTCAGCTCGGTGGACCTGTCGACACCGGGCGCGGCTTCGTGTTGCATTCGGATGATTACATGAGTGAATCAACCATGCCCGTGAACGACGATCTATGCCTGACGGCGACGGTCGACATTCTGCGCGCCATCAAGGATGGCCAGGGGCCCGAGCGCGGGATCATGCTGCTCGGCTATGCCGGCTGGGGGCCAGGTCAGCTCGAACAGGAGATGGCCGCCAATGCCTGGCTGAGTTGTCCGGCGCGCGATGACATCGTTTTCGACCTGGACCACTCGGCCAAGTACAACCGGGTGCTGGCGCATATGGGAGTGACACCGGCAATGCTGTCGACCGAGACCGGCCACGCCTGACGCGCGTGGACCTCGGCGTTGCAGCGCCGCTGTAGTTGGGCTTGTCAGCTGGACTTGGAGATTGGAAACCGTTCCTTGAGCAGCTTCTGCACTGATTCTGCACCGATTGGCGGGCCGAACAGGAAGCTCTGTCCATAGTCGCACCCCATCTCCGACAGCTTGAGCGCATCATCTTCGGAAACCACACCCTCGGCGACCACCTTCATGTCGAGCTTGTTCGCCAGATCGACAATCGAGCGGATCAGGATGCCGCCCTTTTCTGACTGATCGATCACCAGTGACCTGTCGATCTTGATCGTCCGGAATGGAAACCGCGTCAGATAGGCGAGCGACGAGTGCCCGGTGCCAAAGTCATCCAGCGTCAGGCCGATGCCGGCTTCCGAAAGCCGTGACAGGGTCATCAGCGCCTGTTGCGGGTTGTGCATCACCAGGGTTTCGGTCAGTTCAAGCCGGAACCGCGAAGGGTCGCAACGCGAGGCGGAAATGGCCTTGATCACATCGTTGCAGAGGTCGCTCTTGAGCAGTTGCGCGCTCGACAGATTGACCGACATGAAGACCGGAATTTCTCCCACCGTCTCCTGCCATTGTGCCAGATCGTCGGCTGCCTGCTTGAGTGCATACATTCCCAGCTCGAGAATGAGGTCGGATGTTTCGGCCACCGGGATGAACTCCGATGGCGGTACCGTGCCGCGTTTCGGATCCTCCCACCGCAGCAACGCTTCGAAGCCCGCGATTTCGGCGTCCTTGAGCTCGACAATCGGTTGGTAGACCAGCGTCAGCTCGCGTCGTTCCAGCGCCCGGCGCAAATCGCTTTCCAACCGCTGCCGGTCCGATCCGACCGTGCGGAAGGCGGGCCGGAACGGCTCTATCCGGTTGCCGCCAAACCGTTTGGCCTGGTACATCGCCAGTTCGGCGTCCTTGACCAGGTCTTCGGGAACCGCATTGTTTTCCACCCAGGTGACAACGCCGATCGATGCGGTCAGCCGGATGTCCTGCCCGGCAAAGTCGATGGGCGCGGAGATCGCCTTGGAGATAGCCTCGGCGAGGGCCGCCACCTTGTCCGCATCCTGCTCGGAGACCAGCACCAGACCGAACTGATCGCCTGAAATCCGCGCCAGCGTATCCTGCGGCTTGAGCAGCCGCTTGAGCCGGCGCGTGAGCGCCAGCAGAATGGTGTCGCCGACCGACATGCCGAGCTTGTCGTTGACCAGTTTGAACCGGTCGATGTCGATCATGAATACGCTGGGCCGCACATTGGGGATGCGTTCAGCCATGCTGATCATGGTCTGCAATCGGTCCAGGAACAATTGCCGGTTGGGCAGTCCGGTCAAATTGTCATGCACCGCGTCATGCAGCAGTCGGTCTTCCGAATTCTTTTGCTCGGTCACATCGATGATGGTGCCGACGCAGCGGATGACTTCGCCGTTGGAGCCCAGCACCGGCCGTGCACGCAGCGCCATCCAGTGGTAATGGCCGTCCTCCGCACGCATCCGGAATTGATGGTTGAGCCGTCCCTTGCGGTGCTCCAGCAACACGTCAAGCGTGGTCCGGAATCGGTCCCTGTCGTCGGCGTGAATCCTTGGCAGCCAGATGCGGGCAGGGCCGGCAAGCGAGCCCGGCGACAGTCCCAGTTGTGGCGACATGTCCGGCGAGGTGACAACCCGGTCGCGGGTAACGTCCCAATCCCATACCGTGTCACCCGATCCCGCCAGCGCCATGGCCTGGCGTTCCATGTCCGAAAACAGGCCCTGTTGATAGGCGCCGCCGGCAAAGGCATGCTGCATCACCGTGAAGCCCATCAGCAGCACGATCAGCACCAGGCCGCCGCCCAGCGCCGGCTGCACAATGTCGTTGGCCAACTGTCCGGTTACCGTTATCCAGGCGCCAAAGAGCCAACATAGTATCAGCGCCCAGGTCGGTATCAGCATCACCGCCCGATCGTAGCGGTTGAAGCCGAGATAGGTAATCAGCGCGACCCCTGCCAGCGCCGTGGTGGCAAACGAAATCCGGGCGATCCCCGAAGCCACTGGCGGATCATAGATCGCCACGGCGAACAGTCCGCCCAGCCCGAGGATCCAGGCCACCGTCACATAGGAGAGGTTGGTGTGCCATCGGTTGAGGTTGAGATAGGTGAACAGAAATACCACCAGCCCGGTTGCCAGCAGCACTTCGGTGCCCGCTCGCCAGATGCGTTCGTCACCGGGGGTAACGCTGATGAGTTTGGATAAAAAACCGAAATCCACCGAAACATAAGCCAGCACCGCCCAGGCCAGCGCGGCGGTTGCCGGCAGCATCGAGGTGCCCTTGACCACGAACAGAATGGTCAGAAATACCGCCAGCAGACCGGCTATGCCGAGCACAATACCGCGGTACAGCGTGTAGGCGTTGACCGTGTCTTTGTAGGCTTCCGGCTCCCACAGATAGATCTGCGGCAGGTCCGGGGCAGCAAGCTCGGCGACAAAGGTGATCACGCTGCCGGGGTTCAGGGTGATGCGAAAGACGTCGTCCTCGCTGCCTTCCTCCACCCGGTCCAGCGCAAAGCCTTCGCTCGGCGTGATCCCCAGAATGCGGGTCGAGCCGAGATCCGGCCACAACAGGCCCGAGCCCACCAGTCGGAAATGCGGGGCGACGATCAACCGGTCGATCTGCTCGTCGGTGACATTGGCGAGCGCAAACACCGCCCAGTCGCCCGAGTGCTGTGGCGAACTGGCACGCACCTCGATGCGTCGGACAATGCCGTCAGCGCCGGCGGCGGTGGAAACCTGGAACGCCTCACCCCGTCGCTTGTAAATTTCTGTGGTCGCGGTGAGGTCAAGCGCAGTGTCGTCACGGCTGATCTTGACCGGCTCGATGGCCATGGCCGTGGGCCCGGTAAACAGCACAAGGCACAACGCAAGCAGCCCGAAAACCGCGCGCACATAGTTGCCCGCTGCCCAATTGCAGCGCCCGACAGGGGGAAAACAGTACTTGCAAGTCATCCGCCGGACCCGGACCTCTTTCTGCGCATGGAATGCCAATCCTCGGCAATCAGCGCATAGAGCAGGTGATCACGCCAGACGCCGTTGATTTTCAGATAGCCGTTCAAGTATCCCTCGCGCCGAAATCCGATTTTTTCAAGGAGGCGCTGGCTCCTCGTGTTGTCGGGAATACAGGCCGCTTCGACCCGGTGCAACCGCATCGTGTTAAACACATGGGGAAGCAGCCCGGTCAGCGCGTCGTGCATCAGCCCCTTGCCGGCATATTGTTCACCCATCCAGTAGCCAAGCGTACAGGTTTCGGCAGCACCGCGCCGGATTGACCCCAGCGTTGCGCCGCCAATGATGCGGCGGTTGGATTTCAGGCAGACGAACAGGGGCAAGGCCAGACCGGCGTCCCGGTCCGCATCGTAGCGGCGCACCCTGTAACGGAAGCTGGCCCGGTTCTCGTGGTCATCCGACCAGCTCGGCTCCCACGGCTCCAGAAAACTGCGGCTTGCGGTGCGTAGCCGGGACCATTCGCCGTGATCGGCGACGGTCGGATAGCGCAGGAAAGTCCTTTCGCCGTCGATCCGGAAGGCATGTTGTGACCGGTTGCGGAAAAGGAACACCGGCGGAGCCATCACGGATTCCTCAAGGCTCTATTCGGCTGCGGCTGTTCGACCACCGTGCTGGGCCAAGCTCTGCGCCATCTCTGACATCGGCAGCAACTTGTCCACCGGGCCGATTGCCGACACCGAAATCGGGGTGTCGAAAAACAAACGCCCGGCAAGGTCGGAGAGCCGTTTGGGCGTGATGTTGGCGAGCCGTTCCATCAATTCGGTGTTGCTGACGGGCCGGCCGAACAGCAACATCTGCCGGGCAATCTGGCTGGCGCGTGCCGCCGGACTTTCCTGCGCCATCAGCAGTCCCGAACGGACCTGGGCGCGGGACCGGTTGATCTCCTGCTCCTCGACACCGTCGGTCGCTTTGGCGAGTTCCGATAAAATCACCGGGATCAATTCCTGCAGATCCTCTGCGCCGGTTGCCGCATGTACCCCGAACAGGCCGGAATCCGAAAAACCCCAGTGGAACGCATAGACCGAATAGCAAAGTCCACGCTTTTCCCGCACTTCCTGGAACAACCGCGATGACATGCCCCCGCCAAGAATGTTGGCGAGCAATTGCGAGCAGTAGAAATCACGCACCTGGTAAGCCCGGCCTTCAAAGCCGATCAGCACCTGGGCGTCCATCAGATCGCGCACTTCGCGGTAGTCGCCCCCGGTGTAATTTGCCGCCGGGATCGCCCGCAACTGGGTGCCGGTAGGCTTGATCGATTGGCCGAAGCGTTCATCAACCAGCTTGACATAGGCATCGTGATCAACCGCGCCAGCGGCCACAACGACGATCCGGTCACCGGTATAGTGGCGCGCCAGGTAGGCGCGGATCTGCGCCGGAGTGAAGGCTTTGACCGTCTCCGGGGTGCCCAGGATCGGGCGGCCAATGGTCTGGTCGCGAAACGCAGCCTCGGTGAAACGGTCATAGACAACGTCGTCGGGCGTGTCGTTGGCGGCGCCGATCTCCTGGAGGATGACGTTTTTCTCGCGCGCCAGTTCGCCTTCGTCGAATACCGAATTTGTGAGAATATCGTGCAGGATGTCGATCGCCAGCGGGACATGGTCGCGCAGCACGCGGGCATAATATGAGGTGGTTTCAGTCGATGTCGCGGCATTGAGCTCGCCGCCGACATTTTCGATTTCCTCGGCGATCTGGCGGGCGCTGCGTTTGTGGGTTCCCTTGAATGCCATGTGCTCAAGCAGATGGGCGATCCCGTGCTCGTCCGCGGTTTCATCGCGCGACCCGGATTTGACCCAAACGCCGAGCGCGACGCTTTCAAGATGAGGCATTGTCTCGGTGACGACGGTTACACCGTTGGCGAGAAGCGTGGTTCTTACTGTCATTATGTCACTTTCCGCGGCTCATCGAACGGCCCGGCTATGCGACAGTATATGGGCTTCCACCATCTTCTGTTCACTGGGCAATATGTTGAACCGTTCCTCCCGTTGCATCAAATCAGAGAGCCACGCCGGAAGCGCCGGGTCAATACCGCAGGCCAGTTTTACCGCCTCGGGGAACTTTGCCGGATGCGCTGTCGACAGCGTGATCATGGGTGCCGAGGGTTTTTCCATCTTTGCCGCGACAAAAACGCCCACCGCCGTGTGCGGATCGAGCACATAGCCGGTTTCGGCCTGGACCTGCCTGATGGTCTCCTTGACCTGGCGCTCGCTTGCCCGGCCTGCGCTTAACTCCTTGCGGATTGCCTTGAGCGCCGGTTCGGCGATCTCGAATGCGCCCGATTGCTTGAGTCCGGACATTGCCAGGCGCACCGCAGCCCCGTCGCGGTCGCAGGCATCAAACAGCAGCCGCTCGAAATTGGATGAGATCTGGATGTCCATTGATGGCGATGTGGTCGCGGTGACGCCGCGCATCTCGTAGCGCCCGGTTCTCAGCGTGCGCGCCAGGATGTCATTCTCGTTGGTCGCCACCACCAGCTTGGCAATCGGCAGGCCCATTCGCTTGGCGCAATAGCCGGCGAAGATATCGCCGAAATTGCCGGTCGGCACCGTAAACGAGACCTTGCGGTCGGGCGCACCGAGCGCCACGGCGGACGTGAAGTAATAGACGATCTGGGCCATGATCCGGGCCCAGTTGATTGAATTGACGCCTGACAATTGCACCTTGTCGCGAAACGCAGCGTGGTTGAACATCGATTTGACGATGTCCTGGCAATCGTCGAAATTGCCCTTCAACGCCAGCGCGTGCACGTTCTTGGCCTGCGAGGTGGTCATCTGCCGCTGCTGCACCGGCGACACACGGCCTTCGGGAAACAGGATAAAGATGTCGGTGCGGTCGCGGCCGGCAAAGGCGTCGATTGCCGCCCCACCGGTGTCACCGGAGGTGGCGCCAACGATGGTGGCACGTGCGTCGCGTTCGGCCAGCACATGGTCCATCAGCCGGGCGATCAGCTGCATCGCCACATCCTTGAACGCCAGCGTTGGGCCGTGAAACAACTCAAGCACGAAGGAATTGGGGCCGCTTTGCACCAGCGGCGTCACCGCCGGGTGGCGGAAGCCTGCATAGGCCTCGTCGATCATTGTGCGCAGCGCATCACTGCCGATCTCGCTCTCGGTAAAGGGCGAGATCACCCGGTAAGCTATTTCCTGGTAGGACTGGCCGCGCATGGCGCGGATGTCCTTGCGCGAGAATTCTGGCCATTCGCGCGGCACATAGAGCCCGCCGTCGCGGGCCAGGCCCGCCAGCAGTGCGTCGCTAAAACCAAGTGCGGGGGCTTCGCCCCGTGTCGAAATATAGTCCACAGACATGGTCTCCGGGTGGTGGACGCGGAACGCGCAAGATGAGATAACGCCGGTCGATTTTTAGACGCGCGGCTGATATAGACCATGGGCGGTCGTCATGCAAAGGCCATACACCGGCTGCAGGCTCCGCCTTCGGTCCGAGATTGAGTTGAAGGTAGGTAAATCGTGTCAAACAGATTATTGCGTTTTGTTCCGGTGTTGCTTGGAGCGGCCCTGATTGCCGGCTGTACATCGCCCAATCCGGGCGCTCTTCTCAATTCCGGTGCCGCCAATCAGCAACCGCCGATTGACCCGGTCACAAATTCCGAAGTGGTCCAGGGCGCCTGTCCGCAGGTGCTGTTGCGTGAAGGCACGGCCTTCTACCGCACCTACCAGAAGGGCGGCGATGGTGATCCTTCCAAGGTCATTCATCAGGCTTCGATCAGTGACACCACCCGGCAATGCCGGATCAGCGGCGATCAGATGATTGCCACGGTGGTTGCATCAGGCCGGGTTGTCACCGGACCGGCGGGCAAGCCCGGACAGATCGATGTCCCTGTGCGCGTCGTCGTGCTCGATGGCGAAAACGTGCTCTATTCCGAATTGCAGAAGCAGCCGGTGGTTGTGTCTGAAGGCGGGGCGGCAGCGCAGTTCATCTTTACCAACTCTACCGTCACCTTCCCGGCCACAGCCTCGCGTACGGCAAAGATGTATATCGGCTTTGATCCGGGGCCTTACAACACCCCTTAACCGAGACGCGGGCCTACAGAAGTTCCGACCATTGCCCCAACGCTTCGACGGTGGCGGGCAAGTCCACCATCCGGCTAATGACGGTTTCCGCGCCAGCCTCTGTGAGCTTGTCGGCATGGCCGGGATAGCTGTGGGCACCACCGGTGAAGCCGATCACCCGCATGCCAGCGGCTTTTGCCGCTTGAATGCCGTGCACCGAATCCTCGATCACCAGACAATTTTCCGGGTTGACATCAAACTGTGCCGCGCCGTGCAGGAACACATCCGGCGCCGGCTTGGTATGCCCTTCGCCAACATCCTTCGCCGAATACACGTGGTCGCCGAACAGCCGGTCGAGTCCGGTCCGTCCCAGCATTGCCTTCAGGCGGTGTGACGAGGAATTCGAGCACACGCAGCGCGGCCCCGGTATCCGGCTGATCGCCTGACCCGCGCCGTCGATGGCGCGCACCTCTGCCGCCAGGCGCTTGTCGAGCAGCGGTTCCGACGCGTCCAGCAGCGAGGCCGACAGCGGAATGCTCGTTTCCTTCTCGACCTCGAACAGGATGTCCTTCCAGGTCAGTCCGGCAAAGCGCTCGGCCAGCTCCTCAGGCGTGATCTGATAACCGGCTTCGGCCAGGAGCACCGATTCGACCTCGGCTGCGATGATCTCGCTGTCGACCAGCACGCCGTCGCAATCAAAAAGAACAAGCTCGAAACCGGCCATGGGAGAATTCCTGTCTGGGGAGGGGAATGGGGCAAACGCCACCGGACCTATAACATGCCATGGTTTCAGGCAAGGGACGGCCCGCTCTCCAGAGCTGCTGATGTACTGGTAAATGACGTGGTGCTCGCGTCGTTCATCGGATGTTTACCCTGTTCGGTAACCATGAAGCTCAGTTGTTGCGTTTGTGTAATGTGAGTATCCCATGGCCCGTTCCGTATCGCTTGCCGAAGTTCAGACTGTCAAAGCCGCGCGTCAAACCTGGCTCGACACCATCATCAAGGGCGATTGCGTTGCCGCCCTCGAAGCCCTTCCCGATAATTCCGTCGATGTGATCTTCGCCGATCCGCCCTATAATCTTCAGCTTGGCGGTGACCTGGCGCGCCCTGATCAGTCGGTGGTCGATGCGGTCAACGATCATTGGGACCAGTTCGAAAGCTTCGCCGCCTATGACGCATTCACCCGCGCCTGGCTGCTCGCCTGCCGCAGGGTGCTCAAGCCCAACGGCACGATCTGGGTGATCGGCTCCTATCACAATATTTTCCGTGTCGGCACGCAGTTGCAGGATCTCGGCTTCTGGCTGCTCAACGATGTCGTCTGGCGCAAGACCAACCCGATGCCCAATTTTCGCGGCCGCCGGTTTCAAAATGCCCACGAAACCATGATCTGGGCCTCGCGCGACCAGTCGGGCAAGAGCTACACCTTCAACTACGAAGCCATGAAGGCCGCCAATGACGACGTCCAGATGCGCTCCGACTGGCTGTTTCCGATCTGCACCGGGGCGGAACGGCTCAAGGGTGACGATGGTAAGAAGGTTCACCCGACCCAGAAGCCGGAAGCACTTCTGGCCCGCGTGCTGATGGCCTCGTCCAAACCCGGTGACGTGGTGCTCGATCCGTTCTTCGGTTCCGGCACCACCGGTGCTGTGGCGCGGCGGCTTGGCCGGCATTTTGTCGGCATCGAGCGCGAACAGGATTACATCGACGCCGCCCGCGCGCGCATTGATGCGGTCGAACCGCTTGGCAAGAACGAGCTCACCGTGCTTACGGGAAAACGCGCCGAACCGCGCGTGGCCTTCAATGTGCTGATCGAGGCAGGTCATGTGAAGCCCGGCGATGTGCTGCATGATGCCAAGCGCCGGCACAAGGCAATTGTCCGTGCCGATGGCACGCTGGTGGCGGACGGACAGGCCGGCTCGATCCACAAGGTCGGCGCCCATGTGCAGGGCCTGGACGCCTGCAACGGCTGGACATTCTGGCATGTCGAGAGCGCAGATGGCCTGACGCTGATCGATGAATTTCGTGCCACCATCCGCAAGGAGATGGCCCGCGCCGGCTAAGCTCAATCAATTTACAGGTCCGGCGGGCGTCAAGTACCTTCAGTCACCGCCGCGATAAACGCCCGGAATGCGCATGCGTATTCCGGGCGTTCGTCTGTCGTCCTACAACTGCCGCACGTACCGTCGGTCAATTGGGTCAGATGACGCCCAGTCGCGTCAGGTCCTGCCGTAATGTTTCCGCATCCGTAAACAGCACCGACTGCCAGCCGGCGGCGATGGCGCCCTCGACATTCTTTTGGCTGTCATCAATGAACAGGCAGGCTGCCGGCTCCAGGTCGAAGCTCTTCGCATGGGTGTCGTAAATCGCCTGGTCGGGCTTGATCATGCCGACTTCACCGGAAACGGTGACGCCGCGCGGCACATTGAGAAACGGATACATCTCCCGAGCCTCAACAAATGTGTCGGAAGCAAAATTGGTCAGCATGGTAACGTCGCGGCCCTGCTGGATCAGATCGAGCATGATGTCGACGCTGTCCTGATAGGCATGGCTGACCATTTCACGCCAGTTGGCGCGGAACGCGCGGATCAACTCCGCCTTCTCGGGATGTTTGTCGATCAGCAGCGCTTCGGCTTCCGCCCAACTGCGGCCCCGGTCCTGCTCGATATTCCATTCGTGGGTGCAGATCGTTTCGAAGAACCGGTTGCGCTCGGCTTCATCCGGGATCAGCCGGCTGAACGGAATATGCGGATCATAATGGATCAACACCTTGCCGATATCGAACACGATGTGGTGGACGGGTGTGGAATTCTCGGTCATCGGACGCCTTTTTGGAAAAGATCGGGAAGGGCTGCGGAAAGCGCCTTCTTCATCACGGTTGGCAATGCTTCGCCGGACAGGGATTCGCGCGCGCTCCACCATCCGGCGTGGTCAGGTTCGTCGCTGACAACGGCATGAAATATCTCAAGCCGCAATTCAAAATGTGTAAACACGTGTGAAATGATGCCCTTGTCGCGCCAGCCGGCGGCAAGGGGGCTGCGGCTTCGCCGGTCGCACCATCGGCGCGGACGGTCCAGTCGCTGGTGGGAATGCCGCTCATGCCGCCAAGCAGGCCCTTGTCGGGACGCTTGACCAGCAGCACCGCACCATCCGCGCGTTCGGCGACGAACGCCGCGCCCCGGCGCATTGGTTTGGGTTTTTTGGGCGCCTTGACCGGAAATTCCTGCTGCCGGCCTGCATGGCGCGCGCCGCAATAAGCAGTCAGCGGGCATAGCACGCAGGCCGGGCGCTGCGGGGTGCAGATCGTGGCGCCGAGATCCATCAGGCCTTGCGCGAAATCTCCCGGTCGTTTCAGCGGCGTGGCGCGGCCCACCAGTTCGCGGATCTCGACCTTGGCCGCGGGCAGCGGTGTCTCGATCTGGTAAAGTCGTGAGAACACCCGCTCGATGTTGCCGTCGACCACCGCCGCAGGCTGATCAAAGGCGATCGCCGCCATTGCTGCCGCCGTATAGGGGCCGATGCCGGGCAGGGCGCGCAAGCCATCCTCGGTTGCCGGAAAATGGCCACCATGCTCGCCCGCCACCATTTCGGCGCATTTTTTCAGGTTCCGTGCCCGCGAATAGTAACCCATTCCGGCCCAGGCCTTCATCACGTCTTCGGTGTCGGCTGCGGCGAGATCAATCACGCCCGGCCAGCGCTCGATGAAGGCTTCGAAATAGGGTTTGACTGTTTGCACTGTGGTCTGCTGCAGCATGATTTCCGACAGCCACACACGGTAGGGATCGTTGCTCGCGCCATCCGCCCGCGCCGAAGGGCCGACGCGCCAGGGCAGGGCGCGTGCGTGCCGGTCGTACCAGGCAAGCAGCGCCGGCCCGATCAGGTCGGCAGGGATCGGGATAACTGTGTTGGCTGGTGACATCAGACTCATGGAGCGGTGCAAGGGATTAACGACAACACTTAATGCGCGCGGTTGCGAACGCAAGTCGGGATCATGTCGTGCCAGTCACCCCGGCGCAATCAGCCGCGATTCTTTTCCGTCATCGTGGACTGGAAGTCGCCAGTCCACCGGAAGTGTCTGCTGTGGCAGTGCATTCAAAAAGAAAGCGTGAGAAACAGCAGACTGGCATCCCCCGGGGGACGCCAGTCAAATCCTGATACCGTTCAGAACTTAAATTCTTCCCCGGCCAGCCAGCAGCCAGATCAGCAGACCAATCACCGGCAACAACAGAATGATCAGTATCCACAGCAGCTTTCTACCCGTCGAACCGCCACCCTTGATGATCTGGAGGATCGCCCAGATGTCGAGGACCAAAATAATGATGCCCAAAATTCCGCTGTATTCAAATCCCATCTCAATATCTCCAAATATGGTCGTCCGAAATGATGCGTTGCATTTAGCAAACTGATTTGCCCGGAAATGGTTCCATTAAAGCGACACAGGGACTCTGGGGCATGGGCGCTGGTTCACCAGATAAACGCGCACCTGCCCGCCATTCTGCGGTATTGCTCGCCGGATTGGCAGCGGTGAGCGCTTTTCATCATCGCGTTTTCGCGCTATCCCGGTGCCCAGACAAGTCTGGCAAGGCGACGCGCCGGCTAGCAGATGAGCAGAGGCAGAGCTGTGGCCAAGCCGTTCACCCGCAAGGGCAGTCAGCAAATTGCAGAAATAGCCAATCACCTGATTGACCCGATCCTGGCCAAGCGAGCTGGCATCAACACGTTGCTGCTGGGTTCCTGGGACGAGATTGCGGGCGAACAGTTCGCTGGCTGTTCGCGTCCCGAGCGCATCCGCTGGCCGCGTCAGGACAGCCCCAACGAGATCGGCGGCGGTTTTTCCCCAGGTGTTTTGACCATTGCCTGCGAGGGCGCGCGGGCGTTGTTCCTGATGCACCAGGAAGCCGAGCTGATCTCCCGGGTCAACAGTTTCTTCGGGTTTCGGGCGATCTCGCAGATCTCGCATCGTGCAGAAGGCTGTTCATGCGCCAAGCCACAAGCCCGCGGCACGTCCATTGAACACCGCCGAGAAACAACGGCTCGCCGATATGCTCGCCGATGTCGAGGATCCGAAATTGCGGCAAGCGCTGGAAAAGTTGGGGCAAGGGGTCATCAGCCGCCAGCCGAAACCCTGAGCCGATCACGGCTGCGTGATCATTGTGCACTTGTTTGGCCACATTTCAGGTTATAGGAGTTGGGACGAATTTGGCGAGCGCGACAGTGACGCGGAAGCCGGGCGCGGCCAGGAGGCAACAAAGCTGCTGAGCGCGTGAGTGACAATACTCTCGAATAATGGGTGATTTGCATGTTCCGTTTGACGTCCCGACTGACCGCCGCTGCGTCGGTATCGCTGCTCGCCTTGACCCTGTCGGCCTGTGCGGACTCTTCCGACGACACCGCCAACGCGTCCGAGCCGACCGAAACCGTCGCACCGGTGGAAACGGCTGCAGCGCCCGCGGAAATGATTGTTGCACAGGCTGAAACCACCGCCGCTCCGGCCGATACGGCAACTGCGCCGAAGACCGAAACCAAGGCTGCAGCCGTCAAGGCGCCCGAGCCTGATGGCGAGGTTGATGTCGCCAAGTTGATGGAAGCCGGCCCGCTCAAGGATATGGTCATTGGCGATGACAGCGCGCCGGTCACCATCGTCGAGTACATGTCGATGACCTGCCCGCACTGCGCCGCCTTCCACGAAACCAATCTCAAGCCGCTGATCGATAAATACATCGACTCCGGCAAGGTTCGTCTCGTGCTGCGCGAATTTCCATTCGATCCGCGCGCTGCCGCGGCCATCATGCTGGCCCGTTGCGCACCCGAAAACCAGTTTTTCCCGATGGTCGACGTGTTGTTCCAGCAGCAGCGGAACTGGGCGACAGCGGCGGATGGGCGCGAAGCACTGCTGCAAATCGCCCGTTTGGCAGGTTTTACACAGGACTCCTTCGAGGCTTGCTTGACGAACCAGAAACTTCTGGACGATGTGAATGCGGTAAGAACCAAGGCCGCGGACGAGTTCGGGGTGCAATCCACTCCGACGTTCTTCATCAACGGGAAGCGCTATCCGGGGAACATGTCGATTGAAATCATGTCGGCGATCATCGACCCGCTGCTTTAAGCGGGTTTCGCATCTTCGCACCCTGCAACCGGGTTGCAGGGTCGGGATCGGTGTGCCGATATTCCCTCATGACCGGGAGACCCGGTCATGAAGTTTACCAAGCTACGTGTTCTGGGCTTCAAGTCCTTCGTCGAGCCGTCCGAATTCGTCATCGAGCGCGGGTTGACCGGCGTGGTTGGCCCCAATGGCTGCGGCAAGTCCAATCTTGTCGAAGCCATGCGCTGGGTGATGGGCGAGAATTCCTACAAGAACATGCGCGCATCCGGGATGGACGATGTTATCTTCTCGGGCTCGGGCAATCGCCCGGCGCGCAACACCGCCGAAGTCGGCCTCTATCTCGATAATTCCGACCGTACCGCACCCGCTGCCTTCAACGATTCCGACGAGATACAGGTCACCCGACGGATCGAGCGTGAATCCGGTTCGGTTTACCGCATCAATGGCAAGGAAGCCCGCGCCAAGGATGTGCAGCTGCTGTTTGCCGATGCATCGACCGGCGCGCGCTCGCCGTCAATGGTCGGACAGGGCCGTATCGGTGAACTGATCCAGGCCAAGCCGCAAGCGCGGCGGCAATTGCTCGAAGAAGCGGCCGGCATTTCCGGTCTGTATTCGCGCCGTCACGAGGCCGAATTGCGGTTGCGTGCCGCCGAGACCAATCTCGAGCGGCTCGACGACGTCACCTCCGAGCTTGAATCCCAGATCGAAAGCCTCAAGCGCCAGGCGCGGCAGGCCAACCGCTTCAAGATCCTCTCTGCTGAAGTGCGTCAGGCCGAAGCGACGCTGCTGCATCTGCGCTGGTCGTTGGCCAAGGCCCAGGAAGGCGAAGCCGAGAGTGCGCTGGCACAGGCAACCTCAAAGGTCGCCGAACTTGCCCAGGCGCAGATAAAGGCCGCCAAAAACCAGGCGGTCGCCGCCCACAAGCTGCCGGAACTGCGTGACAGCGAAGCCGCTGCTGCCGCAGCGCTACAGCGGCTGCAGATCGCCCGCACCCAGCTTGACGAGGAAGCCGATCGCATCGAGCGCCGCCGTGCCGAGCTTGACCGGCGACTGGCGCAACTCAAGGCCGACATCGAACGCGAGGAGCGGCTGATAGCCGACAATGCCGGGGTCATGGCGCGGCTGTCGGCGGAAGAAGCCGAATTGCGCGCGGCACTCGAAGGCAGTGGCGCCCGCTCCGCTGAACTCAAGGCCAGTTTCCTGGCGGCCCAGGCAAAGCTCGCCGAAAGCGAAACTTCGCTTGGCGTTGTCACCGCCGAGCGGGCCGAAGCCGCAGCCGAACGCACCCAGCTTGAACGGGTGCTGCGCGAGACCGGTGAACGCAAGGCAAGGCTCGAACGCCAGATCGCCAGCCAGGATGCCGATCTCGCCTCCATTGCCGAGCGGATCGCCGGGTTGCCCGACCCGGTCGCCAAGCGCGCTGAAACGGAAAGTGCCGAACAGGCGCTGGCTTCGGCCGAGGCCGCGCTTGCGAAAATCGAAACCGCGCTTGAAACTGCCCGCGAGGCCGAAGCCGCTGCGCGCCAACCGGTCACCGAGGCCAAGGCCCGGCTCAATGCGATCGAGACCGAAGCCAAGACCATTGCTCGCATGCTCAATGCTGGCCAAGGGGCGGAACTGTTTCCGCCGGTGGTCGAGAAGATCAAGGTCGATCGCGGTTATGAAACAGCGCTTGGTGCAGCGCTCGGCGACGATCTCGATCTGCCGCTTGATCCGGCTGCACCAGCGCATTGGGCAGGCATCGCGCCTGACAGCCAGGACCCGCACTTGCCTGACGGCGTGACGCCGCTGTCAACTCATGTCCGCGCCCCGTCGCAGCTTGAGCGCCGTCTCGCCCAGATCGGACTTGTCGCCGATATTGAGCACGGCCATGCGCTGCATGCGTCACTCAAGCCGGGCCAGCGGCTGGTGACCCGCGACGGCGCTTTGTTCCGTTGGGATGGCTATGTGGCTTCCGCCGACGCTCCGACGCCGGCGGCGATGCGGCTCGAGCAGAAAAACCGTCTTGCCGAACTCGACGCCGAGGCTGTCGAAGCAACCAGAGTCCTTCGACAGGCCGAGGAGGCATTGCGGGCAAGCGAAGAACAGGTTGCCGCCCTGGTTGGCGAGGGCCGCACAGCTCGTGACCTGATCCGCGACGCCAGCCGCAACCTCTCTCGGGCCCGCGATGAACTGGCCAACGCCGAGCGCGCCTCGGGCGAATTATCCAATCGCCGCGCGGTGCTGACTGAATCGCGCGCCCAGATCGGCGCGCAGCTTTCGGAAACCGAACAAGCTCTGGAGCAGGCGGCCGCCGCGCTCAAGGCCTGCCCGGATCTCGCCGGCCTTGATGCGGCGCTGACCCAGGTCAATGCCGAGGTTGCCACCGACCGTGGCGCGGTAGCCGAGGCCCGTGCCGCCCATGAAGGGCTGGAGCGCGAAAACGCCGCTCGCGTCAACCGGCTTGAGGCGATTGCCGCAGAACGCGCCGCCTGGACCGACCGCGCCGCCAATGCGGAAAGCCATCTTGCCGGCCTTCATGCCCGCTTCGATGAGGCGACAACCGAGGCCACCGGCATGGCCGAAGCGCCCGATGAAATCGCCGTGCGCCGCCGACAACTGATGCACCAACTGTCGGAATCGGAAAAACGCCGGCAGGAAGCCGCCGACACGCTGGCGCTGGCGGAAACCCGCTCACGCGAGGCTGACAAGATCGCCACCGAGGCGATCGGTCATCTGTCGCAGGGGCGCGAGGCAAGGGGCCGCGCCGAGGAACGGCTGATGGCAGCCAGGGAGCGCCGTGAAGAGGGCGAAGCGCGCATCCGCGAAGCGCTCAATTGCGAGCCGCACCACGCGATGCGCCAGACCGGCCTCGCCGCCGACGCGCCGATACCCGATTCTGCCGTCATCGAGCGTAATCTCGAACGGCTCAAGATCGAGCGCGAAAGGCTCGGCGCCGTCAATCTGCGTGCCGAGGAAGAGCAGACCGATCTCTCCAACCGGCTCGAAACCATTATCACCGAGCGCGAAGACATCATCGACGCGATCAAGAAATTGCGTGCGGGCATCCAGGGCCTCAACAAGGAAGGCCGGGAACGGCTGCTGTTGGCGTTTGACGTGGTCAATTCCCAGTTCCAGCGGCTGTTTACCCATCTCTTCGGCGGCGGTACGGCAGAACTGCAACTGATCGAATCCGACGATCCGCTGGAAGCCGGTCTGGAAATCCTTGCCCGCCCGCCCGGCAAGAAACCGCAGACCATGACGCTGCTGTCAGGCGGCGAGCAGGCGCTTACCGCCATGGCGCTGATTTTCGCGGTGTTTTTGACCAACCCGGCGCCAATCTGCGTGCTCGACGAGGTCGACGCGCCGCTCGACGATCACAATGTCGAGCGCTTCTGCAACCTGATGGACGAGATGGCGGCGTCCACCGAGACCCGCTTTGTCATCATCACCCACAACCCGATCACCATGGCGCGGATGAACCGCCTGTTTGGCGTCACAATGTCTGAACAGGGTGTCAGCCAACTGGTCTCGGTGGATTTGCAGACCGCCGAGCAATTGCGCGACGCAGGCTAAAGCGCTGGGTTGTCGGACAGGGCAGGACATCCCCCAAAGCTGATTCCCGTTCAATGACTTGCAGGGTTCGCTTGAATCAGTTTTCCAACTTTGCGTCGTTGCGGCAGACAATATTCCAAGACACTCAAGCAGTACGTTGAATCAACCTATAAATCTCTCAGGCCCGGGGCGGTTTGCGTTATGCCACGTCCCGACAGGTAACGGTCAACATGGTCTTCCCACAAGAGTGGATGGAAGGGGGCCTGGTGACCGTTGTTCCTGCCGCGTATCCTCACCGGTGAACTCACCTTGAAGGCGCCCTGAGCCATTCTCTGAAGGCCCCTTTTATAGGGCGGAGACAAGCGCGTTGGTGACCCGGTTCTGGGTTTCTTCGTCGAGATAGGGATGCATCGGCAGGCTCAGCACGCAACCAGACAGCATGTCGGTCACCGGCAATTCGTCCCCTGCCACCCCATGATGGCTGTAGGCGTCCTGCTTGTGCAGAGGCTTGGCGTAATAGACTGCCGTCGGCACGCCTTCGCCTTTCATCTGCGCCTGAATGGCGTCGCGGTCAGCGCCAGCGGGCAGCTTGACCGTATATTGCGCCCAGACCGATTGCAGCCCGTTTGGCACCACCGGGGTGGTGACATGCGCGCCAAGCTGGGCCGAATAGCGCGCAGCGATGCGGTTGCGCGCTTCAATTTCCTCGTCGAAGATCTTGAGTTTCTCGATCAGGATCGCCGCCTGCATCGTGTCGATGCGGCCGGTCATGCCGATGCGCACATTGTCGTACTGGCTCGTGCCCTTGCCGTGAAACAGGATCGAGCGCAGCGTCTCGGCCAGTTCGGCATCGTCGGTGAAGATCGCGCCGCCATCGCCATAGGCGCCCAGCGGCTTGGCCGGAAAGAAGCTGGTGGCCGTCGCCATCGCCAGCGTGCCGACGCGGCGGTTGTGATAGCGCGCGCCATAAGATTGCGCGCCGTCGCCCAGAACCCAAAGGCCTTCGCGGCTGGCGATCTTGCCGACAGCGTCGTAATCGGCCGGAATTCCGAACAGATCGACCGGAATAACCCCCACCGGCTCGTGCCCGGCCTCTCTGGCGGCAGTAATTGCAGTTTCCAGCGATGCCGGGTCCATGTTGAAGGTTTCGGCGTCAACATCGACAAACCAGATATGCGCGCCGAGCCAGGCCACCACTTCGGCCGTGGCGACAAAGGTAAATGACGGGCAGAACACAGCCTGGCCGGGCCGGAGGTTCCGGGCCATCAACACCATTGCCAGCGCATCCGTGCCCGACGAGCAGGCGATCGAATGCACCGCGCCGCAATGGGCCGACAACTGTTTTTCCAGCTCCGCCACTTCGGGACCCATGATGTATTGCCCATGATCAAGAACCCGCGCGATCGCCGCATCGACGCGGTCACGGATGAGCGCTTGCTGCGCGGCAAGATCAACAAAACGAACGGGGTCGAGAGGCGTGGATGTCATGGTGCAGCGGTCTCCGGGCTCAATCCTGTTGTCTCTCCCGCCGCGAGCCCAGAGCGGTAGGTTTGATCCCTCTGTTAATCGGTCGCGCCTGTCGGGTCCATATCCCGCTGCAGCGAATGCCCGCTTCATGGCTGTGCTACCATCACTTTGCGTTGCCTGCCGTGATCTGGCGTGACTCTCCAAGTTCATGACTGGTCAGGATGTATGGGACCGGGAGTCAGATGCGCACGCGCCATTCGTGGTGGTTGCGCAAGAAAGCTGTCAAGATCTTGATCCTTTGGATCGATTTAGTCGTTCATTTAGAGGAATTGCGCATTGTATTTCGCTCGTCATGCGATAAGCACCGCGTAGACGGGTTGGCGTATACATCGCTGTCGCGGGATCGGCTGTCACTTTAGAAGAGGTGACGGTATCGGCTCTGATATGGCGATGCGCTGTGGAAGAAGGACGATCGGTGATGACGAAGTGGGTCTATAGTTTTGGTGACGGGCAGGCGGAAGGCTCGGCTGCGGACCGCAATCTCTTGGGAGGAAAGGGCGCCAATCTCGCCGAGATGTGCAACCTCGGCCTGCCGGTGCCACCAGGACTGACCATCACCGCCGACGCCTGCGTCTGGTATTATGACCATGACCGCAAATTGCCTGATGGCCTAGAGCAGGCGGTTGCCGACGCCCTGGTCAATGTCGGTAAAATCGCCGGCCGCACATTTGGCGACCCCGAAAAGCCGCTCCTCTTGTCGGTGCGCTCGGGTGCCCGCGCCTCGATGCCCGGTATGATGGACACGGTGCTCAATCTCGGCCTCAACGACGAAACAGTTAATGCGGTGGCGCGCGATTCGGGCGACGAACGCTTTGCCTATGACAGCTACCGCCGCTTCATCCAGATGTATGCCAATGTGGTGATGGGGCTCGATCACGAAGTTTTCGAGGAAATTCTCGAAGACGAGAAGGCCAGGCTCGGCCATGAGCTCGACACCGATGTGTCTGCTGGCGAATGGCGCGAGATCATCGCCCGCTACATGGCGACCATCGTCGAGGAACTCGGCGTGCCGTTTCCGCAGGATCCGCACCAGCAATTGTGGGGCGCCATCAGCGCGGTGTTTGCCAGCTGGATGAACGCCCGCGCCATCACCTACCGGCAACTTCACGATATCCCGGCGTCCTGGGGCACCGCAGTCAATGTTCAGGCCATGGTGTTTGGCAATCTCGGCGATCACTCCGCCACCGGCGTTGCGTTTACCCGCAATCCCTCCACCGGCGCCAACGAGCTGTATGGCGAGTTTCTGGTCAACGCCCAGGGCGAGGACGTTGTCGCCGGCATCCGTACGCCGCAATCGATCACCGAAGCGGCGCGGATCGAGGCTGGCTCCGACCGGCCTTCGCTGGAAAAGCTGATGCCCGAGGCGTTTGCTGAATTTCTCGCCATCTGCAACCGGCTCGAGCACCATTACCGCGATATGCAGGATCTCGAATTCACCATCGAGCGCGGCAAGCTGTGGATGCTGCAAACCCGCTCGGGCAAGCGCACCGCCAAGGCGGCACTGAAGATTGCCGTCGACATGGCTGCAGATGGACTGATCACCCGCGAGGAAGCCGTCATCCGGATCGACCCGGCCTCGCTTGACCAGTTGTTGCACCCGACCATCGATCCGCACGCCGCACGCGATATCATCGCCTCGGGCCTGCCGGCTTCGCCGGGGGCTGCGACCGGCGAGATCGTCTTTACCTCCGAAGAGGCGGTGGAAGCCGCAAAGACCGGCCGCAAGGTCATTCTCGTGCGGGTGGAAACCAGCCCCGAAGATATCCATGGCATGCATGCCGCCGAAGGCATCCTGACATCACGCGGGGGCATGACCAGCCACGCCGCCGTTGTTGCCCGCGGCATGGGCACGCCGTGCGTCTCCGGCGCCGGAGGCCTGCGCATCGACAGTCGCAACCAGACCCTGGTGGCGCTTGGCGTCACCCTGAAGGCGGGTGATGTGATCACGCTCGATGGTTCCACCGGCCAGGTGCTGAAGGGCGAGGTTGCCATGCTGCAGCCCGAGCTTTCTGGTGATTTTGGCCAGATCATGGAATGGGCCGACGCCACCCGCCGCATGAAGGTGCGCACCAATGCCGAAACCCCGGCCGACGCCCGTGCCGCGCGCTCGTTCGGCGCCGAAGGCATCGGCCTGTGTCGCACCGAGCACATGTTCTTTGACGGTGATCGCATCACAGCCATGCGTGAAATGATCCTGGCCGACGCCGAAGCCGGTCGCCGCGCAGCTCTTGCCAAATTGCTGCCGATGCAACGCTCGGATTTCATTGAGCTGTTCGAGATCATGAAGGGCCTGCCGGTCACCATCCGGCTGCTTGATCCGCCGCTGCACGAATTCTTGCCCAAGACCGAGGAAGAAATCGCCGAAGTGGCCGCCGTCATCGGTGTGACGGCAGACAAGCTCGGCCAGCGTGTTGATGAACTGCATGAATTCAATCCGATGCTCGGCCATCGTGGCTGCCGACTGGCCATTTCCTATCCGGAAATCGCCGAAATGCAGGCCCGCGCCATTTTTGAGGCCGCCGTCGCCGCGGCCAAGTCAACCGGCGCACCGGTGGTGCCTGAAATCATGGTGCCGCTGGTTGGGCTGCGTGAAGAGCTCGATTTCGTCAAGGCGCGGATCGATGCGGTGGCGCAGGAAGTCATCTCCGAGTCCGGTGTTGAGCTCGAATATCTGGTCGGCACCATGATCGAATTGCCGCGCGCTGCCATTCGTGCCCACGCGATTGCCGAGGTTGCGGAGTTCTTCTCCTTCGGCACCAACGACCTGACCCAGACCACCTTCGGCATCTCCCGCGACGATGCGTCTTCCTTCCTGATGACCTATCAGCAGAAGGGAATCATCGAGACTGATCCCTTCGTCACCATCGACATCGATGGCGTAGGCGAACTGGTGCGGATCGCGTCGGAAAAGGGCAGGGCAACCCGCCCGGACATCAAGCTCGGCATCTGCGGCGAGCATGGCGGCGATCCGGCATCGGTACGGTTCTGCGATTCCATTGGCCTCGACTATGTCAGTTGCTCGCCGTTCCGGGTGCCGATTGCCCGCTTGGCAGCAGCCCAGGCCGCCATCGCCAAGAAGGTCTGATGCGGCTCAAAGCCCCAGCTTTACACGTCCGCCGGCAGTTGCGCGCAAATGCGCCGCAGCCGGCGGGACTGTATCAGTCCTCGGTGAACAGGCTTTCCAACATCTGCGCGTTTCAGGGAAAATAATTCCGCTCCCCGTCCTGGGTGCGCAATCCCGCGCCACGGCGCATGTCACCGCTTCATATATGTTCAGACGAATATTCCAATGGAGCTGGCAGTCATGGATCTCGTTCCCCTGATCGACCTTGTCGGTGAGCCGCATACCGCCCTGATCGGTGGTCTTGTTCTTGGTCTCGCCTTCGGTATTTTCGCCCAACGCAGCCAGTATTGCACTCGCTCGGCGGTGTTGTCGGCCATGGGGGAGGGCGACCTCAAGCCGCTGGCGACCTGGGCTGCAGGCTTTGCCGCGGCCATCCTGGCGGTGCAACTGCTGCTCGGCGGCGATCTGATCAATGTTGATGAAACCCGCTTCTTCTCCACCGCGCAAAGCCTGTCGGGCGCCATTATCGGCGGCCTGCTGTTTGGTGTCGGCATGGTACTGGCGCGCGGTTGCGTGTCGCGGCTCTTGGTGCTTGGCGCCTCTGGCAATCTGCGCGGTGTGTTCTCGATTGCCGTTGTCGCGATTACCGCGCTGGCGACCTACAGTGGCGTTCTGGTGCCGCTTCGCGATGGCATCGGCAGTCTGTGGAGCACCGCGGCGATTGGCGGCAATGATCTGCTGGCTCATGCCGGGCTCGATCGCTGGGCCGGCATCGTTCTGGGTGCGGCACTGGCGGCGATAGCACTTGCCGTGGCGCTTAGGGCGCGGGTGTCGATCTGGCGCCTTTCCGGCGGTGCGTTGGTCGGCCTGACGGTGGCGGCCGGCTGGTACTTCACCTGGCAGCTTTCCACTCAAGTTTTCGATCCGATCCAGGCAGAAAGCCTCTCCTTCATCCGTCCGCTGGCCACAACCGGCGAACTGGCACTCGAAGGCGGCTTTGGCGGACTTGATCAGGGTGTTTTGCTGGGCGCGATCATTGGTGCGTTTGTGGCGGCCCTTGTTGCCGGCGAATTCCGCATCGCCACCTTCGCCGAACCCGGCACGCCGTCGATCTGGCGCTACACAGCGGGCTCCGTGCTGATGGGCTTTGGCGGCATTCTCGCCGTCGGCTGCACCATCGGCGCCGGCCTGACCGGTGGCTCGGTGCTGGCAATTTCGTCGCTGGCAGGACTAGGCTCGATGATCACCGGCGGGGCACTGGCACATCTGGCGCTGCGCAGCCGCAGTGCCGATCCTGCTGCCTCAGTTGGCATCATTCCGGCGGAATAAGCCGGACCGCGCCTGCATCGGCCTCGACTGTAAGCCGGGGCAGGGCCGCCCATTTGTTCCAATCTGCCTCGTTAGCAAGGGCAACAACCGGGCAATCGGTCTGGTAGAGCATTTGCGCGACCAGCGCGCCGGTGGCGATGATGGCGTCGGCTTCAAGCAGAACAAGCGCCGCTGGTGCTGTGCCGAGCCGGATCGCTTCGGCTAGCACCGAGGCGCCTGACGACGAACCGCGCCCGCGTCTCATGAACACGATCCTGCCGGACAGGCAGGTCCCGTGTTGCGGGTGAAAACGGTCGATCACCATGCCGTTGGCGCTGTCAAATCCTCCCCAGAAACTCAAGGGGTCACCAAGCATCAACACCGGGCCTTGCGCGCACCCGTGAACCAGTGACTTCCCATCAATCTGCAGACCGGCGCTCATGCCCGCACCACCCGGCCGGCCTTGGCCGATAAAAGCGTGTCGGCGAGCGTGCCGAAGGCAACATCGACGCCGAGATTGCCGGGCGCGTAATAGGCCCATTTGCCTGAATTGGTCATCACTGCACCTGACAGATCGCGGATGATGGCGGTGACATAGGTACAGGTATCGACCACCACGGTGACTCCCGCCTGTTCAAGCCGTGCAGCGTTTCCGGTTGCGCACAGCCGTTCCCATTCATGCCGTCCGGTATTGACATAGACCGGTACCGCGAACGGTGCGAGATCCAGCATCGCCAGCAGCCGTTCGAACTCCGAGAGTGAAAAATGCGGTGTCCCCAGTGCCGCGGCGGTGATCGGCGCACCCTCGGTTACGGTGCCGAGCCGGTTCAACACCGCTGCAACTTCGCCAGCGTCCAGACGCGCCACAACCGGCACGTTACGGCCACCGGTGGCGGTCTCGAGATCAGGGGCCTCCGGTGTCAGGCCGACGGCATGGAACATCGCCACGCTGCCCGACGATGCCGCCGCGGCCCCCAGCGCTTTCAAGTCGTCTTCGCTGGTGGCGGCGGGGAGACCGGTGATCGCGGCGATGGTATCACCGCACTCGCGACCGACAACAAGGCCCGCAGCGACCGCAATGCCGCCGGCCTGGTCGGCAGTGGCATTTTCAAGCCCGGTGATTTCGACGATCGCCCCGGCAAGCCGGTTTTCGCTACGATGCAGCCCGTAATCGGGCACCCTTCCTGTCAGCGCACAGGCTAGGTCGATGAAATCGCCATAGCGGTTGGTGCGCGCGCCGATCACCGAATTGGCAAACACGATAGCGTTGGATTCGGCCCAGGCAAGCTGGTCGCCGAGTTGCGGTCTCAGCAATGTCTGGTAGGGCGCACAGGTAAAGCTCGGCGTGCAGCCCAGTTCCAGATGCGCTTCCATCAACCGTTTGCCGGCAGCACCAAGCTCCGCCTCGCCGATATAGAGTTCTGGATGAATGAGATCGACCGAGCCGACATTGAGCGTCGTCGGCACCCGCACCCGGCCTTGCTGTGCCACGAACCGTTCGACGAAATCGAGGCTGGCCTGGCCGTGATAGAGACAACCGTCGACATGGGCTTGCGCGCAGTCAACCAGCCGCTCGGCACCCACCGCCTCGGCAAAGCGCAATACCAGCCCAAGCGCGTCTGCAGCGGCAGAGCCATGGGTTCCCGAGAGCATCTCACGATCGTCCTGCGTCAATTCCACCCCGGCATCTCCCTGCTTGCGAACATGCGGCGAACCTAGATCTGTTCATCCTTAAATGGAAACGTTTTGCTTGGGTATCGAGCTCTGCATGCCCTGCCTCTGTCCGAACGCCGGGCAGTATCGATCTCGCGAGCAAAGGGGCAAACGGCGCGAGGATCCGTCGTTGCGAAGCGAGCCGAAAACTCCCGTTGAAAGGGGCATTGAGGTCGGCACATGAGGTTGGCAAAACGGTGCAGATAAAAAAGTATTGACGATACTTTTTTAAAGATGTATCTGAAATACATCTTACGGAATCACCCACCACGAACCTCAACAGGGATCAAGGTAAGTCTTGAATTAAAAAGGGAAAATCATGGGAATGAACGATATCAGCCGACGTGGCCTTGTGAAATTAGCGGGCATTGGCGCCGCTGTGGCGACACAGCTTTCAGCAACCGAAACGGCGTATGGATTTACCGCAGGCGCATCGGAAACGATCGCGCCTGTTGCCCCTCAAACACACAAATTTAACATGACCGTTGAAGAGGCGCGTTTAAGTGTGTCGCGTGGTTTTGAAACCAATGTCTGGGCATATAACGGGCAGGTACCCGGCCCTCTGATCCATGTCCGTGAAGGTGATTTTGTAGAAGCGACAGTCACCAACAAGACCAAAGGCGTGCATACAATCCATTGGCACGGGATGTGGCAAACAAACTCATGGCGCAGCGATGGCGCACCGGGAATTAACGGTTTGGCCATCGAGTCGGGCGGTGGCAGCAATACCTATAGTTTCAAGGCCGATCGGAAAGGCAGCCTCTGGTATCATTGCCATGTCGAAGTGCCAAATCATGTTGGCGTGCGTGGCATGTGGGGCCCGCTGATCGTTGATCCGGCAGACCCGCTTCCAATCGAAAAGGAAGTGACCAAAGATTGCCTTCTAATGTTCTCGGGTTGGAATAGTGACGTCGCCGATGACTATTTCGCTCAGGAAGATCCCTCTGGGCACCTGAATTACTTCTCCATCAACGGAAAGTCATTTCCCTATAATCAGCCAATTCGGGTGAAGGAAGGCGATGTCCTGCGTCTGCGCCTGTTTGCGGCAAGCGTTGCCGTATCGTTCCACCTGCACGGCCACGATATGCTCGTTACCCACCGCGACGGGATGCCGGTGCCATATCCTCAACTGGCCGATACGGTTCATGTTGCCATGGGCCAGCGTGCAGACGTCATCGTGCACATGAACAATCCAGGTCGCTGGCCGTTCCACGATCATGCCGACCACCATCTGAGCAATAATGGCGACACCCCCGGTGGGCTGTTTGGCATTATTGAGTACGAAGAAGTTGGCATCGATGACCCCTGGTACCTTTGGGCTCACAAGAAATATGACCCTGACTTCTACTTCACCGAAAGTATGAAGAAAGGGTACGGGCTCATCACCCAGTCCGGCTTCAAAGCCACCCCGTCAAAAAGTTAATCCCCCCAGTTCCATAGGAGAAAAATATGGAAAACGCGATAGTCCCGCGTAGCTTTCGGCTGCGTGTCCTTCCCCTGTTGCTTGGCGCCCTGCTCATTGCGCCGCTTCCCGGTTTTGCACAGGATGCCGCCCCGAATGAAGTGCGCCTCATGGACAAGGGGCCCGATGGCACCAACAAGGTATTTGTACCGGCGATCATGCGCATTGAGGTTGGCGGCGATGTCAATTTCGTCGCCTGGGATTTTGGCCATGACCTTACGTCGGTGGATGGTCTGGCACCTGCCGGTGCCGCGCCATTCAAGGGCTACAAGAACGCGGATACCAATGTCGTTTTTGAGAAGGAAGGCGTCTACGTCGTCCAATGCGCGGCCCACAAGGAAATCGGCATGGTTGGTATCGTCGTGGCCGGTGATCCGTCGGTAAATCTGGACGACATCATCGCCAATTATCCAACCAACGCTGCATTGTCAGAAGGCGCCCGCGCCCGCCTGGGTGTGCTCCTTGAGACGCTCAAATCCGAATAGCCAAACTGGATTTCACGCATTGAAATCAATGCGTGAAATCTCCTTGCAATCGATCCCATGCCCAGGAGAAAACGAATGTCATTTGAGGACGCAACGAAATCAAACCGCCGCCAATTCATACAGATGGCGGGTGTTGGTATTGCCGCTTCGAGCGCTATTGCCTTGAGCGGAACCCAGGCGAGCGCATCCGTGCCCAAGCCGGAACTGACAACCGGCAGCTTTGTCGGCAAACGCCTGTTACCTGATCTGGTGGTTGCCGATCCGACGGCCATTCCCGGCCCGATTTCCTACGACAGCCCCCGCAGCCATGATATCCATCTTGTTGCCAAAAGCGTCGTGTCTGAAATCCTGCCTGGCGTGACACACACCTTCATGACCTTCAATGGTCAGGTGCCGGCCCCAATGATCCGCGCCCGTCAGGGAGATACGCTGAATATCACCGTCACCAACTCTCCCGAAAACGAGACCTCTCACAGCATCGACCTTCACGCGGTCAGAGGGACAGGTGGCGGTGCCGGGTATTCCGAAGTCGCACCCGGGAAATCCAAGACCTTTACGTTCAAGGCGGACTACCCCGGTGCCTTCATCTATCACTGTGGCGTCAGCAACATGGACGAACATATCAGCCGTGGCATGTTCGGCATGATCGTCATCGAGCCCCTCGAAGGTCTGCCCGCCGTAGACCGCGAATTCTATATCGGTCAACACGAACTCTACACCAAAGAAAGTTTCGGTCAGCCGGGCGAAGCCAACTTTGATGGGCGCTCCATGGTAAAGGAAGACCCGACCTATGTGCTGTTCAGCGGAGCCGTCGCCCCATTTGTGGCATCTCGATTTGGAACCATGAAGGCCGAAGTTGGTGAGACCGTCCGTGTGTTCCTGGTGTCGGGGGGACCAAACCTGATGTCCAGCTTCCACCCGGTCGGCAACGTCTGGTCGCGCGCATGGCCGCAAGGCGGGCTGGCGAATGAGCCGCTCAAGTACATTCAGACATGGCCGGTGACCCCTGGCTCTACGTTCGTGGGCGATATGGATCTTCCGGTTCCGGGGTTGATCACCTTGGTTGATCACGCTCTTTCGCGCGTTACCAACAAAGGCAATGCGGCACAGATCGAGGTTATTGGTGACGATAACCCTGAATTCCTTGACGCCAAGGGATAGGACACACGCCCTGCCGCCGGAAAGACGATTTCTGGCGGCACCTTCAAGGCCGTAGCCCCTGAGACCTGGAAATATTCAACAGCCCGTCATCGTCATCCTCGATGTCGCCGGGTTGGCAAGTGTTCCCATGTTTGCCGCGACCGACCATCCATTCACACCTATGGCCAAAACCCTGGTGGGTTCGAAGCCGCGGACCTGAGGGCGGCGGCAAAACCCGGGCCGACAGCCCGATCGATCCCCCCTTTTCCTTTGGAGAGAAACCGTGAATACCATTCTGACGACCCTTGCAGTGCTTGCACTTTCCGTCCCGGCAGCGTTCGCACATGTGAATTTTGAAACGCCGCAGGCACAGCAAGGGACTACCTATCTCGGCGTGCTTGGAATCGGCCACGGTTGCGCCGGAGAGCCCACGTTGAAAGTGCGGGTGCAGATCCCCGATGGCGTGATTGCCGTCAAACCAGTTCCGAAAGCTGGTTGGTCGGTCGAGATCGTGACCGGCGCTTATGCGCAAAGCTACGATTATTACGGCACGCCGATGACCGAAGGCGTGAAAGAGCTGATCTGGACCGGCGAGCTTTCCGACGCCTATTTCGATCAGTTCGCCTTCCGTGGCAAGCTGACCGATACTCTGGCAGTGGGCACAACCGTCTACTTCCCGGTTGTTCAGGAATGCGCAAACGGGGCTGACCGTTGGATTGAAATCCCTGCCGATGGTCAAGACCCCCATGACCTCGAAGATCCGGCACCGGGCCTGAAGATCTTGGCGCCAGCCGCAAAGAACTGACAAGTCCGCAAGATCGAAAAGAGGCGCCTGGCTCTGGGCGCTCTACCCCCTGCCGCGCATGTCGATGCCCGGCAGGGGCACCACTCACGCTCCCAATACGAGGCAGTCGATGCGTATTCTGGCAAGCAATGTACAAGGGGTCTTCTGCTTCTTGTTTATGGTTCTTGTAGTGGCGACGGTGCCTTCATCCGCCCTTGCCCATGCTGAATTTCAGGGCAGCGCCCCGGTTGCCAATGCCTTGCTTGACGAATTGCCGACGGGCGTGCGCCTTCAGTTCAGCGAACCTGTCGGAGCCCTGACGCTTGAATGGCTTTTGCCGGATGGAACGCGTGGCACTGCAACGGCCAAAGCCACGCCTGACGGATTGTTGCTGTCCGCACCGCCCGCGACCGGACGTGGCACCTATGTTCTGAACTGGCGGGTTGTCTCCGCCGATGGTCATCCCATTGGCGGCGCATTGGTCTTCTCCCTCGGTGAGGTCACCGGCACGACCGAACCCGGAACCGATGCGGCAGTCCTTCCCGCCATCATCGCGCGATTTTTAGCCATTTTAAGCATGATCTTTGCAGTAGGGGCGGCGCTTTATGCTGCGCTCATTGGCCCGCTGTCCTCTGGTGCCGCCCGCTTTGGCCGGGTTGCCGCACTGGCTGCGGTGCCGCTGGCGCTGGTTGCGCTCGGTGCCTACGGGCTTGATCTGCTGGGGCGCGGCTCCTCCGCTTTATTTTCTTCCGTGCCGTGGCAGGTTGCCATCGCGGTGCCGCGCGGTTGGGGATTTCTGGTCGGCGCCGCCGCAGCCATCATCGCGGGGAGTCGCTCGCGGCAGCGGCCTGCTATTGCTCTGCTTGTGCTCGTTCTTGGGGCTTCGTCGCTTGCCGTTTCGGGGCATTCCAGCACCGGACAAAACCGCTGGATCGGGCAGCCTTTGATGATGCTTCATGCCGCAGCATTGATCTTTTGGGTTGGAGGACTGCCGCCGCTGATCGCCAGCCTGTCCGGGCAGGGCGGGTTAAACGCCTTGCGCCGGTTCTCGAACGTCGCGCTGCCTGCGGTAATCGTGCTTGTGGCAACGGGGGTTGGCCTCGCGCTGATCCGTGGCGCGGATATTGCCACGTTGATCGCGTCGGATTGGGGGAAGCTCTTGGCGCTCAAACTGGTGCTGGTGGCCTGTATGCTTGCGCTTGCGCTCTTGAACAAAACGCGGCTGACCCCGGCGCTTGCCACAGCACCGGGCAGCGCACGGTCCAGCCTGCGCCGCAGCATAAGTGCCGAGATCGCCCTCGGGGCTATGGTCCTGCTTGTTGCCATGTGCTTTCGGTTAACGCCGCCGCCCGGTGCCCACACAGCACCCGACCCGATCCACCTGCATCTGCACAGTGCTGAAATCGCGGCTGAAGTCAGCCTTTCCGCCGCGCCGCCAGGTGCGATTGATGTATCGGTCAATTTCATGGGCACAAATGCAGATTTACTACCGCCCAAAGAGGTCAATCTGACCTTCTCGGATCCCGCGGCTGGCATTGGCCCAATCAGTTTTGACGCGCAGTTGCTGGACAGCGGCATGTGGCAAATTGGGCCCGTTACGCTTCCCACAGCCGGACCGTGGAGCCTGAACATTGCGGTTCTCGTGACTGACTTCAAGCAGATTACACTCAGCGGTATCTTCACACCCCCAAAACGGGCAGCACGAGGCCCATTCGAATTTATAGCGCCTTGCCTGGTGATTTGGAGGCAGAGAGACGGACATGAGCAAGAGAATTTGGTTCTCAAAGGTGCTCGGGCAGGTCGCCGGGACGCAGGGTATTGAACGCGGTTGTGGCGGGATTGTACATGTCAATCACAATGCGATGCACCTGGACGAACCGCCCCGCGTCCTGCCGGGTAAGGCCAAGCAGACTGTCCGGGGGGCAAACCGGATGTACTGCAATCCACGTGGCGGCAGCGCGGCGCAAAAAAATGGGCATATTCGGCGTGCGGAGGGCCAGAGATGGGACACATCGCAGGCCGGCCTACGTCCTGGATGTCACGAATGGCCTCCATCGCAATCAATACAAGGCTCGCAAGCCTCAGAAACCTGGCAAATTCAAAAGCCGCGTCAACGTCCCCTTTGACTTTACAAGGTCGGCAATAGTGACCCGGCCCATAACGTCCAGAAATGCCTTCAACCCTGTGTTTAACGTCTTGTTCAGTTCGCAGTTCCCGACCAGTGGGCACTCGGACTCACCACAATCAAAACATTCGGCAATCTTGAAATCGGGTTCTGTAATGAGCATGACATCGCGCAGTGATATCTCCTCGGGTTTCTTTGCCAGAAGGATCCCGCCGGTCACTCCTCTGGACGTTGACAGTAATCCTGCAAGTCCCAATTCGTAGACTATTTTCATAACGTGATTTCTGGAAATTTTATAGCTGTCACAAATTTCTTTGATTGTTGCCTTTTCACCGTTTTTCAGGCTGACGTACATCAAAACTCGAAGAGAATAGTCGGTATATGTTGTTAGCCGCATCCCAGTCTCTCTCTCGGCCATAATAATGATCGGTCCGGAAAAGAGTATAGCATATGCATATTTAAAAGTGGAGTATGCATGGTTGCGCTTCCGTGGCCGCTACGCGGGAAGCGAGAAGGGGGTGGACACGGATTAGAGCTTCTCCAGCACCGAAACGAAGGCCTTGGCGAACTGCACCAGGTCCGCAGTCGCGGCATCCGGTTCCAGCGTGATGGCCCGGTCGCCATCAGCGTCCAGCAGGACCAGTCCGAACCGACCAGGCTCGGTCCGCGACAGGCAGACAACGGCAATGCGCTGGGCGTTGTCGACCAGCCCGGAGGCGGGGAGATCAAACAGGAATTCGCCGCCGATGGTCTTTGCCGCCTGCCGCACGGCCTGCGAAAATCCCAGTTCGGCGATGTCGTTGAGATCAAGCGCCAGTTCCAGTTCCATCAGGTCGAGCATCATCGGGGCCAATGATTGCTCCGCTGTGGTGGCGATGATCGGAAGCGGTTGCATCGGCCCCATGAACGGGGCGGGATCGGCGTGGCTCGGCTGTGCCATCGGCGCTAAGGCTGTGTCGGTCGTCATGGCAAATCTCCTTCGCTAAGGAATGCGTATTCCGGTTGATCTGCCCCCGCGCCCTCAAGAATTGACGGCAAGCGTGGCTGAAGTGTGACGTGCAGTTTTCCAGCGGCGGCAATGTGGAAGCGCTGTTGCAGTAACGTGCGTTGCGGGGATGTGGTTCCATACCTGCCATCGGGCGCGGCAAAGCAATCGGTCGTGCCGATCGTCGCGATTGATTGGCCCGATTGTTTGGCCGAGGATCAAGCAACTGTCTTCAAAGAGCTTTCAATCGGGAAGGAACGGCTCTAATAAATTGCATCAAACCATTCCGCGCATTCCGCGCCGTCCGTTCGGAGACCCGGCCGCCGCCATGCCGTTTCGCTATCAACGCCCGCCTTCAGTTGCCGCTGCCTGGTCCCGCAGGCTTGGACGATTCTCGCTGTTGCTGGCGTTCATGGCCGTGCTGTTTCATCGGGGAGGGCTGTTGACCCTGCCCAATGCTGTTGCGGTTATCCTGCTCGCGGCTTTTCTGGCAGCCATCGTGCTTGGCCTGGCGGTGATCGGTTTCGTCATGCTTTGGCATATCGGCGCCAAGGGCGGTCACGCTGCCTTCAGCGGCATGGTGACGGCGCTTTTGGTGCTTGCGCCGGTGGGCGTGGCTGCCAGTCGCTATATTGCCCTGCCGACCCTTCACGATGTCTCCACCGATATCGAGCAACCGCCGGAATGGCTGGAACCGCCGGTGATCACGCCTTCCTGGCTGTCTCGTCCCGACGGCAACGACCCTGCTGTGCGTGAGCAACAGGCGCTTGCCTACCCCAAGGTCGCGGGGCGGCGCTACGACGGCGCCATCGACCGGGTGCTGCTGGCGGTGCGCGCAGCGGTGGCGGAGCGAAAATGGACACCGGTCGCCAATATCGGCGTCGAGGCGTTGATCGATGGCCTTGAACCGACCTCCGAGACCGCCAGTGACGGCCAACCCGAACAGATCGCCAGCGGAGAAGCCGACCCGGCGCGTGCACCGGTGCCGCTCCAGCGTCCCGATATCGAAAACGGGGAACTCGAGCCGCTTCCCACCTACGCAGTGCTTCAGTACCGGACCCGGACGCTGGTACTCGGTATTCCACAGGATGTGCTGATCAGGCTTTCCGAAGAGGAAGAAACCACTTTTGTCGACATGCGCGCAGCCACCCGTGACGGAAACCATGACCTTGGCCTGAACGCCGACCTGATTCGCGGCTTCCTGCATGATCTTGATGTCCGCCTGCTTGGTATCGCTGGCGGCTAATAGCTATTTGATGCGGAATTCACCGGTAATCGACGGCGGGCCATCGGTGATCACCTCGCCGCGGCCGACCAGATCTTCCAGATGCGCCAACACCGACAGGGCGGCAGCCCCATGCAACCGCGGATCGGTGTCGCGGTAGATTGCCTTGACCATGTCGGCAATCAGCCGGTCACCCTTGACCACGCGGCCCAGAACCGCCCGCTCACGCATTCGCCGGTGGGTCTTCAGCGCCCGCACGAATTGCCGCGGCTCGCGCACCGGCCCGCCATGGCCAGGTAGATAGAGACGGTCGTCGCGCGCCACCAGCATGTCAAGCGAAGCGATAAAATCGGCCATTGCGCCGTCGGGCGGGGCAATGATCGATGTTGCCCAGGCCATCACGTGGTCACCGGAAAACACCAGCCCGGTTCCCGCCAGTGCGAAGGCCGCATGATTGGCGGTGTGACCGGGCGTGTGCAGGGTTTCAATCGCCCAGCCGTCACCGGAGATCACCTCGCCATGGGCGGCGGTCTGATCCGGGACAAACGCCATGTCCGAGCTTTCCTTGAGCGGGTTGATCTCGCCGGTGTAGAGTGGCCGGGCCGCGCGGTGCGGACCTTGGGCGACCACAGTGGCGCCGGTCTCGGCCTTCAGCCGCGCCGCCAGCGGCGAATGATCCTGGTGAGTGTGGGTAACGAAGATATGGCTGACCGGGCGTCCGCCGATGGCGCCCAACAGCGTCCGCCAATGCGCCTCGTTGTCCGGTCCCGGGTCGATTACCGCAAGAGTGTCGCGCCCGACCACATAGCTGTTGGTGCCGTGAAACGTCATCGGCCCCGAATTTGACGCAGTTACCCGCAGCACATTCTCGGCCGCTGGCACCGCCTCGCCATGCGCGGGGGCGAAGGTCAGGTCGAACTCAGGTTTTTTCACGCTTTGCTCCAATATGCATGGCGGCCTGCAAGCCCGCCTGTGCAAGCGCCCGTGGGATTGTGGACGGTCGCGGATTTGCGGCGGACTGTCTTGCTGTCAGCGGCTTAAGTCAATATACCGCATCAAACGCGCTACAATTTGGCAGCGTTCCCGACAGCCCTTTTGGAGGATGAGTCATGGCCATCGCCCCCGCCCGTTCCTTATATGAATCGATTGCGCCCACCAGCAGCACGGCCCGCTATGCGAGCTATGGCGTAGCTGCCCTTTTCGGCAGCATTCTGATTGCGCTTGCAGGCAAGGTCGTCGTGCCGTTCTGGCCCGTTCCTGCGACGATGCAGACGCTCGCCATCTTCGTGCTCGCCGCAGCCTTTGGCCGCAAGCTCGCGCTGGCCACTCTGGCGCTCTATATGTTTGAAGGTGCTGTCGGTCTGCCGGTCTTCACCAATGGCGGCGGTTTTGCCTATTTTGCCGGTCCGACCACCGGTTACCTCGCAGGCTTCGTCGTCGCCGCCGGTCTTACCGGCTGGGCTGCTGATCGTGGTCTCGACCGCAATGCACTGAAGCTGTTTGCGGTCAACCTGATGGGCACCGCCATCATTCTGGCTCTCGGCGCTGCCTGGATCGCGCTGGTGTTCGGCGCCGACAAGGCCGTTGCATGGGGCGTTGGCCCGTTCATTGCCACCGACGTGATCAAGGCCGCATTGGCCGCAGCCGTCGTTCCTGCCGGCTGGCAGATCGCCAATCTGTTCCGTCGCTGAGTCCACAGGCTCAATGAAACCTCGCCCTGGCGCGAAGGGGTGAATTTGAAAACCCGTGTAGCGTGAAGCTGCACGGGTTTTTTGCTACGTGGAAATTCCTTGGCAAGGGGTGGTTTCGCCGCTTGTGATCCAACCCGTCTTTTGCTATCTCCCCGGGGCTTCCCGACATTGTCGGGATGTGCCGGGCGGAGGATTTGTTCGTCCGGGCAAGGTGATGGGGCGTAGCCAAGCGGTAAGGCACCGGTTTTTGGTATCGGCATCCCTGGTTCGAATCCAGGCGCCCCAGCCACTGCTTTCTATCAAGCGCGTGAAGACATGTTTTCTGGTGTGTCCGGCTTAGCTGGGCCCTATAAGTCAGCCATTGGCTGGCCTGACAGCCTCACCGGAATGTCTCGGACTTTGTCTTACCTGAAGGGTTTCAGAATTCGTCCCACCCCCTCGTGAGAGGGAAGGGTATGGCTATCGCACACTATGTTTTTAAACGCGATGCGGTCTGGCGGTGGCGGGTATAGACCACAGGGAAAGCATGCAGTTGCCGAATCAGTTTGGAGAATGCCGGCTCCCGCCGGGTTTACAATTAAATGTCCGGGGGAGCGTTACCCGCCACTTGTCGATAACAACCGGCATCAAGTGGTAGACAGGGGCCCGGCGGCGGCACGATGCCACTCGCCCGCCAAGCCGGTATCCGCGTTGCGGTTTTGCCGGAGAGGGCCGGCACCCGCTATAAATCTGACCTATGTTCCCGACTGTGCAGTTTCCGGCAGTCGCGCAGCTTCACTCGCCCCACCCTGCGGAACCAGCGCACGCACCAGCGTTCGCATATCCAGCACGCCCACCTGCACGCCATCCTTTGTCACCCGGTAGCGCTTAGTCGTGTCGCCTTCCGATAGCGCGATCACGGATTCAAGCGTGTCGTCATGGTCCACATCACCCGCCACATTGCCGGGCGCGCCAGTCGTTTTTTCCATCACCGAGCGGACGCGCAGCACGCGGGCGCGATTGATGTCGGCGACGAAATCCTCGATGTAGGGATCCTTGGGGCGCAGCAGGATTTCCTGCGGCTCACCCTGCTGGACGACGCATCCATCCTTCAGCATCACCAGATGGTCCGCCAGCTTCAGCGCTTCGTCCAGATCGTGGGTGATGAAGACCACGGTTTTCTGCAATTCGTTCTGCAGGTCGATGAGCAGGTTTTGCATATCCGTGCGGATCAGCGGGTCAAGCGCGGAAAATGCTTCGTCCATAAGCATGATGTCGCTGTTCGACGTCAGTGCCCGCGCGATTCCGACGCGCTGCTGCATCCCGCCCGAAAGCTGTGCCGGGTACTGATTGCCCTGTCCTTCGAGCCCAACCCGGTCGAGCCATTTGGTGGCCTCGTCCTTGTATTGCTTGCGGCTTTGACCACTGATCGTCGGCGCGAGGCCGGCATTCTCCAACACTGTGCGGTGCGGCAGAAGGGCAAATTTCTGGAACACCATCGACATGCGGTGCTGGCGCAGACTGCGCAATTGCTTCTCGTTGTATTCCAGGATGTTCTCGCCATCGACCCAGACCTCACCGGCTGTCGGCTCGATCAGACGGTTGAGGTGACGGATCAGCGTCGATTTGCCCGACCCCGAGAGCCCCATGATGACGGTGGTTTTGCCGGTGGGCATGTCCACATTGATGTTGTTGAGGCCCAGAACATGGTTGGTTTCAGCTAACAGGTCGGCCTTGCTGATGCCTTCCTTGACGCGCTCCAACGCTGCCTGCGGATCGTTTCCGAAGATCTTGTAGAGATTGCGAACCGAAATTTTGGGATTGCTGTCGTTACTCATGATTGTCCTCCTCAACTCGGCTGTTGCGAGTTGATGCGTGCCAGCGCTGCTTTGGTCACGCGGTCGAGAATGACCGCAAGGAGCACGATGCCGAGACCGGAAAGCAGTCCCACGCCAAGTTCAAGGTTGCGAATGCCGCGCAGCACCAGCACGCCCAGTCCGGGGGCTGAGACCAGGGATGCGATGACGACCATCGCGAGGCTCATCATGATGGTCTGGTTCACGCCGGCCATGATGTTGGGCAGGGCCAGCGGGATCTGTACACCAAAGAGCTTCTGCCGCTTGGTCATGCCATAGGCGTCTGCGGCCTCAATCACGTCCTTGTCGACCAGGCGGATGCCCAGATCGGTCAGGCGCACAACCGGCACGATTGCATAAAGGATGATGGCGATGCCGTAGAGCTTGGGTTCGGTCACGCTGAAGAGAAAGATCAACGGGATCAGATAGACGAATGGCGGCAACGTCTGCAGCATGTCCAGAATGGGGATCATCGTACGCTGCACTCTGTCGCTGCGCGACATGGCGATGCCGATGGGCACCCCGAGCAGCACACAAATGAAGGCGCAGACGAATATGATCGCCAGTGTCTGCATCGTGTAGTCATAATAATCGACAAAGGCGAGAAAACAGAAGACAGCGGCGACCAGTCCGACCAGCTTGATCGAGCGCCCGACTAACCAGGAGATCAGCATCAGCACTGGTATCATGATCCACCACGGCAATGCCTGCATGACCCACAACGCGTCGTTCAATGCCCAGCTGAGCGGTTGCGTAAGGGGATCCACGATGACCTTTAGACCGTCTTTGATGTCCAGAAATCCGCGCTCCAAACCCAAAGTGAGTGCACGCGACTGCGGGATTGCGGCGCAAGCGTCATGCAACGCATCAAGCGATGGGAAAGGTGTGTCCCATGCCGAGATGCTGGCATCTTGCCCCGATGTTTGGCCCAATAGGTCTGCCATCGAAGACAGCCCGCCTTGGTCCTCGCCGCACCAGCCGCGCAGTCCGAGACTGTCGAACAGAAAATCGTAGGTTGCCATTATGTCCTCTCCGGTTCTTTCCGGTAATTTGTCCATGTCGCGAGTGGTGTGGGATCGCGCGCATCCGACAAACCGTGCCGACAACCACGCAAACGTTTCATCCGGGAGCGCTCCTCGAAACGTTTGCGTGACTATGGGTAGAAATTAGAAAGGGCAGCGCCAGAATGGCGCCGCCCCGTTTTGCCGTTATTACTTGAGCAATTTCGCCAGCTTTTCCTTGGCGTCATCGTTCAGCCAATCAGCCCAGATGTCCTTGTTGTTCTGCAGGAAATACACGGCCGCCTCTTCCGAGGTGGCGTTGTTTTCATCCTGCCAGGCCAGAAGGCTGCTCATCGTGTCGGTCTTGAAAGACACGTTGGACAACAACTCGGACTCCTTGGGGTGAGACTCGTTGAAATCCTTGGTCACGATGGTCAGGATCGGTGCAGTCGGAAAGGCCGACGGCTTGGGATCGGGTGCGTTGGCATTCTGGTTGGCTTCGTGGGCCGCTTCGTCATATTCGCCCAGGTCTACGCTGACCATGTCGTATTTGCCGAGCGGCGTCGTCGGTGCCCAGTAGTAGCCGAACCATGGCTCCTTGCTCTCAAAGGCCGAAGCCATCGAGGTCGCCAGCGTTTCGCCAGAACCGTGGTTGAAGACCTTGATGCCCTTTCCTTCCAGATCGAAGGCGCGCGCCAGGTTGTCGCTGACGGTGCGGCAACCCCAACCATCGGGACAGTTGTTGAACATGCCGCCAACCAGCTCAGGGTTCGCCAGAATGCCGTCGATGGTCTTCAGTTCCGGGTGTGCCTCAGCCAGGTAGGACGGAATCCACCAGCCTTCGACGCCGCCGGGATCGAGAACGCTGGTCAGTTCGACGATCTTGCCGCCCTCTTTCAGCTTGTCATAGACGTCGCCGGCCGAATTGGGCCAGAGTTCCGGCACGATGTCGGGCTTGTTGTTTTCGGCGAGTGAGGTGACGGCCGGTGTCGTGTCCGACGGTACAACCACAACATCGCAGCCATAGCCCTGCTCAAGCAGGAATTTTGAAGTCGCGACCACGATCTTGGCTGAGGACCAGTTCATCTCGGCCATCGTGATCTCACCGCATTCTTCTGCAGCCACGGCAGCACCTGGAATGGCGAGTGCAAGGACGGTGCCTAATAGAAACTTCTTCATGTCGGGGTCTCCTTTTCGTCGTATTTCTCTCCCGGCAAATGAGGGAGGCTCAATTGCACGTGGGGGAAATTCGAGCTTGGTGTAATTGGCGGGCGTGCTGAACGTTTTGGTCCAACATCGGCACCATGCGGCGCAAACAAACAAATTCTGCCCGGCGGTTCAACCCCTTGACAGGAAATTAGAAGATGGACGTCGCTTATCGGAAATGAGTCCATTTGCCGGGCTATGGGATATCTTCCGGGTGATTACGGCCTCTCACGCAGTATTCTGTGGGGGTGCTTTTCCCTTGAAGGCGCTATGCGGGCATGCTGGATATTATGCGCCGATATTCTATCGATTGTTGAACCGCACCGATGCGCGCAACGCCCTGGCCGACGGAGACCTTTTCCAGTTGGTACCCTCCGTTGACGAAGGGGCGGGAACTGACGCTGCTTTTGAATACAGCGTCCACGACACGGTCCAAATTGACGGTCGTTGCGGTCATTGCGTTGCGGCGCAAATCAGGATTGTTGTGCTATAGCGCTGGAACTTGCGGTGGATTCCGTTCTCGCCTCGATGGAGGGTAAACTGCCCGGCACTCCATAGAGTACGGCACCACTGTGCCATTGCCAAACTTCAAAAAAGTGGTGCTGACGACGGTATTGCGTGGCTGCTGGGTCGGGAGATGCGGACAGCTGAAAGTGAGAAACCGGTTATGATGTAAGCGGCGCAGATTCCCAGCCTCGGCAATGATGGTCAGCGCATAGATTGGTCCGATCTCTGGAACCCGTTGCATCGGTTGACGGGCGTGGCGTTGTCTCTCCGTAGCGGAAGAATTTCCGGCTTTTTGGCAGGTGAGAGCGGCACCGTCAGCAGCACGTATATGCCTGACTTGACTGCCATGCTTCACCACCAGGTGAATTTGATTTCATAGCTTCAACAAAGGCTCGCTCGAGGAGCGTATCGCAGGCTGAATTCTCGCTTCGCCCTGGCCAATTCTTTTTATTCACATCCATGCTTTGCTGAAACCGATGACCCGATCAATGGGTTTGTGGGATAGTCAGCCCGAATCTCGCGGAGCAGCAAGGAAGTGATTCTGTCGCCGAATCGCACGTCATGATGAAGCAAGTCAGGCCGATTTGACGGTTGCAGGCACAGCCTCTTTGGTCATAGGGCTGTGCGGGGCTATCCGCAGGGCCCGCAGCGCGTTGAGGATGACAGCGACATCGATAACCTCCTGCAGCAACGCGCCCTCGACCGGTGTCAGGTACCCGTAGGCAGCAGCGATCATGCCGGCCACCGACAACCCGATTCCGGCGACGACGCTTTGGACGGCGATGCGCCGGGAACGGCGGGCGATCTCGATTCCGGCACCGAGCCGATCGAGCCGGTCTACCAGCAACACCACGTCAGCCGCCTCGGCGGACGCGGCGGCGCCGCGGGCGCCCATGGCGACACCGACATCTGCCGCGGCCAGCGCCGGAGCGTCGTTGACACCGTCGCCCACCATCATCACCGGTCCGTTCTTGCGTTCGCTGAGCACCAGCAGAACCTTCTGGTCCGGCGTCAGGCCCGCGCGAAGCCCGTCAAGGCCAAGACCTTTGGTGACCTGTTCGGCCACCTGAGCACGGTCGCCGGTGGCCAGCAGGATCCGTTCGATCCCCTGGTTGCGCAGGTTAACAAGCATCGCGCCGGTGCCCTCTCGCAGTGGATCGGCCATGATCAGTTGGCCTGCCATTTGCCCGTCAACCGCCAGTGCAACCAGCACCGATCCGGCAGCCCGTGCGGGATCACCGTCTATGCTTCGGCCCACGCGCCGCGCCACGAAGTCGTCGCCTCCGACCATCACTTTGTGCCCCTCGACGCGTCCGACGACGCCTTCGCCGGCGATCTCGGCGACCTCGGACGGCACCGGCAACACAAGCCCCCGCTGTTTCGCCGCCGCGACGATGGCCTGGGCAACCGGGTGTTTCGAGGCCTGATCAAGCGCAGCAGCAAACCGCAGAATGTCATTCTCGCTCATGCCGTCATGGCTGTTGATGGCGACAATCTGCGGGCGACCGTCTGTCAGGGTGCCTGTCTTGTCGAGGATCAGTGTGCGGATGCGCGCCATCGTTTCGAGCGGTCCCGCGCCCTTGATAAGCACGCCAAAATGCGCGGCCCGCGACAGCCCGGCCACCAATGCCACCGGAACAGCGAGGATCAGCGGGCAGGGCGTGGCCACCACCAGCACGGCGACGGCGCGGATCGGATCGCCGGTGAACCACCATGCGGCAAAGGCGATGATGACGGTGACGGCCAGAAATCCCAGCGACCAGCGGTCCGCGAGCCGCGACATCGGCGCCATGGAGCGCTGCGCCTCTTCGACGAGACGGACAATGCCGGCATAGGTGCTTTGCTCGGCCCGGCGCACGGCCAACAAATCGAACGGCTCGCCGGCATTGGTTGCGCCGCTCATCGCCTCGTTGCCATGGGATAGCCGCGCGGGCAGCGATTCACCGGTCAGCGCTGATGTGTCGAGAAAAGCCGCGTCAGACGCCAGCGTTCCATCCACCGGCACCACGTCGCCCTGGCGGATCAGCAGCAGGTCGCCCGGTTCGATGGCATCAAGCGGCACTTCTTCGAGCCCGCCGTCACGCTGTCGGGTGGCGGTGCGTGGTACGCGGGAGAGCAGATGGTGCATCTCGCGCCGCGCCCGGCCTTCGGCGAAATTCTCAAGGAACGTTCCACCCGAATACATCAACGCCACGACGGCCGCCGCCAGCGTTTCACCAAAAGCCAGCGCCGCGGTCATCGACAGTGCGGCGACAATGTCGAGTCCGACTTCGCTCTGCCACAGACTGCGCAGGATTTCGACAACGAGCGCTGCCAGCACCGGGATCACCCCGACAAACCAGATAATATTGGCAAGCTCGGTGCGGCCGAGCGCATACAGCACTAGGCCTGCCAGCAGCCCCGCCAGGGCGGTCAGCAGCAGCGCGGTCTTCAACCGGTCGGTGCTTGTGGGGTCCATGCGGGTCAATTCTCCTGGCCGGGCGGCTGTCTTGGGCGCATCTGAACAAGGTTTTTCGCACGCCGGACGCTTCCGCCACCATTGCCCAAAAGGCTATGGGCGTCGAGCCCGTGCGAAAGGTTCATGCCCGTATTCTCAGTGCGAAGGCGTTTGGTGGCTCGTCCCGGTGAATCGCTCAGGCGATCCTGCAAAAGCGTGACCCTGACGCTGGCTGCCAACTTGACGCAGCCCCGACGACAGGGCTTGCGGGGTGCGTGTGGGGCTTATATTCATGCTCTGCTTAATCAGGCAGGCATGGAAATGATCGGGACACGTCGGTTCATCAGCAGAACGGGATTGGTGCGCATGCTCTGCGCGCTGTCGCTGCTGCTTGTCGCCTTCGCCCACCAACCGCTCTCGATCACTGAAACATTGTCGGCCTATAAGGACGTCAACGTCGCAGACTACATCCTGCCCGACGGGACGCTGCCCGAACTTTGCCTGACCGGCGAGGGCGATGGTCCCCATCACGCCAGGGTCACCCACTGCGAAGCCTGTCGCATTGTCGCCTCCGTTGATCTGCCGACGCCTTTGGAGGTGTTTTTGATCAACCACAGCAACATCCGCAGCAAACTGGTCATCGACCGCGATGCCGAACCGTGGCTGCCGGTGCTTGTGCACGGCGCTTCGCCACGCGCGCCTCCCGTTCTTTCAGCCTGAATTCCGTTGCAGCGGGGCCATGCCCGCGTGTCGCGCGGTGTCTGATCACGCCAGAAGTCCGTCCATCGGCGGGCCAGGCGAATCCCCAAATTTTTCGGCCCATATCCATCCGGTGACGTGCGTAAAAACCGTCCGGGCCAAGCACGAAAGAAAAAACCATGAAAAAACTTGCAGTAGCAGTTGCCGCCATCACCCTCGGTCTGTCGATGTCGACAGCCTTCGCCCATGAATACAAGCTCGGATCGCTCGAGATTGTTCACCCGCACGCCCGCGCAACACCGCCGAATGCACCGGTCTCCGGTGGCTATCTGACGATCCACAATAGCGGTACCGAAGCCGACCGCCTGCTCGGCGGCGAGGCCGCATTTGCCGATCGCGTCGAAGTCCATGAAATGGTCATGGATGGCGATGTCATGAAGATGCGCCCGGTCGAAGGCGGTTTGGAAATCCCCGCCGGCGGCGATGTCGTCCTCAAGCCCGGCAGTTACCACATCATGTTCATCGGCCTCGAAGGCCAGCTTAAGGAAGGCGAGAAGGTTCCCGCGACACTCAATTTCGAAAAGGCGGGGTCGATCGAAGTCGAATTCAGCGTCGAGAGTATCAAGAAGATGAATGATGCCATGAAGAAGGATGAACATGGCGAGATGACCCATGGCGACATGAAGCACGATGGCTGAGTTCGCTCGTCGCTGATCAATCAATCTGGGCCCGGGCGCGTCTGTCGTCCGGGCCCTGTGTTGCATTCAAGGCTGGCTATGGCTCTCAGCCGGCAGCCTGCCGGTCGCTGATCAGGCTGCCGTCTTCCAGCGTGTCTCCGGGATAAAGAATGATCCGGTCGCCGTCTGAAAGCCCCGTAAGGATTTCGGCGTTACGGTCGGTCATGTGACCGATCGTAACCGGTGTGACCCGCGCCACCCCATCCACCATCCTGAATACGGCCCAGCCACCATCCTCGCGATAGAGCGCGCTGACGGGAACCTGCAGCACTTCCTCGGAAGACCAGATGACGAGGTTGGCGATGACCCTGTAGCCGTGCCCGAGGTCGGCCGGCGGCGGATCGCGCAAGGTAATGATCGCATTGACCCTTTGTTCCGAGATCCCCAGCGCTGAAACCTTGGTGAAGGCCGATGGTTCGACCCGCTCGACCACCGCTTCCAGCGTTTGCTCACCACCCCAGTCAGTGATCAGCGCGCGACTGCCGGGTTTCACCCGAACGGCATCGGCAGACAGGATGTCGACGGTGATTTCCAGATCCGACGGATCGCCGATTTCGGCGATCAATTGCCCGACACTGGCGGCTTGTTCACTCTTGGCGTGAAGCGCCAGGTTCATGCCGTCAATCGGCGAGGTGATGTCGACGCAGCATTCGCCATTGGCGGGAAGGACAGGCTCTTGTCCGGGCTGCACAAGCCGCGCCCGCGTGCTGGCAAGCTCGGCACGGCGCAACGCGATCATGGCCTCGGCCGAGGCGACCTGATCCTTGGCGAGTTTGTATTCGCCTGCCAGCCGCTCCAGCGTGCTTTCCGAAACGATGTTGGTGGCGGCGAGTTTTGTCGCCCGGTCAAAGCTCGCCTTGGCCAGATCGCGGGCAGTGCGGGCGCGGGTCAGTTCGACCTCTGATAGCCCAAGGTTGGCATTTGCCGCATCGATCGCCGCCAGCAGTTCGGTGCGTGTGCGGGTGTCGATGAACGGAGGTTCCAGCGGGTGAATGCCGGTGATCGCCTCGCCGGCGGAAACCAGGTCTCCGACCGAATGCTCGATGCGGTCGAGATGGCCGGCGATCGGCGAGGAAATTGTGTAGACATTGCGGATACGGGTGGTCCCGTCTTCCTCGATGCTCACCTGCATCGGTGCGGTTGTCGCGGTGGCGAGGTCAACCAGCACCGGGTTCTCCTTGAACGCGATATAGAATGCACCGCCGATCAACGCGACAGTTGCCAATCCGACGAGGCTTCTTACAAGTGCAGAGGCCATGGTTTCAGTCCCTTGTTTTGAGCACGCGGATCAGATCGAGCCGGTCGATCCGCCGCCGCACGATCAACGCCGATACCAGCGCGGCAGCCAGCACGACAAGACTGGCGATCGCATAGGTGGGTGGATTGATGATCAATGGAATTCGGAACAGGTCGCTCTCAAAGCCCTTGGCGACAAGCCCGGAAAACCCGCGCCCGATAAGCCAGCCCAGTGGTTGCGCCAGCACCACGATCACGCCCAGTTCCGTCAACAGCACGCTTGAGACCTCCCGGCTGGTGAAGCCGAAAACGCGCAGGCTGGCAAGTTCCCGCGCACGCTCGGACAGTTGAATTCGCGCGGAATTGTAGATCACCCCGACGGTGATGATCACCGCCAGCGAAACATAGATGAACACGCTGATACCGATATTGTCCTCGATGGTGGCACGAAACCGTTCGCGCGAGATGCCCTGCAGGGCAACAGATGCGATCGCTGGTGTCTGTTTGACCGCCTCGTAAAGCGCGCCGATCTTGCTTTCGTCGACAATCACCCGCCCGCCCGAGATCTGCCGACCCTGTCCCGACAGCCGGTCCAGCGCTTGCCTGCTCATATTGGCGCTGAGCCCGATATAGCTGTTGGAGACGGCCACCAGCGGCACCATTGTTCTGCGGTTCTGGCCGTCGTTGAGTTCGATCTCGATCTGGTCGCCGGGCGCCAGATGAAGGTGATCGGCTAGCCTTTCCGACAGCACGATGCCCGTCGGCGGCAAGTCGATCGGTTTGAAATCCGTGTCCAGAACCCGGCTGATATCCGTCGCCGGATCAAGCGCCACAATCTGGACCCGCCGCGATCGGTAGCCGTTGCGCAGTGTCGCGGCTTCCGCCCGGAACGGTTCGGCGGCAATCACGCCGGGAAGCTGGGCGACAGCGCGGATGGCATCGTCGGAGCGGTTGGCGGCAAATGTCAGCGTCGCGTCCTGGCGGTCGGCCCGAAACCACACCGTGTCGATCATGTTGTCGATCGAATCAAAGCTGAACAAGGAGGTAATCAGCAGCGCCACCGGCAGCGCGGTCCCCAGCGTCGTCAGCCCCGTGCGCACCGGCCGCCGCACCAGATGTCGTAATGCCATGATGGTGAGCTGTGAGAACGGCAGCTTGATGCTGCCCTCCGGCCCGCCGAAAAGGCTGCGGTAACTGCTTGGCGCGGGCGGCCGCATGGCAACCGCGGGCGGCAGTGATACCGCCCCCCAGATCGCTTTTGCCGCCCCCGCCAGCGCTGCAGCGAAGGTAACCAGCGCGGCAATCACATAGAGGTCGGGCTCACGCGAGAACACCAGGAACGGAAACGAGAAGAACTCGCCATAAAGCGAGGCCATGCCGCGGCCAAGCCAGGTGCCGGCAACAGCGCCGATTGCTACCCCGACCAGCGATATCGCCAGCGTCAGCTTGGAATAGTGCCAGGCGATGGCGGCGTTTGAATAGCCCACTGCCTTGAGCAAGCCGATCTGCTCGCGTTCAAGCGCAATCAGACGGGTGAGGATCATGTTGACCAGAAAAGCCGAGATGAACAGAAAGATCGGCGGAATGACCTGTGCCATCGCCCTGAGCTGGGTCAGTTCGGAATCAAGAAAGGCGTCGGAAGGATGGTCCTTGCGATCATAGGAGCCGGTGCCGCCATAGGGTTCAAGCAGGGCGTCGAGCCGCGCCATCACCTCTTTCTTGTCGGCATTGCGCGACAGGGTCAGCGACACATTGTTGAACGCGCCAGCCATGTCGTAGGCGCCTTCAAGAGCCGCCCTGCGCATGTGAATGACGCCAAAGCGGCGTTGATCCGGCACCATGTCGCCGGGGCCGATCGCGTAGACAAATTCGGGCGACAGGGTGATCCCGGTTACCGTCAGAGTGCGTTTGCGACCATTGACGAGAACCCCGAACCGGTCGCCGGGGCGGGAGCCGTGGGCTTCGGCGAAAGCCTCGATGATCGCTGCTTCGTCGCTCCGTCCGGGTTCCGGCAACCGACCCGAGCGCAGGTAAAGCCGGTTGACCGCTGCTTCGCCATGGTCGGGGATCGAGATCAGCACCCCGGTTGCGGGTTCGGCCATTCCCTCGATGTCGATGATCACCGGATTGAAGATCCGCGTCGACACCGCCGACACGCCATCGATCGCCTGGATAGCCTGCTTGAGGCTTTCCGGCGCCCGTGTCGCCGTGGCGAAGATCTGGCCGAAATGGGTGCGGTCATAAAATGCTGAACGGGTCTCCTCCAGCGCCCGGGTTGCGCCCAGCGCAAGAATGAGGGTCATGACGCCACAGGCCATCACCAGCGCCACCGCCAGCGCCTGCGCCCAGAGCCGGGCGAGGTCGCGCACCAGTTTGCGATCCAGCATCCTGAGCCCGGTCACCATTGCACCTCCGAGGGTTTGACCGGCGTCTCATTTGTTTCCATTGAGGCAATGCGGCCGTCCAGAAAGGTAAACACACGATGGGCGATTTTTCGGATCCCGGCATTGTGGGTGATGATAGCGGTGGTCGCGCCGGTTTCCGCGTTCACCCGCGCCAGCGCTTCGAGCACAATGATGCCGGTAGCCGAATCCAGCGCCCCGGTTGGTTCGTCGCACAGCAGCACTTCCGGGTTCTTGGCGATGGCGCGGGCAATTGCCACGCGCTGCTGCTCACCGCCCGAGAGTTGCGCCGGAAAATGATGCATGCGGCTTTCCAGCCCAACCAGCGCCAGCGCATCGGACGCCGACATAGGATGCCGCGCCACCTCGGTAATCAGTGCGACATTCTCCCAGGCGGTCAGGCTCGGGATCAGATTGTAGAACTGGAATACGAAGCCGACATGGTCGCGGCGATAGGAAGTCAGTTCGCGGTCGCTGGCGCCAGAGAGTTCTTTGCCTTTGAATTTGACCGAACCTGAGGTCGGGTGGTCGAGCCCGCCGATGATGTTGAGTAAGGTCGACTTGCCGCTGCCCGAGGGGCCGAGCAACACCGCCATTTCTCCAGCTTCAAGCCGCAGATCAACGCCATTGAGCGCACGGACCTCGACATCACCCGTGCGGTAGACCTTGGTCAGCCCGGAAACCTCGAAAATCGGCGGAGCGGAAATGGCTGCATCGGCTTTCATGACTGTGACCATAGGACATCTATCTCGGACGTCCTTGATTCCTATCAATTCCGATTGTTGGAACTGGTGGCAAGCTTGCCACAGTATTTTCAAGAAATTTTGAATAATACACAAACGATTATCGTCCTGACATGAACTACCAGTTTAGTTTTCGATCCATCTCAGGTAAGGTGATGGTCACCGGAGAGCGCAATGGATATGCAGCGTAAAGACGTTCACAATTCCGATACGCCCGTTCTCTGTCGAGCTTGCGAAAGCAGGCATCGTGGCGTGTGCGGCGCGTTGTTGCCCGAACAGCTTCTACAATTGAGCAAGCATTCAAGCCGCCGCGAACTCGAACCTGGCACCGAACTGATCGGCGAAAGCACCACTGCGACGAGCTACTCCAACATCATATCCGGTGTGGTGAAGCTGTCGAAGATGATGGCTGACGGCCGTCAGCAGATCGTCGGCCTGCAGTTTGCGCCTGATTTCCTCGGTCGGCCGTTCCGCGCCGAAAATGGCGTCAGCGCCGAAGCTGCAACCGGGGTCAAGGTTTGCTCCTTCCCAAAGCATGTTATCGAGCGGATGATCGGCGACATGCCTGAACTTGAGCACAAGCTGCTCGAGCAGACACTGACTGAGCTGGATGAAGCCCGCGACTGGATGCTGACGCTTGGGCGCAAGACAGCCGGTGAAAAGGTCGCAAGCTTCCTGTTGCTGATCGCCACCCATGCGTTTCCGGACAACGAAGAGGATTCGGTGACGTTTGAATTGCCAATGAGCCGGGTCGATATCGCCGACTTCCTCGGTCTGACCATGGAAACCGTCAGCCGGCAACTGACCAAGATGCGCAAGGACGGTGTCATCCACATCGTCAACAACCGCCAGGTCGAAGTTCCCGACCTCAGTCGGCTGTCCGACCGCGCAGGATTCTGAGAAGTCTTCAGGTTCAACCAGCTTACCTTGCCAAGCTCTGCGTCAAATCCTGTTCCCAAGACCAGTTGCGTGTTCTAGGCTCAGCCCGGTCCTGACTGGAAGGCGACTGCAATGGAATTTGATTATGTCATCGTCGGCGGCGGTTCCGCTGGCTCGCTGCTTGCAGCACGGCTGAGCGAGGACCCCACGATGAATGTCTGCCTGCTCGAGGCCGGCGGTGACGGCAAGAGAATTCTGGTGCGCGCGCCGCTCGGAATGGTGGCGATGCTGCCGGGCCGCCCGAAAATCAACAACTGGGCATTTCAGACAGTGCCGCAGCCTGGCCTGGGCGGCCGGCGCGGATATCAGCCGCGCGGCCGCGCGCTGGGCGGCTCCAGTGTCCTCAATGCCATGCTCTATGTGCGCGGTCACCCTTCCGATTACGATGACTGGGCTGATGCCGGATGCGACGGCTGGGGATGGTCGGATGTGTTGCCCGTGTTTCGCCGGTCCGAAAACAACATTCGCGGCGCCGACGCGTTTCATGGCGATGCAGGATTGCTGCAGGTGGCCGAGCAGAGAAGCCCGCGCCCGATCAGTCGTGCCTTTGTCGATGCCGCCAGCGAAGTCCAGATCCGCCGTAACGATGATTTCAATGGTCCCGAACAGGAGGGGGCGGGGCTCTATCAGGTTACCCAGTTCTGGCGCGACGGCAGGCAGGGCGAGCGCTGTTCGGTGGCCGCCGCCTATCTGCATCCGGTGATGAACCGCCCCAATCTCAAGGTGATCACCGGCGCTCATGTCACCAGAGTGCTGATGGAGGGCTTCCGTGCCACCGGCGTGGCTTATCTCGCGGGAAAAGTTGAGCAAAAGGTGATCGCGCGGGCCGAGGTGATCCTGTGTGGCGGTGCGTTCAATTCGCCGCAATTGCTGATGCTCTCGGGCATCGGTCCAGGGGAGCATCTGCGGGCGAGGGGCGTCGAAGTGGCAAAGGATCTGCCCGGTGTCGGTCAGAATCTGCAGGACCATCTCGATTATATCTACGCCGCCAAAACCCGCGACACTGATGTGCTGGGGCTCGGCGCGGTCGGCGCCTACAAGCTGATCCGTGACATCTTCCGCTGGCGCCGCGATGGATCCGGAATTGTCGCCTCACCGGGCGCCGAGGGCGGCGCCTTCCTCAAATCCGATCGCGCCCTTGCCCGTCCGGACTTGCAACTGCATTTCGTTGCCGCCCTGGTGGATGACCATTCGCGCAAACTGCACATGGGCTACGGCTATTCCTGCCATGTCTGCGCGCTCAGGCCGTATTCACGCGGCGATGTCGGGCTGAACGGCCCGGACCCTAGCCTGCCGCCGCGGATCGACCCGAAATACCTGTCCGACTTGCGCGACGCCGATCTGATGCTCAAGGGCGCAAGAATCACCCGCAAGATCATGGACGCGCCATCGATGCGCAAATACCGACTTAGGGAAGTTTATACCCGAGATGGGATGGAGGACGCTGAGCTGATGGATCATATCCGTGCCCGTGCCGACACCATCTATCACCCGGTCGGGACCTGCAGGATGGGCCGCGACGCCATGGCTGTCACCGATCCGCAGCTCAGGGTTCGCGGGTTTGAGCGGTTGCGGGTGGTCGACGCCTCGGTGATGCCGACGCTGATTGGCGGCAACACCAATGCGGCCACAGTGATGATCGCCGAAAAGGCCGCCGACATGATCCGGGCCTCAGCGCGAGGATGAGGGGATGGTAGTAGCGTCGACTGGCCGGGGGCAGAATCAACACCCTCGGCGACGGTGACAGGCGCACGGGAATCGTCGTTTCATCGCTGCGGTACTGTTGCCATATCGCACAGGATTGTGATTGTTGGGCAATCAATTGAGATCGCGCTCAGATGAGTTCATTCGAGCACTGATCTCCATGCGTTAAAGAGGGGCTGTTCGCCCGCCACCTGCACACCGGAGCCTGCCATGACCGTTCGCATTGCCGTCCTTACCGTGTCCGACCGCGCCAGCCGCGGGGAGTATGAGGATCTTGGCGGCCCGGCGGTCAAGGCGTGGCTGGAGCGGGTGATCTCCAGCCCGGTCGAAATCACCATTCACGTGATCCCCGATGGACTTGAGAGCGTGCGCGACACGCTGATCCGGCTCTGCGATGACGAAGGTGTCGACATGGTGCTGACCACCGGCGGCACCGGCCCCTCACCGCGTGACCTTACCCCCGAGGCGATGCAGGAAGTGCTGGAAAAGGAATTGCCGGGCTTTGGCGAATTGATGCGCAAGAAAAGCCTTGAGCAGGTGCCCACCGCCATCCTCTCGCGCCAGACTGCGGGCACCCGTGGCAAGACCCTGATCGTCAACCTGCCGGGCAAGCCAGGCTCGATCGACACATGTTTGACGGCGGTGTTCCCGGCGATTCCCTTCTGCCTCGATCTGATCGACGCCGGCCGGATCGAAACCCACGAGGATATCCTCAAGGCCTTTCGCCCGTCCAAGTGAACCGGCCGGGCAGGGACGCCCGACCGTCTTTGATCAGGTGCGCATCACCCGGTAGATCGCCGGGATTACCAGCACCGTGAGCGCTGTTGATGAGGCCAGCCCGAACAACAGCGATATTGCCAGCCCCTGAAAGATCGGGTCGGTCAGGATCACTGCCGCACCAATCATCGCCGCCAGCGCGGTCAGGATGATCGGCTTGAAGCGGATCGCGCCGGCTTCAATCAGCACCGGTGTCAGCGGTTCACCCTCGACATGGGCATGGCGGATGAAATCCACCAGCAGGATTGAGTTGCGCACGATGATTCCGGCGAGCGCGATGAAGCCGATCATCGAAGTGGCCGAGAATGGTGCCCCGAACAGCCAGTGACCACCGAGAATGCCGATGAAGGTCAGCGGCACCGGTGTGAGGATCACCAGCGGCGCCTTGAATGAGCCAAACTGGGCCACCACCAGGATGTAGATGCCCAGCAGCGCCACGCCGAAGGCGGCGCCCATATCGCGGAACGTAACCCAGGTGACTTCCCATTCACCGTCCCACAACAGGGTTGGCGTGTGTTCGTCAGCGGGTTGGCCGTTGAGCGCGATCACCGGTTTTTCAAGCCCGGTCCAGTCCATCGCATCAAGCGCTTCGTGGACCGCAAGCATGCCATAGAGCGGCGCCTCGTAGGTGCCTGCAAGCTCTGCCGTCACCATTTCGGCGGCGCGTCCATTGTGCCGGAACACCGGGAACGAGGCGCGTTCGGTGCTCACTTTCACCACGTCACCGAGTTCCACCACGCTGCGGTCTCCTGGCAGCACGTTGGCCGGGATCGGCGTGGTCAGGAAGCTTTCATCCAGCAATCGCTCGGCGCGGGGCCGCTCAAGCCGGATGGCAATCGGCGTGCGACCACCGCCGCGGTGCGAATAGCCCACCGTCTGTCCGGTGTTGAGGATGGCGATGGTGTCGAACACGTCGCGTTCTTCAACCCGGAAGAACTCGAGCTCGTCGGTTGAGATCGTCACCCGGGCGCGGTTTGCCGGCTGCCCCCAGGAATTGTCGATATCGACAATGTACGGCGCCGAGCGAAATGCTTGCTCGACCCGGGCCGCCACCGCACGGCGGGTTTCGGCGTCGGGACCATAGATCTCGGCCAAAAGCGTAGCCATCACCGGCGGGCCGGGCGGCGGCTCCACCACTTTCAGGCTCGCGCCCTGGGGCAGCGGGATCGCGGCGATCTGCTCGCGCAGCTCCAGCGCAATGTCATGACTGGTGCGGTCGCGATCGCCCTTCGGCGTGAGATTCAGCGCCACGTCGCCCATCTGGCTTTCCGAGCGCAGGAACGAGTGGCGCACCAGGCCATTGAAGTTGAATGGCGCGGCGGTGCCGGCATGGGTCTGCGTGGTGTGAACCTCATCGAGCTTCAGCGCTTCGCGCGCCACAGCCTGGGCCACCGCGTCGGTGGCTTCGACGGATGTGCCTTCGGGCATGTCGATCACCACCGAGAGCTCGGACTTGTTGTCAAACGGCAACAGCTTCACCGTCACGTCCTTGGTGTAGAACAGTGACAGCGAGCCTAGCGTCAGCGCGCCGACACTGAGCAGGAACACCCAGGAGCGGGCCTTGCTTGCCAGCACCGGCGTGGCGATTGCGCGGTAGATCCGACCGATCTTGCCACCAGCCTGGGCGCCTTCGCCATGGCCATGGTGCATCGGCGCGCGGCCCGCGACCTTGAGCATCAGCCACGGCGTCACCATCACCGCGACAAAGAACGAAAACACCATCGCCGCTGATGCATTGGCCGGGATTGGGCTCATATAGGGGCCCATCATGCCGGACACGAACAGCATCGGCAGCAGGGCTGCGACCACGGTCAGCGTGGCGACGATGGTCGGATTGCCAACTTCGGCCACCGCCTCGATAGCGGCCTGCCGGCGGTTTCGCCCATCTCCCATGCCCCAGTGACGCGATATGTTCTCGATCACCACGATGGCGTCATCGACCAGGATCCCGATCGAGAAGATCAGCGCGAACAGCGATACCCGGTTGAGCGTGTAACCCATCACCCGTGAGGCAAACAGCGTCAGGAGAATCGTCACCGGAATGACCACGGCCACCACCACCGCCTCGCGCCAGCCGATCGCAAACCACACCAGCAGGATGATCGACACAGTCGCCAGCCCCAGGTGATAGAGCAGCTCGTTTGCCTTCTCGTTAGCGCTCTCGCCATAATCGCGGGTCACCTCGACAGCGATGGACTCGGGGATTAGCGAACCTTCCAGGCTTTCCGTGCGCTCGAGGATCTGCTCGGCAACGACCACCGCGTTGGCGCCGGCACGCTTGGCCAGGGCCAGCGTAACGGCGGGCGTGCGTGTAATCCCGTTGTCTGAGCGGGCGACGGTCGCGACAATTCGCGGTGCACCATCGGGGGCCAGCGAGATGTCGGCGAGATCGCGCACATAGACCGGCCGCCCGTCCCGGGTCGTGACCAGCAAATTGCCGATCTCGGCAGGCGCGTAAAGGGTTTCACCAACCATCAGATCGGTGTTCTGGCCATCGATCGTCACCTGGCCTGCGGGGAAGGCGCGATTGGCCTCTGTCACTTTGGCTGCGAGTTGTTGCAGGGTAACGCCGGTCTGTGCGAGCCGCTGCGGGTTGGGCGCGATGCGGATGATGTCATCGGTGTCGCCGACCAGATAGGTCAGTCCGACATTGTCGATCTTGGACAGCTCTGTTCGCAATTCGCGCGCGACCCGGGTCAGGTCGGTTGCGCTCACCGTGTCAGCCGCCTCGGGTGAGGGCGTCAGCGTGAGCGAAACGATTGCTACATCATCAATGCCGCGGCCGACGATCATCGGCTCGGGCACGCCCACCGGAATCCGGTCGATATTCGCCTGAACCTTGTCGTGAACCCGCAAGATGGCGGAATCCGTCTGGGTTCCGACGATGAAGCGCGCGGTGACCATGACCTGGTTGTCGGATGTCTGCGAGTAGACGTGCTCGACCCCGTCAATGCTTTTGACGATGGTTTCCAGCGGTTCGGTCACAAGCTTGACCGCGTCATCGGCCTTCAGGCCCGGCGCCGACAGCATGATGTCGACCATCGGCACCGAGATCTGCGGTTCTTCTTCGCGCGGCAGCGTCATCAGCGCCACCAGCCCGAAGGCAAAGGCTGCCAGCAGGAACAACGGTGTCAACGGCGAGACGATGAAGGCCCGGGTCAGTTCCCCGGCAATGCCCAGAGGCGAGGAGCCTGGTTTCATGGCAGCACCACTGTGTCGCCGGACGACAGCCCGCTGATCACTTCGATCAGGCCGGCATCGGTCCCGTCCTGCGGCTTGCCGATCATGATGGTGCGTTCAACGGTCTCGCCTTCGTGGTTTTCAACCGTGATGAAATCCACCCCGTGGCGTGTGCTCACGGCAGCCTCGGGCGCAAGCAGCGCCATGCGTTTGCCGATCGGCACTTCGACCAGTATGCGGGCGTTGACAAAGGCGGTGTCAAGCTTGTCGACCTCGACATCGGCGATCACACGACCATTCTCGATTTGCGGGTAGATTTTTGCGAGCCGCCCGTTCGCCTCGCCGCCAATGGTGGCGATGCGGATTTCCGAACCGGCCTCGAGACTGTCTGCGAAGCGTTCGGGCAGCGCCAGTCGCAGAAAGAAACCGCCTGATCCGATGGTTGCCACCGGTTCGCCGGGCATGATCACAGCGCCCCGACTGGCCGGCACCGTCAGCACAAGGCCATCGGCGGGGGCGAGCACGGCGCCTTCGGTTTGCTGCTGTGTCAGCACCGCACGTTGCGCTTCGGTGGAGACAATCTGGTTGCGGGCAACTTCGACATCGGTCTGCAATTGCGTCAACCGCTGCCGCGTCACCACGCCCTGCTTGACCAGTGTTTCAGCCCGTTCGAGTTCCGATTGTGCGGTGGCAAGCTGTGCCGCAAACGCTGCCAGTTGAGCGTCGAGGGCCGCAATCTGAAAGGCGATCTTGTCGTCCTTGACCAACCCCAGTTGCTGCCCGGCCTCAACTTGGTCGCCTTCGCTGATAGACAATTCCTCGATCACTCCGCCAATGCGGGCGCGTGCCGGCACGATGTCGCGGGATTCGACCCGCGCCTGAACGGCCTTCCATTCGGTGATCTCTGTGGACGAAAGCGTCAGTGTCTCGGCCTGGGCGAGGTTCGCCGACAACAGGGTCAGTAGAACTAGGCTGAAGGTCTTCATGAGGAGCCTCATTGCAATTTGTTCGCGTGGACGTTGGGTAACCCTGACCGAGCAGCACAGGCCTGTCTTTGCGCCATGTCAATCCACCAACATTCGGTTATCGCCTACATAGGTATGTATATGTAAAATCGCAAATATAAAAGAATTACAATGTGACTTGGCGGAATCAAAACGGGCGACGCCAGGGCTGACGCCGCCCGTTACCGCACGAAGGCCCTTGTAAGGTCCGTCTTCAGATCTCGAATTCCAGCGCCACACCGGCCGCCTTGGCCCGTTCCACCGCCATGGCCGCAACCACCAGGTCCTGAAGCCCGACGCCGGTGCCGTCAAACAATGTGATCTCGTCGTCGCTGCTGCGGCCTTGGTGATCGCCGTTGATCACCGCGCCAATCGGCGTGATGACGGCCTCATTGATCAGGTCTTCGGTAATGGCATGCTGGCATTCGCCAAGCGTGATCGATTGCGCGACTTCGTCGGTAAACAGCTTCGCCGCAGCCACCAGTCCCGACTCCACCTCTTGCTTGCCGACGGTGTCAGTCCCCATGCAGGATAGATGCGTGCCTGGCCTCACCTGGGCTCGTTTCAGGATCGGGGCGAAGCTTGAGGTGATGGTGATGATCACATCGGCTTGCTGGCCAAGCTGAACCAGCGTCACAGCCTCAAACGGCAGGCCGATCTCGTCTGCCACGGCTGCCAGTTTCGGCAGCATTTCCGGATGCAGGTTCCAGCCCACCATGCGCTCAAATGGGTGCGCCTTGGCCGCCGCGCGCAGTTGAAAAGTGGCCTGGTGACCGGCGCCGATCATGCCCAGCACTTTCGCATCCTTGCGCGCCAGCCGCTTGATCGCCACCGCCGAGGCCGCCGCTGTTCTGAGCGCGGTCAACAAATTGCCGCCCACCAGCGCGCTCGGTTGCCCGGTGTCAGGATCAAACAGCACCACCGTCGACTGGTGGTTGGTCAGCCCCTTTGCCATGTTTCCGGGCCAGTAGCCGCCGGATTTCAGCCCCAGTGCCAGCCCGGCGCGATCGAAACCGGACTTGAACCCGTAAAGCGCGTCGGCATGGCCGAGTGCCTCGCGCACCACCGGAAAATTGCGCGCGTCACCCCGCGCCATGGCGGCAAACACCGCTTCCACCGCCTCATAGGCGGCTTCCGCGGTGACCAGATCGGCAATCAGTCTTTCAGGCACGATCAGCATGCCGCACTCCCTGTTAGTCTATTCATGAAAGTAGACTGGAAAGCCCCGTTGCGCTGGGCTCTCTGTCCGAATTTGTTAGGACTCAATAGGCCTTGCCGCGCGCCGAGACCGGCCACAGGCATTCGACCTTGCCGTTGCGCACCCCGACATACCAGTCGTGGACATTGCAGGTCGGATCGCAATGACCGGGAACCAGCTTGAGCTTGTCATTGACCTTGAGCACGCCATCGGGGTCGGCGATCACGCCGTGTTCGTCGGAGCATTTGACATAGTTGACATCGTCGCGACCGAAGATCACCGGCAGCCCGCTGTCGACGGACTGCGCCTTCAGGCCTGCATCGCAGATCGCCTTGTCCGGTTTCGCGTGGCTCATCACCGAGGTCAGGATGAACAGCGCATTTTCGAATTCGCTTTTGTCGATGCGCTGCCCGTCCTTGTTCTGGATGCGGCCATAGTCTGCATCCATGAAGGCGTAGGAGCCGCACTGCAATTCGTTGTAGATCCCCGAATTGCCTTCAAATGCATAGCTGCCGGTGCCGCCGCCACCGACAATGTCGCAGTCGAGGCCGGTATCCTTCAGCGCGTCCACCGCATCCCTGACCATGGCGACTGCAATCTCGATCTTGGCCTTTCGGTCTTCGTACTTGTCCATGTGCTGCATCGCCCCCTGATAGGCCTGGATGCCGGAGAATTTGAGCCCGGGTGCAGTGGCGATTGCCTTGCCAAGTTCCAGCACCTCGGCCGTCGAGGTCACCCCGCAGCGCCCTGCGCCACAGTCGATCTCGATCAGGCATTCGATGGTGCTGCCATGCCGCACTGCGGCCTCAGATAGATTTGCGACATTGGCCAGATCATCGACGCAGACGAGAGTGCGGGCGCCCAGCTTTGGCAACCGCGCCAGACGGTCGATCTTGGCTGCGTCGCACACCTGGTTGGAGACCAGAATGTCGGTGATGCCGCCACGGGCAAATACCTCGGCCTCCGATACCTTCTGGCAGCAGACGCCGACCGAGCCGCCGAGCCTTTCCTGAAGCCGGGCCACGTCAACCGACTTGTGCATCTTGCCATGCACCCTGTGGCGCACGCCCATTTCGCGCACTTGCGCGCCCATCTTGGTGATATTGCGTTCCAGCGCGTCGAGATCGAGAACCAGGCATGGGGTCTGGATTTCGCTCTCGTCCATGCCGGGCAGGGCGGGGATGTCGTAGCCGACCTCGAGTCCGTCGAATTGGCTGATTGCGTTCATGATGGTCTCCTCGGCCACTGGTTCCAGGGCAAATGGTCAAGATCGACGTTGCCGCCGGTGATGATGACGCCAATCCGTTTGCCGCGGAAGACGTCGGGATTGCGCAAAATGGTGGCCAGTGGCACCGCGCTGGATGGCTCCATGACGATTTTCATGCGTTTCCAGATCAGCTTCATCGCCTCGACGATTTCGTCTTCCGAAGCGGTCAGCACGTCGGTGACAAAATTCTGGACAAAGTGCCAGGTCAGTTCCTTGAGCGGCACCTTGAGCCCGTCGGCAACCGTCACCGGTGCGTCGTCGGCGATAATGTGACCGGCCCGGAACGAGCGTGCCGCGTCATCGGCCTGATCTGGTTCCGCGGCATAGATCTGAATGCCGGGCGCCAGCGTCGACAGGCTCAGACAGGTGCCAGAAATCATGCCGCCGCCCCCGATCGGGGCCACCACGGCGTCAAGGCCGTCAACCTGCCGGAGCAACTCGCGCGAACAGGTGGCCTGTCCGGCAATCACCCGCGAGTCGTTGTAGGGATGGACGAATTCCGCGCCCGTTTGCGCCACCACCTCGGCAAAGGTCGCTTCGCGGCTCGAGGTCGACGGTTCACATTCGATGATCTTGCCGCCATAGCCGCGCACCGCGTCCTTTTTGGCTTGTGGTGCCGTGTGCGGCATCACCACCGTGCAGGGAATGCCGCGCCGGCCGGCGGCGTAAGACAGCGACAGCGCGTGATTGCCCGAGGAATGGGTGGCGACGCCGCGCTTTGCCATCGCCTCGGACAGTCCGAACACCGCGTTCGAGGCGCCGCGCACCTTGAAGGCGCCGGCCTTCTGGAAGTTCTCGCATTTGAAGAACAGGTGCGCTCCGGTCAGTTCATCGAGATAGCTCGAGGTCAGCACCGGCGTGTGGTGGATGTAGGGCCGGATGCGCTCATGCGCGGCAACGACATCGTCAAATGTCGGGACGGTCATTGCCAATGGGTCAGGATGCACGGTCATGGCTTTCCTCACGCGGCCCTGGTTTGCCGGTTGCTGGTGCTGGTGCGGTAAAATTCCTGCGCGGCGGCGACTCCGGAGCCGAGCTCGATCGGCAAGCCAAGGTCGACCATCGCCATTTCCGCCGTGGCGATGCCTGACAGCGCCATCACATCGCTCATGCTGCCCAGATGGCCGATGCGGAATACCTTGCCGGCGACCTCGCCAAGCCCGACGCTAAAGGCAACCTGGTATTTCTCCGCTGCGTGGGTGACGATCCGGGTGCTGTCGACATTTGCCGGCACCACAATGGCGCTGACCGTGTCGGAGTAGAGTTCGGGCGATTTGGCGCAGAGCGCCAGGCCCCAGGCGCGGGTGGCACGGCGCACCCCCTCGGCAATGCGGTAATGCCGGGCAAAGACATTCTCCAGCCCTTCACCTTCGAGCATCCGGATCGAGTGTGCCAGCCCGGCGATCAGGCTGACCGGCGGGGTGTAGGGAAAGCCGCCCGAGGCGTTGGATTTGAGCATGTCCTTGAAATCGAAGAAGCAGCGCGGCGACGTCGATGTCGCCATCGCGGCAATCGCCTTGCGGCTGAGCGCGACAATCGACAGGCCGGCGGGCAGCATGAAACCTTTCTGCGATCCGGTGATGGCGGCGTCGACGCCCCATTCATCCATGCGGAAATCCATCGAGGCGATCGAGCTGACACCGTCGACCAGCAGCAGCGCCGGGTGACCCGCCGCATCAAGCGCCTTGCGCACTGAAGCCACATCGGAGCGGACACCGGTGGCGGTCTCGTTGTGGGTGACCAGCACCGCGCGGATCTTGTGGGCCTTGTCGGCGCTCAGCGCCGCGCCAAGCGCTTCGGCGGGTGCGCCAAGCCCCCATTCGGTCTCGATCACTTCGACATTGAAGCCCTGGCGCCGGCACAGGTCGATCCAGCGGTGCGAGAACATGCCGTGGCGTGCTGCAAGCACGGTGTCGCCAGGCGACAGCAGGTTGGTCACGGCTGCCTCCCAGGCCCCTGTTCCAGTAGCAGGAAAGATGATCGCCTCGCCGTCGCGCAGCTTGACGACACGTTTGATGCCCGCCAGCGCCGGATGCAGCATGTCGGCAAACGCGCTGGAACGGTGGTCCATCGTCGGCAGGTCGATGGCCCGACGCAGTTCATCAGGGATGTTGGTTGGACCGGGGATGAAAACCGGGTTTTGTGATGACATTGCAGCCTCCCGTCGCGGCGCGCCGCGGTTGCTCTTGATATGCTTCAGGGTAGGGATGCAGGGCAAACAGTGCAATTTTTTTGAAAAAGTATTTCATTTGTTGTTTTGTCGTGATTATATGATTGAATTGAAAAGGAATTCGATTTTTTCACTGGAATAAAACCAATTCTCAGCCAACCGGAGCCAAGCGATGAAACAGGCACAGGCGCGCAACCGGGGCCGCCCGAAAGCCTTCAACGACAAGAGCGAAAGCGCTGTCATCCAGTCGCTCGACCGGGCGATCGACGTGCTCAAGACCGTGGCCGATTCTCCCGGCCTGTCGCTGACCGAGATTGCCGAGGCGCGCGGCCAGTCACCGGCCACTGTCTACCGCATTTTGACGACGTTAAGCCGCCACCGGTTCACCGAGTACGATGAGGTCAGCCAGCTCTGGTTTGTCGGCCTCGAGGCATTTCGCACCGGCATGGGGTTTCTCGATCGTACCCAGTTGAGCGAGCGTTCTCGGCCGATCATGCAGCGGATCATGGCCGAAACTGGAGAGACCGCGAATCTGGCCATACTCGACGGCGGCGAGGTGATCTTTGTCAGCCAGATCGAAACCCATGAGCCTATCCGCGCTTTTTTCCGGCCGGGCACCCGCAGCCCCGGTCATGCGTCGGGCATTGGCAAGGCGATCATGGCCTATCTCGGCGATGAGACGATTGGCCTCCGGTTGCCTTCCGCCCTGAGCGGCCATACCGCCAACACCATAATCGACCACGGCGCGCTGCGCCGCGAACTGGCCGAGACCCGCGCCCGCGGTTGGGCCGTCGACAATGAGGAACGCACCGAGGGCATGCGCTGCATCGCGGCCCCCGTATTCAATTCCTTCGGCGAACCAGTGGCAGGGGTGTCGCTGTCGGGGCCTTCGGTGCGGGTGCGCCCGGAACGCGATGCCGAGTTTGGCGCGCTGATCGTCCGCGCCGCCGACGAGATCACCCGCTCCACCGGGGGCGTGTCGCCGAAAGATCTACCCGTCACTGCACCTAGATCCGGTTTCGATGTGGCATCTGCAGCGGCCGGAATTGGTGACACGCACGGCGCCTGTTGACCGCAATCAGCCAATGCGCTCAGGTGTCCTTCATGTGACATCCATGGCGGCGGCGAAACCTGTCGGCCTTTATATTGAGCGCAAGCCGTTCACACCGGAAGGAATATCAGATGCGAATGGTCTTGATCGATTTCAGGCACCCGTTTTTTCGCCCGATCTTGCGGCGAATCATTGTCTTCGCCCTGGTCGTCATCTGGGCGGGGGTCGAGTTCTTCAATGGCTCAGTGGGCTGGACCGTCTTCTTTGTAGCCCTTGCCGTCTATATTGGTTGGGGCTTCTTCCTGTCTGGCCAGCCCGATGAGCCGCTTGCCGATGCCGGCGAAGCCGACAAGCCAACCCCGCCGGCAGATTCCGCGTAGCCTGAATAAGCCCCGGCAATCATACCCCGCAGCAGGCCGCCGCAGTGGCATTTCCAGCCAGGACAGGCCCGATCCCGCCCGCGCTTGGCTCATTCGAACACCAGGCGGCCATTTTTGCGGGCGAGGGGGCTTGTCGCGAACTGTAGGCCGGTCTATAAGCCAGCCGCTGGTCACGGAGTGTAGCGCAGCCTGGTAGCGCACGTCGTTCGGGACGACGGGGTCGGAGGTTCGAATCCTCTCACTCCGACCAGTCTTTTCAATAACTTAGAGTTTTGGCGCTTTCGGTAGTGGACCGATATAGGACCGAAACGATCAATAAGCGTCCGCAGCTGCGCCCTGGAAAGATGGGTCATTGTGCAGGTAGGTCCGCTCGTATTCGGCCTCGGTCATGCCCAGCGATGCGGCTGCCTGGCCGCTTGGAACCCCGGCTTGAGCCAGCCATGTTCCCCGCGTGTGCCGCAGTATGTGCGGCGTCACGTCCTCTCCCAAGCCCGCAGTCGCCCGTATGGTGCGGAACGCCTTGTGCGGCTTGACGATCGGCTCTCCCCTGAAATGAATGACATATGGCAGGCCTTTGTCTTCGGCCCTCCAAGCTCTCAGGAATCGCATCAGGCGGTTCGGGATGCGGACGGGCGTCTTGCGCTTGTTATGGGCTACACGCTCGCCTGTGGCCTTCCTGTGCATGATGCCGGCGTCCATGTCGATCCACCCGCCGACGGTGTTGGCTCGCCATTGGAGATTGAGCATGGCTGACAACCTGGTGCCGGTGTAGACGCCGATCAGGATCAGGCGAACCAGATGGTCGCACTTGTCCGTTGCTCGAGCGGCGCGGATCAGGGCAGCGACCTCGGAGCGGGTCAGCCAACGCTCGCGGGGCAGGCTCTTGTCTGGCAGGGTGATGGTGGGGAGAACCGATAGACCGTATTCGGCGTGGTAATAGCGCACGGCTGCCCGGAGGGTTTCAAGATCTCGACGGGCGCCGGCTTCTGTGCCGCGGTGCTTTGCATAGTCTCGGCATAATCTGCCGCGTATTTCGGAAACTGGAAGGTGGCCCATGTAGGCGTTGAGCCGGCCGATCTCGGACTTGGCCTTGTTCTCGCCCTTGAGGCGGTCAACACGCTCCTGCAGGTAGACGATCAGCGTGTCCGCGACCTTTATCTGATCGGCACGACCGTTCCCTGGTGGTCGGTATTGGGCGGCGATGTACGCTTGCAGGGCGGCTTGGGCCCCGTCAACATCGTGTTCAGCGCATCCTGTGGAGATACGGGTGGTTCCGTCTTTGATGTACCAGGTTCGGGCTGTTTCTGCTCCGGCTCCGGTTGTTTTGAGCCAGAGCCTTGCTGGCTTTTTTGACGCGGCATTTCTCAATCATCCCTTTGATCCCGGCCGGTGTCACGAAGTCCTTCCCTGCGATCGGAATGATCTCAAGGTTCCCCTTTTTGGCCTCAGTGCGCAGTGATGACGGCTTGAGTTTATCGTTGAAGAACTCTCGGCACGCCTCTGCAAGCGTAATAGGACGCTCTTCTGGAGGGATGATGTCAACCATGGCGGTCAGCTTTCCCCGTTATCCAAGGTATCCGGAGGGATCAGCGCGGAGATGATACGGGCCTCGTAATCGGCTTGGGCTGCGGCCTTGGCGGCTTGCTCGTTGGCGCACTTATGGTGGTCAATCGGCCCTTCTAGACCGTCCAGCCACCATGACCAATGCGGGTGCGGGTCACTGGAGCAAGCGACGTACTTCATGCCGGGAAGAGGCCTCGCCCAATCTACGACGCCACGGTCCCACACCAGCTTTTTTACGCGGGGCTTCACCTCCTGCGCTTCCGCAGCAGAAAGGGCGGAAAGAATTGTCTCACTGATCCTGCACCAATCCCTTAGAGGTATATTCATCGAGGAGTTGGCCAGTTCTTCAAGCGCCTTCTTGGCCGCTTCGATCTGTTCCACGCTCACCATCACGCCACCTCACGATCACGCTGCAAGTCGTTTGCCAGGTCGGCCGCGCCGTCACGATCAATCGCAAGCTGATATGGCCGTGCCGCGGTTGAATTCTCGACGATGGGCGGGAACTCGGCAGCCTTTGCGTATGGGTTCAAGTCGAGCCATGCGCTGGCGACTTCTTCTGACACATTGGCCGGCGCTGACGACATGGACAGATCAAGCCGATAGACCGCTTCGACATTATCCAGATCGTTGCCATATGACTGCAACCATTCTTCTGCACTGCCGAACTCGACGCCGAACATTTCCGACTGCTCGAAAAAGCGATGCACGACGCCGGGCCGGTGCATTGATGGAAGCGCGGTCAGGACAAGTGTTGTCTGGTTTGGGGTGAGGAAGGTCATACCGGCATACTCCAATCAGCAGCGCAGATCACCAGCCATGCCAGCCCGATCAGGGCGGCGGTGACTGCGAGCTGCACAAAGGTGGGTGGATAGATAGGGCAGGGACCGCCAAGAGCTTCGCGCTCTCTGGTCAGGTTCTCGCCATCAAACGGCGGGTGGATGATGCATGGAATATTGATGCCTGTGGCGCATCTGGCGTCATAATCGCCACACCCTGGATAGTTCGGGCAGTTGTGTGACGCGACCATCACGCAGCCTCGCCAAATGCGACCTGCATACGCTTGTGGACGCGGCGAACCTTCTCCACATCGTCAATGCAATAGTCGGCGATCTTCTGATATTCACCATCGGCAAACATCTGAGCGACCATAGAGCCGTCAACATCACTCTTGCCATCAAGGCCAAGTGCAAAGCACAATTCGTCCATCTTGATATAATCGCGAGCGCCGGCCCATTTGGTCATGGTGTCGAACACGTCATCGCCCCATGGCTTCGGATCGCGCGGAAACCAGCCTGGCATGCGGACGCCGAGAACCATGGCGCGCTGCCAGATAAAACGCAGATCGAAGTTTGCGATGTTGTGACCGACGATGGTTGGAACGCGGCCTAGCGGGATATCTCTCAGAGCTTCCGAGAACCCGGCCAGCAAGTCGCGCTCGCTCTCATGATAGAGCGGCCATGACCAACATTCGACTGGATCATCATCAAGCGCAAAGCCGATAAACGCGACCTTACCATATGCGCCATTCAGGCCGGTTTTGTTGACCGCTTCGGCTACCGCTTCGGGCTTCTTTTCAGCTTCCCACGCTGCAATGGTGTCGGCCTTTTTCATCGAGGCTGGCGGGGTGACGTTGGCCGCTACCCGCTCGATAATTGCAGGGTCGGACGTGGGGATTGTTTCGATGTCGAGGTAAAGATGCATGATTATGCCTCCAAAGGCCTTTTTTCGTGGCGGGGTAATGGGCGCGGGTTCGATGGCGAACCGCTGCGGTTCATGATGGTCTGGCCCGGAAGGACGCCGCACCTTCGGCAGCGCCGCCTCTTTTCCAAATCCTTCCCGACTTTCTGTCTTCCGCATTTCGGGCAGCAAGCCATTGTAAATTCCTCCAAAATGGAACTGCGGTAAGGGCGTCGACTTCGTCTTTTCAACCCCACGCCAACGCCCTGTTGGCAGTGCTCAAAGAGTAGTTACACACTCTTATAGAGTGATGCGCATGCATCACTCTCTTGCCGCTCCTGTGGAGTTAGACACCAGGTCACGGCAAGAATTGCGGGTTATTCGCCAGATGGCTTGTCGAGATCACCGGCAAGCAATGCTATGGAACGGTCATCTTTCGATCCGTTCAAATCAGCCAAGAGAGCTTCCTTGAGCTTCTCGCGCTCACGACGGACTTCCGCCGACCTGATGGTTTTTAGTGCATCTTTTTCGCGGCGCACGACTTCCTGATATTCATCAGTGCTGACCTTGCCGATGATCCACTCGACAAGTGTGCCGCTGTTGAAATCGACATCGACATCGACATCGACCACCTTGCAGACGGTCATCTTGTGGCGGGTGTTGGTCGGGACGATGACCATGTCATCAACTTCAATGTTCTGATCAAATGTCTTGAACATTGTGCGCGGAGCGGAGTCACCTTCCTCGTATGTGACGAGGATGGCGCGGGTGCTCTCGTTGATCAGGAAGACCGCGGTGGATTGGTTCGTGTGGTTCATATCCAAAAATCTCCATTGCCGTGATTGGCTATGGAGACAGCATCTATACAAACCGTGTAATTGTCAACACGTTTTGTGTAATTTTATGTGAGGTCTCTATATGACCCGATAACGCGGGCGATTATTTCAACACAATCACCGTTTTCCGGGTCGCCCAGGTCGAGCGGTTTTTGATGCTTGGGATCGGTGCTCTCAGGAAAAAGCTTCGGATGGCCGTCAATAATGCGCAAGCGTTTCAGCGAGGTCTCGACCAGTTGGCCGTGTCGGCGTCTGATCACAACAATGTCATTGTCGATCGCATCGCGGGTCTGATCAATCCAGACCGCAATGACGTAATCGCCATCCTGAACTTTCTTGTTCATGCTCTGGCCCCGAACAAGAAACGCTGTTTGTGACTCCGGTGAATACTGTGGGTTGGGCGACATTGGCACGTATGAGGTATCTTGAAACGAAAAACTATCTTCTTCTACCCAATGGCCAGCTTGAACCTCGCCACTAACCGATACTACGCCTATTTTTTCGCGAGGTTCAATAGGCTGTGCACTTTTAGGTTCGCCTGTTATCAGCCAACCCGCGCCCACGCTGAACGCTCGGGCATATTTTTTTATCAAGTCCGGTTTCGGCATCCGTCCACCGTTTTCATGCGAGGCGTAGGTGCTGTACGTCCATTGCAGGGTTTCGGCCGCCTCGCGGGCGCTGCGATACCCCGCCTTTTCCCTCGCCTCTTTCAATCTTTGTGCAAATTTGTCCATGGCCTAGCGGCTTATCAAAAAATAATACACAAAACGTATTGACTGAAAATTACACAAAACGTATAAATGCGGCATGAACAGCTTTCGAACCATCATTGACCAGTGGCCGAGCCGGGGCGATTTCGCCGCCGATATCGGCGTGACCCCGCAACACGCGACCAACATATACACCCGTGACGGCATCCCGTCGAAATATTGGGCTGCTCTGGTCGCGTCTGCATCGGATCGGGGCATTGATGGCGTCACCCTTGATGTTCTTGCGCGGATCGCCGCCAAGGGCGCGGGAGTGGCAGCATGATTTCCAATACGCACACATCCTCCCATATTCCTCAGTGTGTGCGTCCAGCCGGGCAGGTGCAGTCCCCCGCTTCCTGTCCGGCGAATATTTTTTCGATTGATCGCGATCGCTTGCAGGCCATCCCGCGCCAATCGTTCGTTTCACCGTTGTCTCCATCATCATCATCAGAATTGGAGACAACGTCATGGGTAATTACCCGCAAACACGGACACCAAAGGAGCGAACCATGTCTGGCGTAACCGTTCCATCGTTCAACAGTTCTCAGGAAGCGCACGATCTTATCAAGCGTATCGCATTTCATTGTTGGGACAGCAAAAGTTCTGCAGTTGATCGCGTTTATGACGCGATCACCGAGTTTTATCCACATTGGACCCGGCGTCGTGTTCGCGGGCTTTTTCACAAAGAGGCGGCAAAGATCGATTGGCGCGAAATTCGCGAGCTCGAGGTTATCAGTCAGATCGAGGCCCAGCGCCGCGAGACCGCAAAGGCCAAGCGGGCCGACCACAACGATTTCCTGAACAGTATCTCAAACACGCTTTCGCACATGGAGGCCACAGATGCGGAATTCTACAGCCAGCATCGTCAGGCGCTTCGCGAAATGGCGTTCGGACAGGCTCATCAATCGCGCGGAAACGCTGCGAGCAAGAGCGATCAGGATACTGCTGTGGGCCGCGCGAATATCGGAGCGACTGACTGATGACTGCTCACGCGCAAACAAACACCAACCGGACGACCGTGCCAGGCGTCCCGACCGGGGCGGTTGAAACTCCCAAGCCCGTCCCGGTCACCTTTACCATTCCGGCGCCACCCTCGACAAACAATCTGTTTTTGAACAAGACCGGCAAGGGTCGCATTCCGACCGCACAATATACCGATTGGAAGATGCAGGCCGCAACCGCAATCAGGTCGCAGCACGTCCGGAAGGTGGCGGGTCGCGTCATCGTCCTGATCGGCGTCGAGCGGCATTCATCGCAGGCCGATATCGACAATCGGACAAAGGCTGCTCTTGACGCTCTGGTCAAGGCTGAAATCATTGATGATGACCGGTTTGTGACCGCTGCCTTCGTGTTCTGGTCGCCAAAGGCCAATTATCTGGCTCACATCGCCATTTACCCATGCCAGCGCATGACGCTGACGTTCCACCCCTCGCAAGATGGCGCAAGCGGGGCATTGGTGGTTGACGCGCCACAACTCGAATTTGGAGAAGACGATCATGGCTATCAGCCTGAGTGATCTCGAAACAATGGAGGCGACGGACCCGCCTCGCATGCTCTTTTACGGGCGACCCGGAATGGGCAAGACATCGATTGGTGTAGAGTTTCCTAGGCCTGTGGTTTTTCAGGTCGAAGATGGTTCGCCCGGCGATATCCCGAAGGGTATCCCTGCGTTCAGGAAGAAAAAGCTTACGAGCTATCAGGCGGTTTGCGAAGGCTTGGCCGCACTTTATGAAGGCGATCACGACCGAAAAACAGTCGTCATCGACAGCGTAACCGAACTGCAAAAGCTCATCTATGATGAGACTTGCGCGCGCGGCGACGATGAAGGCAACACCTATGCCCGGATGGAAGATTTTCCGTTCAACAAGGGCTACATGTTCGCCACCACGATCTGGCAAGAATTCATCGCCATGCTGGACGCTCTGCGCAATGACCGCGGGATGGCAATCGTTCTGATCGCCCATGCGGCGGTGCAGGAACACCACGACCCCGAGTCCCAGGCATACGACCAATACCAGATCGCTCTGCACTCGCCGAAGAAAGGCGATCAGGGCAGGGCGGATCACCGGGCCCTGGTCGAGCGCTGGCTTGATGCGATCATTTGCATGAAGCGCAACGTGATTATCAAGGCGGAAACGAAATCCGGAACCACTGCCAAGAATGACAAGAGCACGGCTCGTATTCGCGCATCTGGTGGCGAAATCATTATGATGCGCACGGTCGGCAAGCCTTCGATCAATGCGAAGAACCGGTACGGAATTCCGCCCGATCTTCGCTACGACAAGGGGCAGGGCTTCGCAGCCCTTGCTCCATATCTCCCCGGATTTGATGAAACAAAGCCCGCAGTCGTTGAAGATGCGGAAGAACAGAAGGATGCCGCGTGATGGTACAGATCGCAGGACACTATGACCAGAATGCCGAACCGTCTTCGGGCGATTTCGACCCGATCCCGGCCGGTGAATATCTGGCCGTGATCGAGCAGTCCGAGATTGCCGAGGTTTCCAGCAAGTCCGAGAAGGGCCGTTGCCTGGTGCTGACGTGGAAGATCACGGGCGAGCACTTCGCAGGTCGTCTGATCTGGCAGCGGCTCAATATGTGGGCCGAGAACATGAACAAGCTCGACAAGGTGATCTCGATTGCCAATTCGCAGTTTGCCATGGTCCGCGAGGCGACCGGCAAGATGAACGTCGCCGACACCGACGAACTTTTGCAGATCCCATGCATCATCAAGGTCAAGGTCAAGACTGACCCGACCGGGCAGTATGGGCCGCAGAATGAGATAACCAACGTCAAGCCCGCCAATGCCGGTCCCGCCGCCCGGACCGCCCCCGCCTCGCGCGGTCCGGCGCCGACGACGCGCGGTCCCGCCCCCGGCAAGGCCCCTGCGGCTGGTGGTGGCAATGCCAATCCGTTCGCGCATCTGAAATCGGGCGCGCCTGCGATGGCGGATGATGAAATTCCATTCTGATTAAGCAGCCGGGCGGGCAACAGGCCTCGTAAACCGCACCCGCCCGGCACCCGATCACAATCAACGATTTTCACATTGACCGCGAAAGGACCGCGACAATGAACAAGGAAGCTTTGTCTTTCAAGACCAGTTCGCTGGAATGGCGCTCAAATCAGCCAAACCCCAACTTCAACAATCCTCGCGAGACCTCGCTTTGTGCTCCCGTCGACCTGACGGCAGCCGGTGAAGTCGAGGGCTTTCATGCCTTCAATCGTGCCCGTGCGCGCTCGCTGATCACGACCACTGCGCATGTCATGCGGCGTGGGGAGGTGGCATGATGCGGATCGTTTCCGAGCAAGAGTTTCACGCACGGATAGCTCACGTCCTTTCCGCTGACTGTGAGGACTTGACCATTGGAAGTGTCACAGGACCGGGCAGATCGGGTGCGGTGGCCGCTGTTTACGCCAGTCACCTGTTGCACATTCCTTTCATCCCGTATGGCGCAAAAGTGCCGACGCACCTTGGCAGACTGCTGATTGTTGATACAGCCATGGATAGCGGCGCGACGTTGCGCAAGGCCGAGCGCAAATTCGCCTATGCCGACCCGCTGGTGATTGCCTGCTACCATGAGCCGCCTCGTGTGGCATTCTGGTATGAGGCCGGAAAACCCCAGCGTTTCAGGCGCGAGGCTATTGAGCGCGTCCGCAGGCCATTGGCGCTTGCATCATGACCGCGTTCCCCGCACCCCTCAATCCGACCGTCGATGCAATCGAGGCGGTTGACCGGCCCAAGGCGCGCCCGGTCCGCATGTCGCTCGCGGACATCGGCAAGCCGTGCGAGCGGTCTATCTGGTACGGCTTCCGGTGGGCCAATCGAGATCAGTGCCGTCCCGCTCGATGGAACCGCGCTGGCGATATCGCCATGGCCGTCAAGCCGCTGCTGATCAAATGGCTGACCGATACCGGCGTGAGCGTCGAGACGGTCGATCTCGCAACCGGCAATTACCACGCCGTTCATGCGCTGGACGGACATTTCTTCTCGCCCATCGATGGCATTGCGACCGGCGTCAAAGAAGCGCCAAAAACAAAACACCTGGTTGTCACGGCCGCGCTCAACACACAAGCTTATCGCCGCGTGGTCAAAGTCGGACTTGCCGAGGCAAA